>JAQBDA010000231.1:0-63937 GCA_032124675.1 Chloroflexota bacterium
TTCACCAATAGACGAGCTCACTCACTGCATCATATACTTGATTAGTGTTGTTTTGGTTCATACAGCCAGTGAACCTCCTTTACGAATTGAGTGCAATTGCCTGGAAATATACCATAAAACATTGAATTTTCAAGTGCATCCATCTGCATAATTAAGGAACTCCAGGTTCCACAGGGAGCTCTCCGCCGAGGGGTCCGGCACCAGATTGCAGATATCCGCTCTAGCCAGGATCAGCCTGAACCTGGAATACAGTGGCAGGGAGGGCATGTCCTCACTGAAGATGACCTGGGTCTGGCGATGAGCGCTCTGGTAGAGGGCATCGTCCGGCAGGGAAGTGCGCGCCTGCTGGCATGCCTGGTCATATTCCAGGCGACTGTAGCCAGGAGCATTGGCACCTCCCCAGCCCTTAGGGAACTCCGGGTAAGGTCCAGGGATCTCTGCCGTAGTGAACAGCTCACAGGCAGGCTGGGGCGAAGCAGGCCAGCCATACTGTGCCAGGTTGAAGCGCCGCCCGAAAACGGCTCCCTCAGGTCCAGGGGCGAACAATTCCTCTGCCGGCAAGGAGCGTACATTAACTTCTAACCCGCACAGTGCCAGATAGTCGCGGATCATCCCGGCTACCAAGCTCCGTTCCGGGTTATCCAGCGCCAGCAGTTCGACCTGGAACGATGTGCCATCCAGTACACCCGGGACACCCTGCGCCTGGCGCGGGGTTGCCGGGTCGTTGTCGAGGTCGACCCAGCCTGCCGCTTGCAGCATGTTCGCGCCGGCTGCCGGGTCATACGCATACCGGGGGGCATCCGGATTGAACAGCGGGTGTGCGCCGGGGATATAGCTGTGGATCACCTGCGATCCTGTCGGGGATAGCGCATCCACGATGCGCTGGCGGTCAATGCAAAGTGCCACAGCCTGGCGGACTTCTTTCAAGCCGAAGAACGCCGGCAGACCGGGGTCACTGGGCAGGATGCCGAAGGCGAGCTGTTCCCAGGCAGTATCCGGTTCGTAGAATATTGTCACTTCACCCGAATCTTGTACCTGGTGCAGCCCATCCTGAGGGTAATAATCCGCCGGAGCTTCGTCTATCAAGTCGCATTCACCCGCCTGCAGCGCAGCCAGCGCTTCGACGCCGTTCGCTGGGAAGCGGAATACCAGGTGGTCAAAGTAAGGCAGCCCCTCCGTACTGCGAAAATAGGCTTCATTCTTCGTGAGCGTGATATGATCACCGGCTACCCATTCGTCAATCACATACGCTCCCCACCCGACCGGCTGCCGGGCGGACAATTCTGCCCCTTCCAGAGCCTCAGCCGGGATAGCCTGCCAGGCATGCCGCGGTAGGGGGTGGAAGAAGTTGGTCGGATAGGATGGGTCCAGGTTGCCAGGCACACCGCGCCACTCCAGGCTTCGCTCGTCCAGTGCCTTATAGGAGTCGGTATGCTGGATCAGGTCAGGGCGCACCTGGGGGAAAAGCGCCTGGGCAACTTCGAAGGAATACAGCGAATCCTGCATGGACAGAGCCGTGCCATCCGACCAGCTCAGCCCTTCCAGTAATGTGAAACGTACGGCAAGCTGGTCCATCATGACAGATTCGCTGCCAGTCTGGCTGGGAGAATAAACGGTGGCACAGGATGTCTCCCGGCAGCCGCCGGGCAAGTAGCGGACACCCTCAACGAGTGTCGTGAGCCTGCCATCCGCGTCGACGATCAAGTCTCCTGCTCGCACCTCCACCGTTTCCAGAGAGGCATCCCCATTTTCCAGGCTAGGTATTCTCTCCAGGATCACCGGCTGGGCAGCGTAACCGATCATATCTATTGGCCCGTCATAGACAGCCTGGCGCACGGCGCGGGCGGCGGGAGATGAGTCTGCATACAGGAACAGCGATGCAGGTTCCTGTGTCAGGCATACCGACAGCACCCGCGCCGGGTCTGGTTCAGGAGTCGGGGTTCGTGCGGCAGGCGAAGCGGCGACCGTTGCAGACGTCTCGATAACAGGCGCAACCCCGGGTGGCAGATCGGGCGACGGGTAATTACACCCCGCGACAATTATAATGACAGCCAGCCCTATACAGAGCAAGCCGGGCAGATTAGCTAAATTGGTTTTCATTCAACTGGGGAGGTATAAATAAGGACCTGGTTTGTTTCAATAACATACACAATATTGAGAGCGAGATCAACTTTGGTGTTTGTCGGGATTTAATTCCTGTCAGGTCTGGGAATTCCGTCTTAACCGTCTACTGCCATCTGGTAGAAGGCGGTTAAGTAACACATCGGATCGGGGTGAGGGAGACATGGGCGATCCACAGCCCAGGAAGGTTGTAAAATTTCATCGCCTGGTCGACCGGGGATGGGCGTGGGATTGCCAGGTCTCGTTCTTTATATTTGGGCTTGCAGACAGGCTGCTGCTCGCGCTGAATGGATGCCGCTACCAGCAGCAGACGGGCGCGCCTGTTGGAGCGCGGCTGCTGTTCAGATACACTATTCTTCAAAGACTGTCTTATATATGCATCCATAACATCTCTCACACCACCCTAGGTGCCCTCATAATTCCAGTCGGGCAGCGAATCTTGCCCCAGACCGAGTTTGCGCTTCAGCGTCAGACGCCCGTAGTACAGCCTGGATTTGACCGTCCCGACCGGCACCTGCAGGATATCGGCGATCTCTTGAAGCGAGAGATCATTCAGGTAGTACATCACAATTACGACTCGCTGAGGCAGCGGCAAGGAAGTAACTGCTTTCTGGACCCGCTCCCACTCGTCATTACGCTCTACTGCTGCATCCGGAAGATTTTTACCCGGAACCACCAGCCAGTCGATCAGATCCTCCAACGGTCGCGGCAGCCGGCTGCGCCGCTTGACCCAATCATAAGACAAATTTGTCGTCATGCGGTAAAGCCAGGGTTCAATCGGGCGAGCCGGGTCGATATTACCCGCAAATCGGAACAACCGTAGAAATACGTCTTGCAGCAGATCATTTGCAGCTTCATTATCCCCGGTGATCACCAGCGCGGTGCGGAACACCATACGCTGGTGCAGGTCGTACAGCTCACCCAGAGCTTCCAGGCTGCCGTTTTGCAGTTTGAGGATCAAATCACTGTCATTCGCCTTCGTCATATCCATCCACTTTTATGGCTAGCAGCTTACAGGGCATGAATTGCGCCCTGAGATAGTATTTGTCCGGTTGTTTACATCATTTTACCAGTAAAAAGTGGTATTGTAAGAATCTCACAAGACCTTTGTGAGGTTTCGGACACGAAAATCGAGGGTTTCTTGCCATATACCAGCGAATATTCGTGACGAAGGAGGCGGTATGCTTCAACAAAGGTCCTTCTGGCTCATTAATCGAACAGCCGCTGCTGGTTCGCAACGACCCGTTTACGGGCGTCAGCTATCAGGATGCGAAGTTGATCCTTCCATTTGCGCCGGGCATAGGGGTAGAACGCAGGGATCAACCACAACAGGCATAAGCTGTCTGTCCCTGCTGCATTCATTGATCTTCTTCTCCACTCCGCATGCGCACGTAAGATTGGTAGCGTTCCGGATGGATTTCGCCTTCAGCCAGTGCCTGGAGTACGGCACAGCCCGGTTCGTGGGTATGGGTGCAGTCGTTGAACATACAGCCCGCCACACGCTCACGCAGCTCGGGGAAATATCCGTCCAGTTCTTCTGCTTCCATATCCCATAGTGCCAGAGCTTTCAATCCAGGCGTATCAGCGATATAGCCCCCCTCTGCAAGCGGGAACATCTCCCGCACCACAGTCGTGTGCCGGCCCTTGCTTGTCGCCTGGCTGACCTCCCGTTCGCGCAGGTCCAATCCGGGCAGTATCACATTCAGCAGGCTGGATTTCCCCACTCCGGATGGCCCGGCAAACACCGACACTTTTCCAGCCAATTGCTCGCTTAGATCGTCGATCCCTACCATAGTCTTCGCACTGGTGTAAACCACAGGATAACCCACCGCCGTGTAGCGCTCGAAAAGGTCCTGGGCTGCCTCCCGGCTGACCAGGTCGACTTTATTAGCAACGACCATGGCCGGGATAACCTGCTTCTCAGCGATGACCAGGAAGCGGTCCAGCATACCGAAGCGCGGCTCTGGCTGCTGGCAGGCAAAAACGAATACTGCCTGGTCGGGGTTGGCAATGATGATCTGCTGGTATTCCCCGCTGGGGGTGGGAGCCATGCGTGAGAGCATGCGCTGGCGCGGCTCGACACCTTCGATCATCCCCTTGCCAGGCCCCAGCTGGCTAACCTGTACCCAGTCTCCAAGCGCGGCGACATCGCCCAGGCGCGGTCCTCTCTTCAATCGACCGCGCAGGCGAGATACCAAATCACCACCTTCCGTCCGGACGGTATAAAAACCAGATTGGGAGCGAATGATCAGACCAGGAAACGTTTTCAATACTGCACTGGGTCAGGTCCTTCTACCTGCTGAAGCGGGTTGGGAGCAGGTCAATCTTCGCTTATGGCTCCGGGGTCGCCTCTGGCTCGGGAGTCTTCGTCACATAGAAAGTCGACTCCCACGGATACAGCTTGGCTGGCTGACCGTAGAAATACAGTTCGACCAGGCGGCGGAATATCGGTGCGGCATAATCCGAACCCTCGCCGATATTTTCCACAACTACAACAATAGCAATATCCGGCTGGTCTGCTCGACTGGCGTCCGTGTAGCCCGCGAACCAGGCGTGTGGGTTACCCGAGCCCGATTCGGCAGTACCCGTCTTGCCATAAACCGGGATATCCAGGCCGGTAAACCGGTGCCAGGCTGTACCGTATGGATCGGTGCTGGCTACCACACCACGCATGGCTTCCTGTATCAAAGCCAGGTTTTCCGGGCTGACCGGCAGCTTACCGTACTCTTCAGGCTCGAATAGGTTCGATTCCTGCCCCTCAGGGGAAACTACACGCTCGATCAGCTGTGGTCTGTGCAGCGTTCCACCGTTGCCGATGGCGGCAATGAACGAAGCCACCTGGAGCGGGGTCACAAGCGTCTCTCCCTGGCCTATTGCCAGGTTGGTGGCATCCACCTGACTGGCTGGGTCGGGGATATTTCCTGCCAGCTCCTCCACACCCTCGATCCCGGTCAGGCTGACGAGTCCGAATCCACGCGCCATATCCGAGATGGCTGTGGTCATATCCTGGTTATACAGGTCCAGTCCGATATGCCAGAACCAGGGGTCGCAGGAGCGGATCAATCCTTCCGGCAGGGTCAAAAGACCACTGGGGATGGTCCTGCCATCTTGAAGGTAATGCTCATATGTCCAGTCATTCAGCCTGACCCCTTCCAGCTCATCGAAGTGGTAGCCGCACTGGTAGGTAGAATCGGCGGTATAGCGCTCGCTCTCCAGGGCAGCAGCCATGGTGATGATCTTAAATACCGAACCCAGCGGGTAAACACCCTGTGTCGCCCGGTTCAGCAGCGGGTTTTCCTGGCTGGCGAATATCTCGTTGAGCAGAGTGTAATAATTGAAGTTCAATGGCTCGAAAGCGTTTGGGTCAAAATCCGGCGATGAGACCATGGCCAGCACGCGGCCGGTGTCCCTTTCCAGCACAACAACTGCTCCGCGGAACCCTTCCATTGACTGCTGGGCTGCCAGCTGGAAATCTTTATCCAGAGTGGTATAGATCGACTCAGAGGGTTTGGGCGAGGTCTCTGCCAGCTTGGTGACAACCTCTCCCTGGGAGTTGAGGACGCGCAACGCACCTCCGCGTGTCCCAGAGAGATATTCCTCACCCCATTTTTCCAGTCCAGCCTGCCCAACTCGCTCGTCAATGCGGTAGCCCTTGCGCAAGTAATCTTCTTCCTGTCCTTCCTGGATCTGGCTGACGTATCCGATCAGGTGAGGCGCGATGCCGCCATCGAAGTAATAGCGGGCTCTATACGGCGTGAGCATCAATCCCGCCACCTCCGAGAGATCTCCGAAATCCTCTGCCACCTCGCTCGCCGGCACTTCCCCCAACGGCACATACCAGTCGGCACCTGCCGGAACGCTCTCGTACAGTGCCTCGATCTCCTCCTGGCGCAGCCCGGTCAGACGCTGGATAATGCCGAACAGGTCGTCTCCCTGGTCAGGGTCAGTCAAAGCCGGGCGCAGACCGATCGCAGTGGCGTCAGTCTGGGCAACCAGGGCATGACCCTTCCGGTCGTATATATTCGCCCGTGAGGGTACATAGCGCTCCATACTCAGATAATTTCCATTTGCCAGCTCTGGCATCAGCAAGGCCTGGTCCCACTGAACACGCCACTGTCCATTTTCCAGGCTCAGATTCATCACCATCTCCCGGGACAGGTCTCCCACCAGCTCACTTTCAAGGACCGTACGATAATTGACCTGGGCGCTGGTTGGACCCATCACCAGGGAGGATAAAATTTCGCTCTCGATGCGGCTGTAAGCACCCTCTGAAGCAGCAGTGCGGTAATATGTCTCGAAATCTTCGGCATTGATCGCGTCCCGGCTGATCGAGGTGAGCATAGCATACATCCTGCCGTAATCATCAGAGCTCCAGGCATCAAGATACGCTCGTGCAGCCGTCTTAGCATCCGGCACACTGGTGGTATTCACCGTAACTGAACCCAATGTCAGGCTGGGCGAAGGTGTGCTCGTGGGTATTTCTGTTGCGGCCGGGCTGCAGCCTACCAGACTGACCAGCGCCAGGCTGGCAAGGGTGAGGCTGAGGACCGAGATGTGAATCTTCCGAAACAGTTTATTGGGCACTATTTAAAACCTGATGGAATACCGGGCAGAGGTAATCCAGCTCCGACTGGCATGCAGCCGGTAAATCTACCTGCGGTGAGAACCCCAGCCGCCACAGGGTCCGCAAGAGATGGCATAGGGGCAGCCCCATCACATTGGCGAAACATCCCTGCATTCCTTCCACCGGATAGAAGCCGGCGTGCTGGATCGCATACGCCCCGGCTTTATCCAGCGGGTCACCCGAGGCGATATATTCCAGCATCTCCCGGTCTGAATAATCCCGCATCGGAACGTCTGTGACACACAGATCTGTGACCAACGCTCCCTCCGGCATTCGCATCACAGCCAGAGCGCTGTACACCTGGTGCACTTTTCCTCTCAATTGCCGGAGCATGGCCTCCGCTTCAGGCTCGTCGACCGGTTTACCCAGGAGTTCATCCCCGTCAACAACGCACGTATCAGCGGCGATCACAACTGCTTCGCCGGCGATGAGGGCCGTGCTGGCACGCGCTTTGCTCTCCGCCAGGCGAAGCACATATTTATCTCCACTCTCACCCCGCTCGGGTCGTTCATCCACCTCAACCGGCAGCACAGAAAACGTCCAGCCACCGAGGGATAACAGCTGCCTGCGGCGTGGCGAGCTGGAGGCCAGTACCAATTTCACCCGCCGATTCTAACATATCTCCCTGGCTGATTCGTTAAAGGAGATGTAGAATCAAATGACACTGCCATTAATTCAACAGGCGGGCTGACAGCTCGTGCATTATATTCCTGAGGAGGTCCAAGTGCAGGCACTGAAAGATCGCATCTTGTTGGAGGGGAAGAATCTTGGCAATGGGATCCTGAAAGTCGACGGCTTTGTCAACCACCAGGTTGACCCGGTCCTGATGGATGTGTGCGGGCAGGAATTAGCCCGCCGCTTCCGTGGTGTGGGGGCCACAAAAGTGCTTACAGCAGAGATATCCGGGATCGCACCAGCAGTCACCACCGCCCTGCACCTGGGTCTTCCGGTGGTCTACGCCCGCAAACACAAGCCGATCACCATGCCCGACCAGGTGTTCCTGACCCTGACTCCTTCTCACACCAAAGGCCGTACCGTTGAGCTGATCATCTCACCCGAATACCTGGCGGGGGGTGAGCGGGTGCTGATCGTCGACGATTTCCTGGCTTCCGGCGCGACCATCCTGGGTCTGGTACGCCTGGCGCAGACTGCGGGGGCGAAAATCGTGGGCATTGGAGCGCTGATCGAGAAGAATTTCGAAGGTGGTCGTGCAGCGCTGGAACATCTCGGCATTCAGATCGAAGCGCTGGCGCGCATTCAATCCATGCAGGGCGACGATATTTTGTTCTCTGAAGATTAGCCTATGCCCGATTCGATCGCCATCCTGGATTTCGGATCGCAGTATGGGCAGCTCATCGCCCGTCGAGTGCGAGAAGCGGAAGTATACAGCGAGCTCTTCCCATGGGACGCACCTGCCAGCCAGGTGATGGCTCTGAGCCCGAAGGGTTTCATCCTCTCAGGCGGACCGGCGTCCGTCTACGAACCCGGCGCTCCGTACATCCCAGCCTACGTGCTGGATAGCGGCCTGCCGATACTCGGCATCTGCTACGGCATGCAGGCGATCACCCAGGCGCTAGGGGGGCGGGTCGCGCCTGCCGCAGAACGCGAGTACGGACCCGCCCATCTGGAGACCCTGCCCGCCAACCCACTGCTCACGCCGGGCAGTCAGCGGGTATGGATGTCGCATGGTGACCGCATCGAGGTCGTTCCGCCCGGGTTCATCCCCCTGGCACAAAGTGATAACTCACCAATCGCGGCCATCGGCGACCTGCAGCGCCGGTACTACGGTTTGCAGTTCCACCCCGAAGTCCACCACACACCTGGCGGGTCAGAAATCCTGCGCCGCTATGTGGTTGATATCTGCCAGGCAATCCCTGGCTGGACGCCTGATTCGATCATCACAGAGAGCGTGGAGCGCGTGCGGAGGCAGGTTGGTAAAGATATGGTCATAGCGGCGGTCAGCGGGGGCGTGGACTCCAGCGTGGCAACCGCCATGGTGCAGCGCGCAGTGGGTGAGCAGCTTGTCGCAGTATTTGTAGATACCGGACTCCTGCGCCAGGGAGAAGTAGCCCAGGTACGCAAAGCGCTGCACGAAAACCTGGAGGTCGAGTTGGTTGTGGTGGATGCCGTTGGCGCCTTCATATCCGCCCTGAGCGGGGTGACCGACCCTGAGAGCAAGCGCCGTATTATCGGGGAACTGTTCATCCGCACTTTCGAGGCGCAAGCCAGACAGTTCGGAGAGCCGCGTTTCCTGGTGCAGGGCACGATCTACCCGGACGTGGTCGAATCCAGCGCACCCGACCGGGCGAAAGTGCACCGTATCAAGACCCACCACAATGTGGGTGGGCTGCCGGAAGAGATGCAGTTCGAGCTGGTCGAGCCGCTGCGCTATTTATTCAAGGATGAGGTACGGGGCGTGGGTGAGGCGCTGGGCTTACCCGCCAGCCTGGTGTGGCGCCAGCCGTTCCCCGGTCCGGGACTGGCCGTGCGCTGCCTGGGAGATGTGACCCAGGTGCGTCTGGATAGGCTGCGAGCAGCGGATGCTATTCTTACCACTGAGCTTGCCTCCGCCGGGCTGCTGCGCATGGGTCACGAGGGTGACCGGCTTAGTGGTACGGCACAGGCCTTTGCAGTGCTGCTGCCTGTACGCTCGGTGGGTGTGATGGGCGATCAGCGCACTTACCAGGAAGCGGTCGTCTTGCGTGCCGTTACCACCGAAGACTTCATGACCGCCGATTGGGCGCGCCTGCCTCACGATCTGCTGGCACGCATTGCCAACCGCATCGTCAATGAAGTGCCAGGAGTCAACCGGGTGGTCTATGATATCACCAGCAAGCCGCCCGGTACCATCGAGTGGGAATAAGCCCGAGTTTAGGACGAAATTTACTCCCTTGCCCAATCCCAGACCCAATACAGCACAGCAGTGGCGACCCCCAAGCCGAGAGTCTTGAACAGATCCACTACCTCCCAGGGCAGGTAAGTATATCGGCGCAGGTACCAGGGCAGGAACCAGGCCAGTATCAGAACCGAGCTGACCAGCGCCCGCCGCAGCCAGGGGTCATGCCGGGCTCTCTGGGCTGCCAGCACCCAGGCTGCCAGTGCCACCTGCAAGCCGGCAAATGCTTCCCTGTAGCGCGGGTTATCCCACTGGTCTCCGCCACCCCGGTAAGAGGCAATCAGAATACCCAGCCACACGACCAGGCTGATCCCCAGGACCAGACGGATATTCCCGGTGCCATCCTGGCTTCCGGCATCCACCCGTCGCATGGCGCGCAGCGGTGCGTAGATCAGGAAAACCAGCAGCAGCGTCCACCCGGCTGCACGCCAGATGGCAATCGCCCTCCAGATCAGGGCTCCGGTCGCATCGCTCAGCGCGGCTGGCAGGAATGGCTGGACGATCCCGTAAACCAGCAGCATGGGAGCATGTGCCCATTCCGGGGTACTGTCGAAGATCTTCTGCACCCAGCCTGAGGCGCGCTCGCTGAGGTAGGCCTGCCAATCGGCGGACTTCTTCACCCACCAGCCCACCAGCTCGACCGGATTTGACACTCCCTGCGGTGCGAAGCTGCCCCATGTGAACCACAGCCCGGCGAGGACCAATACTGCCAGCAGGGCCAATATCACCCACACCCGGCGCTGCCCCCTGAGCCCTCCCAGGAGAACGCCTGGACCTGCAGCTGCCGCCAGGATGACAAGCATCAACAGCAGCAGTCCAGCGAACGGTGGAGAGAAAGGCAGGCACAGCAGCAGTGCAGCAATGACCCAAAACAGGCTGCTCCACGAGCGTTCCTGCAGGTATTGCAAAAGGCCGTAAAACGCGGCTGCTGACAGGGTTATAGTAAAGGCTTCGCGCATCTGTGAGCTTCCAATCAGCACCGCTTCGGGGTAGAAGACCAGCAGCCAGGCAGCGATGGCAGCCGCCTCGGCATTCCAGGCGCGCCTGGCAAACGCCCAGGTGAATAAGATTGCCAGAGATGAAAATGCGGCAGTCAGCGTGATGATCAGCAGGGGTGGGTGTGCCTCGCCCGGCAGGAAGCGGTACACAGCCGCACTCATGAACAGCAGACCGCCGTACTGGTCATAGCGCCGGTAGCCGCCCTGAAAGGCTTTCAACAATGATTTCTCAGATTGAGAGAGGTCCCAGGCGCTACGATCCCGGTCATAGGCATCCGACATCACGTAGCCGTTCAGTTCTGCGGGAGAGCCATACCCCCAGACCGGCAGCCCAGTATGCCAGATGACTCCTATCCCCAGACGCAGCAGGGCCGCTGCGATCAGCAATCCACCCAGCCAGCCTGGAGGAGTCTCTCTGCGCACCAACCACCATCCCACCCACAGCATTCCAGCACCCGCTGCCAGGACTGCCAGGAAAGGGAACCAGCCGGTGACGCTCATGTAACCGCTCGAGACCCAGGCCAGGCCAAATGCCAGCCCGGTCAACACAGCCAAGCAGGCTGCCAACAAGACCACCTTCGGTATGGGCTGCCTGTCCACTGGCTGACTCACAGCATAATCCCTTCCAGTATCCGTTGAGCTCGAGATTCCCAGCTGTAACGGTCGGCGTTCATCCGTGCCTCTCTGCCGAGGTCAGCTCGACGTTGGGCATCTTCGCTCAACCCTTGGATTGCTGTCACCCATGAGTTTGCATCATCCGGCGGCAGGAAGATGGCGAAATCCTGCTCCAGCACCTCCTTCAGAACCGGCAAATCGCTTGAGAGGATGGGCCGACCGCTCGCCATATACTCGAAGAGCTTCATCGGGCTCAGGTAGCGGGCAATATCCCCGCCGGAAGAGGCAGCCACATGCCGCTGGTAGGGCATCAGCAGCACATCGCAGGCAGCCTGATAGACCGGCAGCTCCGCATTGGGAATAAAACCGGTCAGTATGACATTGCTCAGGCCTGCTTGCTGTGATTGCAACTGTAGTCGTTCGACATCTTGAGGCTCGCCACCAACCAGCAAGAAGATCGCTTCCGGCAGGCCGGCAGCCATTGCGAGCATCAATTCCACCCCGCGGCCTCGATAGAGGTGCCCCGTATAACCAGCCACTATGACCTGGTCGCTCAGGCTAACTCCCAGCCCTTCCTCAATCGAACGCCGCGCCGCGTCCCTTCCCGGCAGATTGGTATAGCGTGATAAATCCACCCCATCCGGGGCAACAAGGCTGAACGGCTCATCAACGGGTGCGCTGAACTTATCTGCCAGGTCATAGAGCAGGCTGTGTGTGATCACTACCAGGCGCCGCTTCCCACGACCGCGCAGGAAAGCCCGGAACAGGAGCGGAGCCATTAATCCCTTGGGCAGATCGTGAACTTCATATATTGTGGGCACCCCCAGCATGCTGCCTATGGCAGCCGCCTGGGGCAGACGGGTGTAGAGCAGGTCAGCGTTCCAGCCGCGCGCCCAACCTACCGAGCGGAAGCCAAAATCATAGCGCCTAAGCTGCGGAATGGCAGTCAGCCAATCCACTGTAAACCGCTGCTTCAGCCCGTAGTGGTGAGCCAGCTCGCCCCATTGAGTCTCATCGACCGATCTGGCAGCACCCGCGGCGGGCACAGCCAGACGCACCTCATGACCCAGTGCGGAGATCGCCTGGCACATCTTCATCACCTGCATGGTATTGGCACGCCGGGCCGGGATCTCACTGGGAGCGATAACGGCAACGCGCATTGCTACGCCTGCTCCGTCACCGGCAAGCGCGCTGCCAGGAGCAGCCTGACCTTGGCAAACGATATCAGCGAGGCAGCAATGTAAAATGCCGATAGCAGAGCTGCACTCGCCAGATACCCGTAGCGCGGTACGAACAGCAGGATGCCAATCACCTTCGTTGCCGCCAGGATGACATTCAGTTTGGCCGGGAAATCCGGACGCCCGAGGGCCAGGAGTGCATTCCTGCGCCAATAGAAGATATTTGCAAATAGAAAGCCTGCCATCAATATCAGCAGCGCCGGATATGCCGGCAGGAACTCGGGGGTATATAAAAAGGAGATCAACGGACGGCCAAACACCCCCAAAACGAGCACTGCCGGCAGGGTATAGCTGGCTGCCAGAATCGAACCCTGCCTCAGCACTGCGCGCAGGTCCTGCCAGTTTCCGCGCGCCGCCTGGCGGGTCAGCTCAGGATAAGTCGCCTGAGGCAGCGGGCTGACCGGCAGCTGGATGATATTTGCCAGGGAAATCGCCAGCTTGTAATACCCAGTCTCAACCGGACCGCGAAAGAAAGACACCCACAGTAGCTCGCTGTCTTTATTGATCAGGCTCAGCGAGGCGCTGATGTTGGTGTTCACTGCGAAATGCCTCATCTCACGCCATTCTGGCTTGAGGGTGGAAACCGGCGTGCGCCACCAGTCTCTCCCCCAGTTACGGTTGGCTTCCAATAATGCCCCCGAGCTGAGGCTCAATGCTCCAACGGCTTTGCCGCCCAGGTATGCGAGCAGCACCCCGACCATACCCCCATCTGCCAGGTATACGATCGCGACCAGGCACAGCGTGACGATGCTCTGCACGAGCGAAAGGGCAGCCACATTGCGGAATCGATCGAATATTTGCAGCAGACCCATCGAGCTCTCTGAGACCAGGTTTGCCAGCACGATCATGCCATAAAGGATAAACCAGCCTGTGGTGCTGGGGTCTTTGGCGAGGAAACGAGCTGCCAGTGGTGCGAGAGCGCAGAGCAGCCCAAACGCCAGGATGGAAGCCGCCATCTCTACCAATAAGGCGCTCTTGAATACAGTCGCTGCCCGCCTCTGGTCGCCTGCCTCGCTGTACTGGGCTACATATTTGATCACCAGCTCTCCCATGCGGAACGAGACCAGCTTGTTGATCACACTGGTAAACATGATAATCGCGCCAAGTATGCCGTAGCTCTCTACCCCCAGCAGACGCGCGACCAGGATTCCCTGCAGCATGCTTAGGGCAGCCGACACCCCGGTCGCGCTGAACAAATACCCGGAATTCTTAACTACCCGGCGGGTCAACTCGTTTTGGAACAGGCGATGGAAAAGCCTGCGCACCCAGGAGTATATCGAGTGGATCATAGTGTGGCAGGACGGATTAGGGCGGCTTGCCGAGGTGCCTGAGCACCAGGCCGATCAGCCGGTGTCAATCTGGCTGGCCCAGCTGCGTTCTTCATTGTACCAGGCTACCATCCTGGTCATTCCTTCCAGCAGCGATACGCGCGGCTCCCAGCCCAACAGGCGTCCGGCTTTCTGGACGTCAGCCCAGTTCGCCAGCATATCAGCTGGATGTGCTGGTTGGGACACAACCCGTGCTTTTTGACCGATCAGCTCCTCCAGCATTTCAATGACCTGGTTTATCTTGACCATCTCATGTCCGCCGAGGTTGATAATCTCGTACCCTAAGGGTCTCAAGCCAAGCACTGTGCCATTGGCAATATCGTCTACATAGGTAAACCCGCGCCTCTGTTCGCCATCTCCGTTCAATCGCAGCGCCTGCCCCTCGCTGATCCAACGGGTAAAGCGGAACATCGACATATCCGGTCGCCCGGCTGGACCATATACGGTGAAATAACGAAATATGGTCACATCCAGACCATTAAGATAGTGATAGACGTGGCAAAGCGCTTCTGCACTTTTCTTGCTGGCAGCATATGCCTGCAGGGGGTGGTCGCTGGGTGTATCTTCCGGCGTAGGCAAAGGAGCGTCATCGCCATAGACACTGGAGGTGGAGGCCAGAACGAACTTGGGCACAGCATTCCGTTTGCAGAACTCCAAGAGGTTGAGGGTTCCGGTAATATTGGTGTCCAAGTAGACCCACGGATTCTCCACCGATTGGCGCACCCCGGCACGTGCAGCCAGGTTGATCACGGCCGAAAAGACCGGTCCGGCATCTTTCACGCCGTAGGCATATTCCAATGAGTCAACACTTGAACGGTCGCTGATATCCAGGCGATGAAAATTGAAATTAGGCAGAGATTGCAGGCGCTGCAGGCGGTATTCTTTCATGCGCACGTCGTAGGCATCGTTCATGTTATCGACGCCGACAACCGTATGCCCTTGCTCCACCAGCAGCTCAGCAACTCTGGAGGCAATAAAACCGGCCGCGCCGGTCAGAAGGTAACGCGCCATCAATTTCTCCTACCGCTGCCTAGAAAAGACTTGTTGAACGTTCGAATCACCGGTTTCATGATCAGATGCGGAAGACCTTTGGATCCGCCCGACCGGCGCTGCCGAGTGCGTTTCGAGTGTCGACGATGAGTTTGGCCGCATCCTGTATCGCCGGGTAATCATAGCTGCTATGGTCTGTCACAATAACCACACAATCTGCTTCCCGCGCGGCGGTTAACATATCTGGGGCGCTCTCCAGCCGCCACCCTTCATGATCCAGATGGGGGATATAAGGGTCATGGTAAGAAACCCTGGCGCCTTTCTGCTTGAGCAAGCCGATCACATCCAATGCCGGCGATTCACGCAAGTCGTCGATATCCGGCTTATAAGCCACCCCCAGCACCATAATGCGGCTGCCTTTAATCGGCAGGCTGTTGTCATTCAAAACGTCCTGGATCTTGCCCACCACATAGCGCGGCATGCCGGTATTGATCTCTGATGCCAGCTCGATGAAACGAGCGGTGTAGTTCAGGGCGCGCAGCTTCCACGACAGGTACAGCGGGTCGATGGGGATGCAGTGCCCGCCCAGACCCGGACCGGGGGTAAATTTCATAAATCCAAATGGTTTGGTCGCCGCGGCGTCGATCACCTCCCAGACGTCCACGCCCAGCCGGTCGCACATTAACGCCATCTCGTTGACCAGACCGATGTTAATCATGCGGAATGTATTCTCCAGCAGCTTTGCCATCTCCGCCACCTCGGCAGAGGATACCGGCACGACAATCTGCAGTGCCTGAGAGTACCATTCAGTTGCCACGTCCGTGCAGTCAAGGGTGATGCCGCCGATCACCTTTGGAGTATTGAGCGTCGTCCAGTCCTGGCGACCGGGATCGACGCGCTCTGGGGAGAACGCCAGAAAGAAATTCTCCCCGACTGTCAGTTCGTGGTTTTCCTCCAGCTTGGGAAGCAAGATCTCACGCGTTGTACCCGGATAGGTGGTTGACTCGAGCACGACGACCATATTGAGATGGATGTATTTCGCCAGCTCTTCAGCAGCACTCAGAATATAAGACAGGTCCGGATCACCTGTCTTACGTAAAGGCGTGGGCACGCAGATACTGACGGCATCCACATCCTTCAAGGCTGAGAAATCGCTGGTCGCGGTCAGCTTCCCGGAGGCTACCAGGCGCTTCACCTGCTCATCCGGTATATCCTGGATATAGCTCTGCCCGCGCATTATCGTATCGACTTTGACCGTATCCGGCTCGATGCCGGTTACGCGGAAACCCGTCTCGGCAAAAACGACTGCCAGCGGCAGACCAACATACCCAAGACCTAATACTGCCACAGAAGCAGTATGATCGCGGAACTGTTCAATTAGATTTGATTTTATAGATTGAGTGTTCATTGGAGACCTTTTACTCGCGGTTTTACCCATCGGTATATCCGTAATAATTGGATAGATCGTTCTGTATTTTATGATTCAAGCGTTGGATTTCAGCATCTGTAAGATAATCCCGATATCCCCCGACCTGCCCTTTTCTGGTTTTGTATGACTCCTGGTCCGATTTCACTGCCGGGTTGAGTATACCATCTCGAAAACTCCCCTTCAGCTCCATCTTGCGCATGTTCTCGAAGGCTGCAAACTCAACGGCTTCATTAATAGTTTCAGCATCGATCATCGTTAATCCAAGGAAATCGAGCACCCGCCGCAGCTCGCCATACGGGTCCTGTTTCATATCCTCATAGCGCACCAGCAAGAACCCCTTCGGGATTTCACGGTTCTCCGCCCAGATATTGTAATAGCTCAAGATGGTATCGAAGCCTCCCTGCCGACGATCGATGAACTCTGATAGGTTCCCGCTGTACACAGCTTTACGAGACTCGTAAGGGTTGTCCCCGAACAGACCGCCCCTTTTCTTCATCTCGAAATAGCTGGAGACGATCACATCCCGCGGATCACGTACCAGGAAGATAATTTTTTTATGGCGAAATTTCTCTTTCGACCTTTCAAGCTCTTCCGGCTTTTTGAGCATGGGGCGGTCTTCGTGAACCACGGTGATCATCGGCAGCAGCGGGTGTGGCTTTGTACTCCAGCGCAAGAACAAGATATCCTCATCCTGGGGAAGCTTGAAATACTGGCTGATCCCACGACCGGTCATCAACCGCAACCATGTCCGTCCGCACTTAGGATATGAAATGATATAAACATCAGTCTTGCGATGGGCATACCAGCGCCTCAGATCCCCAGGCACCAGAGATTTAGCCCGACTACGTACTACAACGGGTAATTTAGCGTAGTATTTCCGCATTTTATTCATACAGATGGGGAATTGGACAGCCGTGTACTTTCTGTAAAGGATCAGAACAGGTTGAGCTGCCGAGGATTATCTTTATCAACCGGAGCCTGTTCCTGACTGCCGGCATTCTTATCAGCCCTAGCAATTAAATCCGGTATCTTTTTGAAGTCCTCTTCGATGGTCGACATCAACGAGCGCTGGTGCAGTCCGGCGGCGGGATGGTACATCGCCACCACCAGTCTACCTCTTACCTGCATGGCTTTCCCGTGCACATCACTGATCTTCGCATTCGGCATGAAATACATTAACGAAAAACGTCCCAGCGTAACGATAACTTTAGGGTCAATGGCTTGAATCTGCCGCTCCAGGTACTCGCTGCAGGCAGAAATTTCATCCGCCTGGGGGTCACGGTTGCCGGGTGGTCTGCACTTCACCACATTGCCGATGAACACATCCGTGCGCTGCATTCCGATCTTGGCAAGCAAATCGTCCAGAACTTTTCCGGCTGCACCGACAAACGGTCTACCCTGCTCGTTTTCGTGAAAGCCTGGTCCCTCTCCGATGAACATTATCTCCGCATTGGACGGTCCCTCGCCCGGGACAGCGTTCTTACGCGAATGGTGCAGGTCACAATTCGTGCAGCCTGAGACCTGCGTGGCGATCTTTTCCAGCTCCTGCGCGGCATTCATAATTAACTCCTCTACTCCTCTGCGGCTGCGATTGGATCAGAACCTGCCAAGCCCAGCATTGCTCTTCGCCCAACACTCTGATCCAGCCATTCGATGTAGGTCTTATCCAACCCTTCTAAAGTCATGATTAAAGCATCTTCCTGGTTATCTTTGTAGTAACGCGGGCGACGACCTACGATATTAAAACCAAAACGCTGGTACAGCCTTTGGGCGGCGGTGTTCTGTTCTCTCACTTCCAGAGTGGCAAGACGCGCTTCAAGCCGGAAAGCCTCTCGCATCACGCTAACCATCAACCGGGTGGCAATCCCCTGACCTCGAAACTCCGGGTGGACAGCGATAGAGGCAATATGGGTTTCATCAAGGATCATCCACACTACCACGACCCCAACAATCAAGCGGCTCTCATCTGGCAGCTCTATCTCCGCCACCCTTAGAAATGAACTCTGGTTCTCCAACAGCTCGTAGCGATATGCACTTTCAGGCCAGGGCAAGGAGAAGGACTGGCGGTCAATAGTTAGCACCTGCTCCAGGTCATCTTGCCGCATAGTACGGATATGCAGCATGGCAAAAAGCTCCTCTGGCAAGGCGGCACGGATCGAACTGCGGGCTTTCATGGCTCTGGGATGGGTGTGTTGTAGTGAAGATAGATTGGAGCGAGAGACGCAGGATCATCTATCGCACCATTCTGCAGGCGGCGCCATGCAATTTCTGCCAGGAAGGATGGTCTGCGGATTGAGTGCGCTGGAGAGGCAAGGATGACGTTCTTTCGTTTGCGCCTCAACAGGCGCTGCTCGTCTCCGGTGAGCTCTCCGCATATCAGTGTCGGGGACTGAATCTGCTGGCTAAGTTCCGCGGCGGTCATCACTTGGGGTGGAGCCAGAGGCTTCCAGTTTTTCTTCTCCCATTTGTAGGTTCCCACAGCCAGCCGTCCGCGCCCGGTGCGCAGCAAGGCTGCCATCGGCCCTTCGCGCGGCGGCTGGGCTGCAGCAAGTACATCCAGGGAGGGAACACCAATGATGGGGATATGGTGAACATAGACCAACCCTTTTGCCAGCGACAGGCCAATTCGCAGCCCGGTAAATGAGCCCGGACCCAGCGCAACCGCCACGCTGCTCAACTGCTCGGCAGGAACATCACACTTTGCCAGCATATCGGCAATCGCAGGAGCCAGCTCGACAGTGTGGTAGTTCTGGCTGGTCCATAAGGTTTCGCAAAGCACCTGTGCGCCGTCATACAGCGCAATACCGACCATACGGGTGGAGGTATCCAGAGCCAACAGCATCAGCGCACTCCGTACACCTGTCGGCGAATATCGGTCAGCAACTCTAAGTACCGTCTCCCAACTGCTGAGAACAGCATATCACGCTGCACGTCATCGATCCAGCGCATGCTCACCCAAAGGTGCTCTTTGGGTAAGGCAGGCTGGATGCGATTTGCCCATTCGATAACCAGAGGGCTTGTGTCCAACATCATTTCCAGATCAAGCTCGACAGCTTCCATTGGCCCACCCAGGCGATAAGCATCCAGGTGGTACAGGGTCTGTTGATACGGACCGCGGTAAACATTTACCAGCACAAACGATGGGCTGGAAACTGAATCCAGCGAGCCCCACCCGGCAGCTATCCCTTGGACAAAGGTCGTTTTGCCAGCTCCCAGCTCTCCAGCCAGGCAGATCGTATCTCCCGCATGCAGCAGACCACCCAGGCGCATCCCTACCCGCCTGGTTTGTTCCGGGCTGCGGCTGATAAACTCCATCGAGTTCGCATTAAAGACAGGCATATCAACAAAAATTATACAGCCTAATAGCCGTTCTGTGAGAGTTTACCTGGAGCAATATCCTGCGGAAGATGGCAGAGAATACTCAATTCCTGATCTCCAGCCTGGCAAGTGAGGCTGCCACACGCTTCAGACCAATTTCCTCGAAGAAGATATCTACGATCTCATCATCATCCTGGATGCGGCTGTTGAGCACCATGCCTTCTTCCCAGACCGGATGGAAGACACGCATCCCGGGGTGGTAGCGGCGTTCGATCAGCGGTGCTGGATCGTCCTGTGGTTTTTGCCAGCGCTCCGAGGCAGTGCTACCTACAGCTGCCCTGCCACCCAGACGACTTACCTGTACATCATCCAGCAGATCAGCAGGGATATCGTCCAGGAAGCGGGAGGGCTCAACCGGTTCGGTATACCCATAGGAGCTGCGGCTTTGAGGATATACCAGGTACAGGCGATCTTTGGCACGCGTAATCCCCACGTAGAACAAGCGCCTTTCTTCCTGCATCTCTTCGGGTTCTTCAAATGACCGGCTGTGCGGCAGCACCCCATCGACCAGCCCGACAAGAAAAACGCTCCCAAACTCCAACCCTTTGGCAGCATGCAGTGTGAGCAGGGTTGGCACATTGGCGCTGGCCTCGATGGTATCTTGATCCGATACAAGGGCTACCCGCTCTAGGAACGCGTCCAGCCCCTGCTCCTGAAATTCTGCCGCTAACCTGCGCAGCTCGAACACATTCTCCCAGCGTTCACGACCCTCCTCACTGCCGTCATCCAGATAGGACTGGTAATCGATATCCTCCAGGATTAAATCCATCAGGACTATGGGCGGCAGCTGGTCCACTTCTTCCCGCCAGCGCCTGAGATGGGAACCAAAAGAGACCAGGACCGCGGCCGCACGAGCCGGAAAATGATCCGGTTTCACAGGTTGGTCATTATTACCCATACCCAGCAGCGCTTCCCCGGTAGATTTACCGGTTTGCTGAGCATAGGTACGCAAAGCCAATAAGGTTTTATTCCCAATCCCGCGCGCCGGGGTATTGATGATGCGCGTCAGGCTGATATCGTCATTCGGGTTGCGCACCAGACGCAAATAGGCAATCACGTCCTTGACCTCTCGCCGTCCATAGAAACGCTGTGCTCCAACCAGCTTGTAGGGCAGCCCGGCATGTAAGAATGCCTCTTCCAGCAAGCGGGATTGGGCATTGGTGCGGTACATCACTGCAAAATCACCCGGCTGCGCCTGCCCACGCCCCACCAGATCTGCAATCGTATCCACCACATAGGAGGCTTCGAGACGATCGTCAAAAGTCTCCATCAGGATCGGGCGCCGGCCCGTCCCGCGGTCGGTGAATAATTTCTTGCGCACTCGATGCGGGTGGCGGTCGATCACCGCCATAGCGGTATCCAGGATTATCTGGGTAGAGCGGTAATTCTGTTCCAGCACGATGACCTGGGTATCAGGAAAATCCTCTTCCAACCGCAGCAGGTTGCGATAATCTGCCCCGCGCCAGCCATAGATCGATTGGTCGGTGTCCCCAACCACAAAAAAATTGCGGTGCAGCGAGACCATATGCCTGAGCAGGGTATACTGGGCCAGATTGGTATCTTGGAATTCGTCGACAAGGACGTGCTCATACCGGCGGGCGTATTTCTCGCGCACCGGGGGAGTATTTTCCAGCAGGAATGCCGTCCACAGCAGCAAATCATCGAAATCCAGTGCATTGCTCGCCAAAAGCAGCTCCTGGTAGCGGCGGTAAACCCGTGCAATTACCTCATCCCGGTAGGTCTGCACCGGGAAGTCATCGGGCAGAAGCAGTTCGTTCTTGGCATTGGAGATCGCACCGTGCACAGCATGCGGGCGGTAGCGTTTCTCATCCAGATTAAGGTCATCCAACGCCCGGCGGACGACACTGAGCTGGTCGTCGGAATCGAATATGACGAAGTTCGATTCAAAGGGGAGATGACCCGCCTCGCGGCGCAGGATACGCGCGCAGGTGGCATGGAACGTACCCAGGGTCAATCCATGAGTGCTCTCCCCCAGAAGCTCGGACACTCGGCTTTCCATCTCGCGGGCGGCCTTATTGGTGAATGTTACCGCCATGATCTGGTAAGGGCGCACTGCCATGGCACCGATCAGGTATGCGATACGGTGGGTTAGCACCCTGGTTTTGCCAGAACCCGGCCCTGCCATCACCAGCACCGGTCCCAACCCGGCCATCACCGCTTGCCGCTGTGGATCGTTGAGGTCTTGAAGGAAGTCCATCTCAAGCGATTGTACCGTTACGCCAGATGCATGTCAACTTTAAGACCAATCCCAACGCCAACCAGGCGGCTGTGGAAGATTGGCAGTTGCATAGACTCAACCTCTTTGCTAAAATTTTGTCATGAACTGGGATGTGCTCGGACACGAGTGGGCCGTTGCGGCGCTTAAAGCACATATCGCCAACAACAGCTACCGGCACGCTTATCTATTCACCGGACCACAGGGGATTGGCCGGCGAACACTGGCCCTGCGCTTTGCTCAGGCGCTGAACTGCCCGCAGCCGGTCTCTCCAGGCGAGCCGTGCCGCTCCTGCCGCAGCTGTCTGCAAACAGAAAACATGCAGCACCCCGATCTAGCCATTCTGCAAGCTGAACGCATCGGCGGGGTATTAAAGGTCGACCAGGTGCGTGAGCTCCAGCACAGCCTGTCCCTGGCTCCATACCAGGCACAACACCGAATTGCCATCCTGCTGCGCTTCGAAGAAGCGAATCCCAGCGCATCCAATGCCCTGTTAAAGACACTGGAGGAACCGCCCCGGCATGTCGTACTCATCCTGACTGCTGAGAGCGGAGAAGGATTGCTGCCGACCATCGTATCACGCTGTGAGCTGCTGCGCTTGCGTCCACTCAAGCTGGAAACGGTCCAGCATGGCCTGCAATCCCAGTGGCAGGTACCTGAGGAGCAGGCTCGCCTCCTGGCACATCTCTCCAGCGGGCGCATTGGCTACGCACTCAGCCTGTACCAGCAGTCCGAGCTTATGCAGCTGCGCCAGGAGATTCTCGACGACCACAACAGCTTGCTGTCCTCCAGCCGGGTCGAACGCTTTGCCTATGTCGAAGACCTGGCGAAAGATAGAGAACGGCTGCGCCAGGCACTGGAGATCTGGCAGTCGCTATGGAGAGATGTGTTCCTGCACGCCTCCGGCAGTGCTGCCCCGCTTGCTAACCTGGACCGGATGGAAGATATAGATGCCTTATCCAAGAGGTTTGAGCCTCAGCATGCCTCCCGCATGGTCGCATTGCTGCAGAGGCATATCACCCTGCTGGGGACGAACGTAAACTCTCGCCTGGCTGCAGAGGTCCTCATGCTGGATCTGCCCTTTTCATAAAGATCGCGCCCTGATCCGGCACTCAGTAATAGACTTGCCAATTTGAAAACCTGTGCACCTGGCATATGTGCTATACTCTACGCCAAGAAGAGAATGCGTTATGTCCATCCTTCGTAAATTTCTGCCAGACCCACCTCAGAAAAGCGAAAATCACACAACACGCGCTTCGCTCGAACTGATGTACAACATCAGCCGGGAGCTCGCGTCTGCTCTCGACCTGCAAACCGTGCTGAATCGGGTCTTATTCCTATCGATGAAAAACGTGGGTGCCAGCAGCGGCAGCATTATCGTTCTGGATGAATATGGGCAGCCGATTGAGTCAGCGCTGGTGATTGGCGAGCGCGTCCACAAACAAACTACCCAGCAGCTGCGGGCGACCTTCGAGCGCGGCCTGGCGGGCTGGGTGCTGCGCAACAATCAGCCTGCTCTGATCCCCGATACCAGTAAAGACGAACGCTGGCTGCACCGTCCGGACGACGATACGACCCGCACCGGTCCGAAATCGGCTGTCAGCGCCCCAATCGCTGCCCGCGAGCAGGCCATCGGGGTGATGACTCTCGTCCACCTCAACCCCAATACATTCACAGAAGAGCACCTCGCCTTGGTACAGGCAATCGCCGATCAGGCGGGTATCGCAGTGCAGAATGCACGCTTATATGCTGAGAGCCAGCGCCAGGCACGGGTGATGACTGCCCTGGCTGAAAGCGCGGCTACCATCACCGCCACGCTCAAATTAGATGATGTACTGCAGAGAATTTTAGAGCAGATCAGCCAGGCCTTGCGGGTGGACGCCGTCTCTCTGGCTCTGCTCGACCCGAACGGCTCCGAACTGGTATTCCGCGCCTCAACTGGACCCAAGAGTTCAGAAATCATCGGTCTGCGTCTGTCCATCGGACAGGGGGTCGCGGGCTGGGTGGTGCGAGAGGAGCGCGGCGCGGTGGTGATGGAACCTGAAAAAGATCCCCGCTTCTATCCCGGCATCGACCAGCTGATCGGATTCGAGACCAAAGCGATCGCCTGCGCCCCTATTCGCTCGCGCGGCCAGGTTGTTGGCGTGCTGGAGGCACTCAACCCCCAGGGTGGCAGCTTCGATGCAGACGCATTATTGGTTCTGACCGGCATCGGCAGCCTGGCTGGTTCTGCAATCCGCCATGCACAGCTTTTCGAGCGCATACAGGCCGTGAACCAGCGCTACCGTGAGCTGTTTGAAGACAGCATCGATTCGATATTGATTACCGATTGGGAGGGACGGATCGTAGAAGCCAACCGGCAAGCAGCTTTACTGATGGACGTCGAATCCGACAACCTGCTGGAGATGGGTATCAGCCAGTTAAGCATCGTGGAAAAAGAATTCATCGGTCCTCGCTTCTCAAATCTGACTACGGGCTCCACCGTCTCGTATGAAACAAATATCCACACCCAGTCCGATAAACACGTGCCGGTGCAGGTACATGCCCGGGAAGTCAATATCGAAGGCGTCCCACACCTGCAGTGGATATTGCGCGACATAACCGAACGCAAGAATCTGGACAATATGCGCAATGACCTGCTGGCTATGATCTATCATGATCTCCGTTCCCCACTGGCAAATGTTGTTTCCAGCCTGGATGTCATGGAAACCTTGCTGGGAGAAGACGCAGATCAGACCATCAGCTCGCTGCTGAATATTGCCATGCGTTCCACAGAGCGCATCCAGCGTCTGACGAATTCTCTGCTGGATATCCGACGGTTGGAATCCGACCAGCCGATCGGAAACCGGGGCGCGGCATCACCAGCTCAGATGATCAGCGAAGCCATTGAGATTGTCTTGATAGCCGCCGAGAACAAAGACCAGACCGTGAGCACCCTAATAGCGGACAATTTGCCCGATGTCTGGGTGGATGTGGATATGATCCGCCGGGTGATGATAAACTTATTAGAGAACGCAGTGAAGTACACGCCTGCGGAGAGCTCCATCACCATCGCAGCGGAACTGCAGGATGAGGAGATCCTGGTCTGGGTGCAGGACAACGGTCCCGGAATTCCATCCGAGGATCAGGAACGCATCTTCGAGAAATTCACCCGTCTGCACCCGGATGAGGGACCCAAAGGTCTGGGACTGGGACTCTCATTTTGCAGGCTGGCGGTCGAGAAACACGGCGGGCGAATATGGGTCGAAACACCCGAAGATGGAGGCTCTTGCTTCAAGTTCACCTTACCTGCGAGCGAATCGAAAGAGGTTCCCCGGGAATAATATTGGTTAGAAAATATCGATGCGACAGATAAAAAAAGGTATTTACTACGAAGATACGTATTTGGGAGTAACGCTCGGCGCCCTGGTATTTCCACACGGCACAATCACGGTTGACGCACCATTGAGACCAGAAGACGCCCGGTCATGGCGCTCTGCCCTGATGAACTTGCGCGGCGGCACAAACCGCCTGATGATCTCCCTTGACTCCCATCTGGACAGGACCCTGGGGGCACGATCGATGGAGAGCACGATCCTCTCCCACCAAAATACCGCCCAGATCTACCGCAACCGACCATTGGTCTTCAAGGGGCAAACGGTTGAAAGCGGCGCGGAGTGGGAAACATATAACGATGTCGTCGGCACGCGCTGGGTATCGCCGGATATTACATTCACCCATCAGATGACCCTGCATTGGGGGGGTCCAGAGGTGATCATCGAACATCACCCCGGGCCAACACCGGGTTCGATATGGGTGATCATCCCGGAGGAGCAGGTGATGTACGTGGGGGATACCATTGTGCCGGACCAGCCTCCCTTTCTAGCCAATGCTGAGATCGACGAATGGCTCGAGAATATTGAACTGCTCAATACGACTTACAAGAATTTTGTGGTTATCAGTGGGCGCGGGGGACCGATTGCAAGAGAGGAGATCCGTGCTCAGGTAAGACATTTGAAGAAGATAGCCAGGCAAATGGAGCGGCTGGCTGCAAAAAACGCCCTTCCTGAGACGACAGAAGACCTGATCCCCAAACTGCTCGGTGATTTATCCTTCCCAGAGGAATATTACGAAAAATACGCCTTACGCCTGCGGGCAGGTCTGTACCAGTACTACAGCCGCCAGTACCATCATCAGAACACGTATGATCTCAGTGAAATAGAAGAAAAACAAGAATGACCGGCTAGAGTGCCGGTTCGCAGGCACAATTGGTCGTCTTTCCGGGCACTGAATCACCTATGCCTACCTACCAGTATCTACCCATCTATGAATTGAGCCGGGGAGACATTGTTGAGTCTGTGCACTATGGGGCAATCGCAGTGGTGAACGCTTCAGGTGATTTGATCGCCTCATACGGTGACCCCTACACGATCACCTTCATGCGCTCGGCTGCCAAACCCCTGCAGGCCCTGCCATTCATCGAGCAGGGCGGTCCTGAGTATTACAAACTGACCTCGCGTGAGATCGCGTTGGTGTGCGCCTCCCATGCTGGCACAGACGAACACGTCGCAGTGCTGACCTCCATTCAAACCAAATCTGGCATCTCCGAATCCGATCTTCTGTGCGGGGTGCATCCGATCGCCCATAAACCAACACGAGACGCGCTCGACCGGAGAGGCGAGACGCCTACCGTGAACCGCCACAACTGTTCCGGCAAGCACACCGGCATGCTTGCCTTTGCCAGACTGCGCGGGCAGCCTGCCCAAGACTATATAAACCCCGATCACCCTGTCCAGCAGTCCATCACGCGAGTATTTTCTGAAATGTGCGGTCTGCCGCTGGATCGGATTGGGATCGGTATCGATGGCTGTTCCGCTCCCAATTTCGCGGTGCCGCTATACAACGCAGCCCTTGCCATCGCCCGTCTCTGCGACCCGGTCTTGTCCAACCCACCACTCCCGAACAAAAGGTCAGACGCCTGCCGAACGATTACCAATGCCATGATCGACCATGCAGATATGGTCGGAGGTCCAGACAGCTTCGATACCCACCTGATGCAAGCAGCCCAGGGCAGGCTGCTCTCGAAGGGAGGCGCTGAGGGATACCAGGTTATCGGCATCATGCCCGCAGCTTTATTTCCCGGATCACCAGGGCTGGGTGTGGCAATTAAGGTGTCAGACGGCGACTTGAAGAGCCATACCGGATCGGTCAGCAATCCAAGAGGCCAGGTCCGCCCGGCTGTGTCGATGGAAATCCTCCGTCAGCTCGGAGTGTTGGAGCCAGGTACAGCAGGAGACCTGGCTGAGTTTGGGCCTGAGTTTCCGGTTTACAATTGGCGTAAACTGCTGGCAGGCAGTGGGCGTCCCAGCTTCCAGCTCGAGATCGAGAGGAACCAATTCTCACCCGGCGAGATCCATTCTCCGGTAGAAAATTAACCCATTATGGAACCCCAAGAGTTAGCATTCGCAGTTCACCAGATCCTCCTTGAGACCTATGGTGTGCCCACCTGGCGAAACCCGCTGCCGCCGCTGGATGAGTTGGTCTCCACCATCCTGTCCCAAAACACGAATGATACCAACCGCGACCGTGCTTTTGATTCCCTGCGCGCCCGCTTCTCTACCTGGGAAGCAGTACGAGATGCAGATGAGCAAGACGTCATTGAAGCCATCCGCCTGGCAGGTCTGGCAAACCAGAAAGGGCCGCGCATACAGGCCATCTTCAGACAGATCACTGCCGAGACGGGTGCCCTGAACATTGATTTTCTTAATGACCTGCCTGCAGATGAAGCGGAGGCATGGCTGCTCAAGTTCAAAGGCGTCGGTCCAAAAACAGCGGCCATCGTCTTGCAGTTCTCATTGGAAAAACCTGCCTTCCCGGTGGACACCCATATTTACCGCGTCTCGGGTAGGATTGGGATGCGACCGGAAAAAATGTCCGTTGAGCAGGCACATAAACACCTGGCTGGGCTGTTCCCCGCCGAGGCATACTATACAGACCACCTTAACCTGATCCGCCTTGGGCGGGAAGTATGCCAGGCACGCAAGCCCAGGTGCCCCGACTGTCCGCTGCACGAGCTATGCGATTATTACCATGCCACCTACAAAACTGAATGATATGACCAATCAGCCAAACTCAAAAGAGCACATCCAGAAGACTCTAACAGAACTCAACGCTCGCCTTTTCGACCTGGCGGCTTCCGCGCTGCCGCAGGAATCCGAAAGCACCTTGCAGGAGGTCATGCGATTGGTGGAGCAGTTGTCCATCCAGATCTCCTCCAGCCAGGATAAATTTCAGCAGGATTTGCAGCAGGTGGAGCAGGAGAGGAACAATTATATATCGGTAGTGACCCACGAGCTGCGGCTGCCGATGACTTCGATAAAAGGCTACACCGATCTGCTCCGCCAGGGCGTGGTGGGACCCCTAAATGAACAGCAGTTCAGTTTCCTGGATACGATCCGCAGCAATGTGGATCGCATGTCAGCGCTCCTATCCGACCTATCAGATATCTCTCGAATCAACACCGGGCGGATGGTGCTTGATATCAAGGCTCTGGAGATCGAGAAGGCTCTGAATGAGGTCCTGCAGAGCTTAAAACCTGCCTGGGCAAAGAAAAAACAGCAGGTCGAGGCAGACCTACCGGCAGGTCTGCCACCCGTCGCGGCAGACTACAACCGGCTGCCCCAGGTGATGACTAATTTACTGCGCAATGCGATAATGTATACGCCGGAGGGTGGTAAGGTAACTATACAAGCCAAAACCGAGGGTGAACAGCTGCGGATCGAGGTGGTCGATAACGGGATCGGGATGAAGAGTGAGGATCAGGCCAGGCTGTTCAGCCCGTTCTTCCGTTCCGATGATACTTATGTGCGCGATCAGCCTGGATGGGGGACCAGCCTGCATGTATCCTCGAAGCTGGTTCAGATCATGGGTGGTTCCATTGGAATGTATAGCCAGGCGGATTCTGGCTGCGTTTTCTGGTTCTCACTGCCCCTGTATGGTGATGGTTGAGCAGTGTTCTGCGTAGCTGTTCGGAATCCGATCCAGGGCATACTCCGATGAAGGGTGAGCATAAGATATTCAGCTTGTGGAGAGGAGTATGAAAACTCGCAAAGATGGAAAGCGGCATAGGCTGCTTTTATACCGCCGGACGATGGACCGGCTGTGGATCGCCACATTAATCCTTGGACTGCTCCTCGGAGCGATCTGGCTGTGGTTTTGGGTCAGCGACACCCCCATTCTCGACCCGGGAAATGAGATCTGGCTGCTCGCCGGGTCGGCCGTTTCCCTTGGCTTTACGTTATTTGCTTTCATATCGCGGCAGGCGGCTTATGTCCAACCGCGCCTGGATCATCTGCGGCTTGTGACACCCTTCCTGCGTTTGAGCATTTCATACAAGCGCATCCGCAATGTCCATCCAGCGGCTTTCCAGCAGCTTTTCCCTCCCGGCAAGGCAAGCTGGGCACAGCGCAGCCTGCTGGACCCATTCTATGGTCGCACAGTAGTGGTGGTCGAGCTTACTTCGTACCCATTGTCACCTTTTTTACTGCGGCTTTTCCTTTCCCCGCAGATGTTCTCTCCCCAATCCTCGGGTTTTGTGTTCGTCGTTCCGGACTGGATGGCGTTCTCAACCGAGGTCGATTCATTCCGCACTTCCTGGATGCAGGCTCGCAAACGCCGTAGTTCCAAGCGCTCAAGAGGCTGGTAAGCCCGGAAGGTTGTCAGCCCAATCTGAAGCTGCGGCGATGCTCAGGGCACGCCCCCTGCCTGCGCAGTGCTTCCCGGTGCTTGGCAGTCCCGTACCCTTTGTGCTCTGAAAATTCGTACCCGGGGTATCTGTTCTCCAGCTGGCACATCATCGCATCCCGCGCTGTCTTGGCAAATATTGATGCAGCGGCAATGCTCAACGACCGCTGATCGCCTTTGACTATCGATGTATACGGTACCGCTATTCCCGGCAGCTTGAGATAATCGACCAATATATGGTCGGGCCGGACTCTCAGGCGATGGACAGCTCGTCTCACTGCCAGCTGCACAGCCGGGACAATACCCAAAGAATCGATTTCGGAGTGTGTGGCTAATCCCACTTCCCACGCCAGCGCAATCCCCTTCAATCGTCCCGCCCAGCTCGCTCGCTGCGCGGGAGCCAGCCTTTTGGAGTCATCGACCCCATCCAGCAGACCCGCCAGGGAAGGTTCGGCGGGCAAAATAACCGCCGCGGCAGTCACCGGACCGGCCAGTGCTCCTCGCCCCGCCTCATCCACTCCGACCACATTGTGGAGGCCTTGCTCCCACAACATGGATTCAAGGCTGAAGTCGGGTTTGAAGGGCAGATCAGCTGGATCAAAACTGGTTGGCATGAACCATATCATATAAGCCGCGGAGAGCGTTTATCCGGATCGTAAATAGATCCAATGCCATACGCAGTGAATCCTTCAGAACGCTCACCTTGCTCTCCGGATTGAAGTACCAGGGAATCGGCAGCTCGATAATCTTATAACCCCTCATTTTGGCAACAAACAATACCTCAACATCAAACGACCAACCCTTGATCATTTGCAGCTGGAAAAGTTCTTCTGCCACACCTGCCCGGAAGCATTTAAATCCGCACTGTGTATCGTGCAAGCCTGGCAGCGCGAACAGCCGGATCAGGCCATTAAATATCCGCCCCACAAAATGGCGGTAATAAGGCTCGTCATACCTAACGGCACCGGCTGCTTCGCGAGAGGCGATCGCAATATCGAAGCCAGACAGCTCTGGTGGGAGAAACCGGTTGATCTCGCTCACCGGCATGGAGAAATCTGCATCACACATGAAGCGATATTCGCCCTTGGCTGCAAGCATGCCCTGCTGAACCGCGATCCCCTTACCGCGCTCCTCCACCTGCAGCACGCGCAGCTGAGGGTGTAATCGCGCGTACTGCTCGGCAATCTCCAGGGTTCGGTCCTGGCTGCCGTTCTCGACAAAGAGGACCTCTGTCTGATATGGCTGTTCGTGCAGGAATGAAACTACCTTCTCTATCGTCTTTGGAAGGCGCGTTTCTTCATTGAAAACGGGGATAATGATCGAGAGGAAGATGGAAGACAATGGAGATCTGACCTATTCTGAGACTCAAGCCGCGAAAAAGATATAAATCACGAAGGCTGCCAGGATGATGATATTGATCAATATAAGCCCTCCTAAGATCATCCACTGCCGCGAGGAGAATGGCAGCCTCTCCACATTGGAAAAGGTGCTGTCGATGCGCTCGAACTGAGCAGCCGCCGAATCGATCCTATCTTGCGCCCGGGCCTGGCTGGTGATGGAAAATTCATCCTGCTCACCGGTTACAGTGTCCAACGAATCGTTATCAGGTACAGTAAACAGATCCACAATTTTCTGTACCTGCTCATTAGCGTACAAAACCCGGCTCTGCACGATCCCTGCTATGAAACGATCCAGAGCGTCGATAAGCACGATGCGGACGATCGGACGGACGGTCTCGATATGAATACCCGGATTGGTGAAAACCAACACAGGCTCGATCTGCACCTGTCTCTCTCCATGGGAAGCCAAAAAGTCTGTTATTGCCCTTGACATGCTTTCGGTGCTCGTCAGCAGGTTATCGTCAGCCGGCTTGTAGGTGTGTTTACGATCGTCGATGATCTCCCAGCTATCACCCTTGGCCCGAAATACACCACGCAGCATGCTGGAATTTAACACCCAGATTCCGGCTGGCCCAACCAGTACCAGAGGTACGTATGTTTCTGATCCTGCCAGCCGAAAATTACGCAGCATAAAGTATTTGTTTGACACAATACGCTGAAACGCTGCAATCACCATTTCCTGCGCTTCTGCATCCTGAGACGCTCCGCGCCCTACTCTTAATGAACCCCAGATCTTACCTCGCGATTTTGACTGTCCATCTTGACTTTGGACCTCAGTACAGTCGATAACATTCATACTTGCACCTCGATATAATCTATCCTCCGATACAGATCATGCTGCCTGGCTCTCTATCGGATCCATATAGGCCCGCATAAGGCGCAGATTTTCTTCGATTAATGATTTCCGGTAATAATTCAACAGTTCATCAGGCAAGCGAGAAAACACTTCGTCATTCATCCGTTCACCGGATCCGAGCAGGTGGTAGTACTCGTCTGGAGAGATTCCCTGCCGGGCAGCGAAGACTTCCACGGTCTGAACCCTGGCACCGGGACGAAGCTGTTCTGCCAGGTAATCACGCCAGTGATATAGATAAGTATCCGCCACGAACGGCAGCCAGTTGAACGGGTATGCATGCGTGATGCTCGCCGCCGTGCCGTTTGTCAGGTTGGGCAAGATCTCCTGATCCAGATATGAGCGCAGGACATTATGGAGATACAGCCGTCTGGAGAACGTCTCCCAGCCAGCCCTTTTGCCGAACACCGGCAGGAAGATATCCCTTACCCACAACCAGTCTGCCTGCAGGTGACACAGGTAGCCGGCGATAAACGCTGCTTGTGAAGGAGGCATCTTACCCGGGTGAGAGAGTCCTGCGTGGCGCCGGACGAGCAGCGCCCAGGGTGGTGCTGCATTTTTCCTCAGAGGGACTTCGAAAAAATGCGTCTCCTGGCGCGCCTGGTTAGAGACTGTCTGGACATCAGGTGCCGTATTCCCAAACAGAAAGGCAGAACGCTCACGATTTATCAGCGCACCAACTTCAGCCGGCAGCTGTGGATGCTCCAGGAGTTCCTTAGCCACGCTTAGATGGTAGAAGGGCGTTGGCATATATTTTATTATACGCCAGTAACTTGATTTGAGATTTAGACCTAAGAAAAGCGCGAGGAATGAGTAAACCAGACAAGCCGGCGCGGCTGTTAGATGACAGGCACTCCTTCGAGCCAGTCCTGCTCAGCCTTGGATTGACCCACGACCAGTGCATCCCTCCCGCCGAAATCGACCACACGCAGCGGCTGTGTTACCTCAAACGTGCTGGCTTCCCTCGGGACCCGTTTGCCAACCATGAAATTCTTCCCCGTCTTAAGCCGCGCGATCAGGGCTTCTCGCTCGATCAGCAGATGGTCAGAGAAGGTCGGACCGCGGCGTTCATACGCACGCACCCAATCCACCTCTCCATTGGGTTTATAATGAACAGCCTCAACGACGCCATCAAATTTATTCTTTGCCATTGTGCTGCCTCCCAACTGATATTGGTATTTTGGATTCTTGTAGTGTTGGGAATATTCGCTGCATACTTCAAGCAATTTACGATTGGTCGGGGCGGGCGGACTTGAACCGCCGACCCCCGCGTCCCAAACGCGGTGCGCTACCGGTCTGCGCTACGCCCCGAGCGCAATGAGTATAATGCGTATTAGGCAGGATCGTCAAGTAGTAGAAATCTACCTGGAGGATATCCCCTTTGCTCCCCTCACTCTATCACGCCCATAACAGTATCCATTCAGACGATCTCCCTTTTTGGCTCGAGCTTGCTGAACGCCAGGGTGGTCCCATCCTCGAGCTGGGCTGCGGGACGGGCCGTGTGCTCTCTCATCTGTCAGCAGTGAGTGGAGGCCTAATCGGTTTGGATCATGACCGCGCTATGTTGAAGTTCCTCGCCGACAACGCGGCTGTATCGGCGCCGTCGAAGACACCCATCTTCCAGGCGGATTTCACCAAATTCCACCTGGGGATCCGTTTTAACCTCATTATTCTGGCATGCAATACATACAGCACACTCACTGCCGACCTCAGGCAAGGACTTCTGGAAAGAGTGGCTTTCCACCTCCACCCGGGTGGGATGTTCGCTGCCAGCATGCCCAACCCAATACTCCTGGGAAAGCTGCCCCGCCAGGCAGAGCTTGAGGTGGAAGATGTTTTTCCACACCCTGAGCACGGGGAGCCAGTACAGGTGAGCAGCGCATGGGTACGCTCAAACAGACAGATGACCATTACCTGGCTGTACGACTGCTTGCTGGCAGATGGCAGCGTGGAGCGGATTCAATACCAGGTCCTGCAAAATATTATCCCGGTCGATACCATCATTGATGAATTCCATTCCGCAGGTTTGAGGGTAATAGGAAGATATGGAGACTTCGACGGTTCAGCATTCACCGACGAAAGCGCTGATCTAATCCTGGTTTCTAAGGAGGGGGGATAGCAGCTTTGGTAAGTAAGCCACCAGTGCCGCATAGGTGGGTATAATTATGATCGGGAGGCAGGGCAACCCTGCCTCCCGATCACTCAACTCACCGCTGCGTATGCAATGATCAATGAAACTTCAATAACGCAGCAGACCGCCGATTCCGTCATAATCCCCCAGTGTGATCTCGTCATGGATAACTTCGACTTCTCCACCCGACTGCATCACTGTCCTCACCGATAATTCAATGACATCTAGAATCTGGTCGAACGCGCCATCACAATATGGGCACGATGGCAGCTCACGGGTTGTAACGAAACCACATCCCTGGCATCTGCTGCCCGGAGTGCGCAGTCCATCGCGGATCACCAGTGTCTGGATGCGACCTTCATGCAGTGCACCGAGCGTGTCTTCCAGGCCTGCAACCCCGCCGCGCCCCTTGGCGGCTCCGGTGATCACAGCCTCAACCACCCGGGCTTTCCGGTGCTCTTCCGCCTCTGAGCTAACCTGCATCGCCCGCTCCAATACTTCCGTATGACTGGCAGTCATGCTCATCGGAAATGTACCAACCACCAGACTCTGCCAGGATTTTGACAGTTGGGCAAGGAATGGGCTCACATTATCTTCCGTACCACCGATCAGGATCCGCCGAACATTATTCTCTGTGAAGAATCGACCTGCAAATTCAGCCGATTCCTTGAAATTTCTCTCCGCTGCTTCTTCGACATAATTAGTCTTGCCGGCAACCCCACCGCGCCGGCCCTGCGCCTGTGAGCCTCCACCCCGCTTGGTGTGGCGGATCTCCTCACCGATCACTCCATCCTGTTCTTGGAGCTCACCAAGATGGAAATAGAATAATCGCGCTCCCTGTTTATCCACCAGGGCAACACCATATCCACCGTAAGAATCGAGCAGATCGGCCAGCGGCTTCACATATGGGCGATCTGCGATCCGCACCCGGCTGCGGACAGGCACGGCCAGGGGATAATGTCGAAAAAAGTTTTCATCTGAACAAGAAAAAATCACCACGCTGCGACCCGACCAGTCGAATTCATGATCGAAATAACGCTCCACTGTTGTAACATCCTCCGGAAGATCCACCTCCTTAAGCATGCTTCGCAGGCGGAGTTTGAGGGTATCAGAGCTGCCCTCTGCGGGTTCAGTATTGAGATAAACACTGAGCACCGGGGATTTGCCCTTATAACCCAACAGTTCCCTAAGGTCTTTCTCAGTCAACATCACTGCCTCCTGTTTGTGAAAATCGGTCTGTAAATGTGGTTCAATTGAACGCTGTCCAACCAGTCAGGGCCTGAGTCCTGGATAAGCTAGCTGCGCGAGAAATGCCAATGATTGACCAGACTCAAGGAGTCAGCCCAACTGCTTCAGTTTTTCGAATAACTCTCGCTGTTGTGTGGACAATTTATTTGGAACCTTCACTTTTACTCTCGCGTAAAGGTCCCCGCGTTGCTCAGGGGTCTTGATATGGGGCATCCCTTGCCCAGCCAGTCGTATTGTCTGCCCTGGCTGAGTACCGGGTGGGATGGTCAGCACTACATTCCCGGTCAGCGTGCGCATGGTTACTTCACCACCCAGTACAGCAGTGAATAAATCTACTGGCAGATCAGAATAAATGTCGCTCCCTTTCCGTTCATATCCCGGTGCATCGGCGACTTTGATCACCAGATACAGATCACTCTTCGCACCGTTTGGGTTCGACACAGCACTCGGCACCCTGACTTTTGTGCCGGTTCGAGCACCGCGCGGAATTTTTATCTCCAGCCGGCGACCATCCACCTCAATACGGCGCGTGGTGCCATGAAACGATTCCTGCAGGCTGATCTCTACACTGTGCTGGACGGCCTGGGCTGGGACCCGCCTGCGCGTTTGTCCCGTCCCGCCTCTGCCAAATTCAATGTCTGGCATCCCAGCCATGCCGCCAAATATACGCCGGAAGAAGTCCGAAAAGTCTCCCAGACCTCCCCCAAACAGGTCTTCGACGTTACCTACATCAACCCGGACATTGCCGCTCCCAGGCGTAGTGGTAAACCAATCCTCCCAGTTGAAGCCTCCCGGGCTGCCGCCGCGTTGCTGCCAGGTATTGTACGAATCCCCTAACTGGTCGTAGCGAGACCTTTTCTTAGTGTCTCCTAATACCTGATAGGCTTCATTTATTTCTTTAAATTTTTCTTCTGCCTGGTTGTCACCAGGGTTGTGATCGGGATGGAATTTCAAAGCCAGCTTGCGGTAGGCTCGCTTGATCTCATCTTCCTTGGCTTTGCGATCGACACCCAGGATCTTGTAATAATCTTTATATTCCATATCACTTAGATTGTATGCGCATCCGGTATCCAGAGTCAAGCACCTTTTACCAGTTTTTATATAACTCTTATAGGATCGATGCAGTTATATGGGTATAGGAGTTGTTTGATCAGGTGACACCTGCTCTAACACCCCTGTAATACCATAAATGCGCAGCCTGAGTCTTATTCATTTTGTAGGTTCTTAACAGATTAAATCATGCTATGATTGGGTCATGTCCCCAGAGCAAGAGCGCATTTTGGTCGTCGAAAGCGATCCCGCGAACAGCGAGCTGATCGCCCGGCAAACACTGCGCCCCATGGGCTATAAAGTTCAAGTGGTGCGCGCGGCGGGTGAAGCTATTCAGCAAGCGATCACTTTCAGCCCGGATATTATCATTGCCAACCTTCATTTACCGGATTTGAGCGGCAAAGATCTATTGGTGGCCTTGACATCTCAGGGCATCGCTGTCCCTGTGATCGCGATCGCGAATCGAGGTTCTGAATATGACCTGGTTCAGGCTTTCCGTCTAGGGGCATCCGACTTCCTTATCTCCCCAATCCGGGAAGCCGAAGTGATATCAGCGGTCGAAAGAGTCCTGAAACAGATGCGCGCTCGCCGTGAGCGTGAGCGCCTGGAGAAACAGCTCAACCAGACTAATCAAGAGCTCCAGCAGAGGGTGCGAGAACTGACCACTATCTACTCAATCGGGAAGGCTGTCACATCGATCACGGACCAACCACTGTTGTTCGATAGGATTGTCGAGGGGGCAGTTTATATCACTGGCGCGGATTGCGGCTGGCTTCTGCTGCGCCAGGAGAACACGGACAGCTTCACGCTCAGCGCCCAGTTAAATCTCCCTGACCAATATGCTGAAAAATTGAACCAGCCGTGGGATGATGGGATCAGCGGCCTGGTTTCGCTTTCCGGTGAATCCTTATCCATCCACGGAGAGCCATTGAAGAGGTTTAAGATCTCTCGCCTGGCACGAGCGCTCCTGGTCATACCGATAAAAGCGAAGAAAGAGGTCATCGGCTTGCTCGTGGTGGCAAGGACAACCCCCAGACCATTTGGCCCAAGCAATCAGGCGTTATTGGAAGCGGTAGCCGATTATGCCTCGATTTCACTGGTGAATGCCCGGTTGTTCCGTGCCATTGAAGAGCGCGCCCTCAGCCTGCAAAAATCCGCTGAAGCTGCGCAAGCGACAGCAGTCTTTCGGGATGCAGCCTTCCGGAAAACACAGCTGCAGCTGGAAGAGCCACTGCAGAGTGCATTACACACGATCAAAGAATTACTGGTGGGCGAGAACAGTCGTTTGAATACCACACAGAAAACCCTGCTGAAATCTACGCAGGAAAATTTATCTTATGCATTAAAAGAATTGGGAAAGTCACTCGAAACAGGCAAGTGAACACAACTCTATCACCTCACTCACACATTATCTGAATGCCTAACGAACAAATCTTCATCATCCTCTCAAATTCACAAACCAGCCGTCTGCTCGAGGAAACAATCCTGGTTCCGCATGGATATCGGGTCACTCAAATAAGGGAGGCGGAAACTCTGGAACTATTGCTGGACTCCCAACCACCGGATCTGATCATTCTGGAAGACAAGATTGCGGACGGCAGCGGTCTGGAACTCGCCGCAGGTCTGCAGGAACGCCACCCTCTCCTGCCGCTCATCCTGGTATCCGATCCATATTCGGAAGCTCTATTGCTGCAAGCCTTGCGCAGCGGGATATGGGATTATCTATTCCCGCCATTCGATGCCGGCGATGTGCTTGGGGCAGTGGAGGGCACACTGCAGAGGCAGAAACGGATATCAAGCCTGGTTCAAGAGACCGGAGACCAGACCCCAGGGATGGTGCCTCAGCGGGTCAAGAACCTTGAAGCACTGCAGCAGATCGGGCGCCAAGTAACCTCTATCCTGGACCTGGATAACGTCCTTGCCGCAGTTGTGGATGCGGCAGTCGATATAACGGGTGCAGAAGAAGGCAGCCTGCTGCTGGTAGATGAGAACAGCGGCGAGCTGTATATGCGTGCGGCACGCAATTTCCATGAAGATTTTGTGCGTAAATTCCGCCTACCTATCGAAGACACGCTGCCTGGTGAAGTACTGCGCACCGGACAGCCCCTGCTGATCAACACCGCCACACCCAAGAAAATCAAAACCTCCTATTTAGTCCATACGCTGATGTACGTACCCATGACAATCGGGGACCGGGTAGTCGGCGTGCTGGGCGTTGATAATCGCCGCAGCGGTCAACCTTTCTCCAGCTACCACCTCGAAATGATGCACGCATTGGCTGATTATGCTGCGATTGCCGTCGAGAACGCCCGGCTGTTCGCAGATTCCGAGGTCGAGCGGGAAAAATACGAAACACTGCTGAGCAGCGTACAGGACAGCATCATCATCCTCGACCAGGATAACCGGGTCTTGTTGGTGAACCCCGCTGCACGCGCGGTCCTGGAATTGGAAGGAGAGAGGGTTGAATACCGGCCTTACAAAGATGTGATCCACCACCCGGATTTGATCGAGCTGCTTGCTGATAGAGAGACCAGCCATCCATACCGGGGTGAGGTTGCACTTGAAGATGGGCGGGTGCTCAGCGCGCAGGTTACACCCATTCCTGAGATGGGTATTGCAGTGGTCATGCAGGATATCACCTACCTGAAGGAGCTGGATCGCATAAAAACCGATTTTGTCAATACGATCTCGCATGATCTGCGCTCACCGCTGACCGCCATCCAGGGATATATCGAACTGGTGCGCCGGGTGGGACCGCTCAACGAACAGCAGTTGGAATTCACCCGCCGCATTCAGTCCAGCGTCCAAAATATAACCACCCTGATCAATGACCTGCTGGAGCTCGGGCGCATAGAAGCCGGGTTCGACGCGCGGAAAGAGGTTATCCCATTGTCCGCCGTAATCCGCTATGCAGTCGAGAGCATGCAGGGTCAGGCTGCTGAAAAAGAACAAACCCTGGAGCTAGAACTACCGGAAGCGCTGCCCCACGTACTGGGCAACCCGCTCTACCTGCGGCAAATGTTCACCAACTTAATCGAAAATGCGCTGCAGTATTCGACGTCTAAAGGGCAGGTTAAACTGCGTGCACAGGCCAGGGATGCCCAGGTGATTGTTCAGATCACCGATACCGGTATAGGGGTACCGCTTGCCGACCAGCCTTATATTTTCGATAAGTTCTACAGGGGGAGCAATTTGCCACCCGATTCCCAGGGAACCGGATTAGGATTGGCGATCGTAAAGATCATCGTTGAAAACCACCGCGGCCGGATATGGATCGAATCGGTTCCCGGAAAAGGTTCCACCTTCACCATTATCCTGCCCACGATCGATCAAGAGCTGTGACCTCTCCTTAAAGTCGCCTCCGCCGGGGCGGTGAGGGTGTTGCCCAGCGGAGGCTTTCGCCAAAGGAGGAAACAGCGATGAACATGAAGAGAGAAGTAATTCGTATCCCGTTATCTGGTTAATATCATACCGGAGAACGGGATTTTCGTTTATTGTCGAAGATCATGAGTTACGCGTGATTATTCTCACAAATATTTGTGACAAAGCGTCTCTCAATTAGTGATACCTGTAGTTACAGGTTGTCAATATTCGAAGTGCATCCTGAGGTATTTATCGCTTTGCGACCCAACCTGCGACCAGCTTGGTGATTTCCGCCGCCAATGACGGCACGAACAACAGCGGCATTATAAATCGCCACTGGCTCCAGCCGAGAGGTATTGTATTGAAGATGGGGTTCAGAAAGGGTATATAGATGACTGCCAGCAGCAACACTAAAGAGGTAAGGACTGCATAATTCATCCATTTATTTCCGAACACCCCTATTTTCAAGATCGGATAGTGCTCCGACCTGGCTGTGTATGCCCGCAATAACTCGGAAAACGAAAGGGTAACGAATGCCATCGTCTCAGCAAATTCCGGCTGCCCCGGGTACAGCCGCAAGCCGGTGAAATATGCATATAATGTCACGAGGGTGATCGCAATAGTCTGAACGGCAATGCCAACCTGCATGAAGCGATTGATAATCGGCTCAGAAGCTGGGCGTGGAGGGTAGTCCATGATGTCCGGATCGCCTTTTTCTGTGCCCAAAGCCAGTGCTGGGGCGCCATCGGTCAGCAAGTTCAGCCATAACAGCTGGATAGCCGTGAGTGGAGAGCGGCGGGTGAACAACGTGCCAAAGAAGATGATTGCGATCTCAGCCAGGTTGCAGGATAGCAAGTAGTACACGAATTTGCGGATATTGCTGTAGATCACACGCCCCTGCTCGACAGCAGAAACGATGCTGGCATAGTTATCATCTGTCAGCACCATGTCCGCGCTTTCCTTGGCGACATCGGTGCCGGTAATACCCATCGCCACCCCGATATCCGCCCGTTTGATCGAAGGGGCATCGTTAACCCCATCCCCGGTCATGGCGACCACTTCCCCGTTGGCTCGCAGCGCCTCGACGATCCGCAGCTTGTGCTCAGGCGAGACGCGGGCAAACACATCCGCGGTCTTAACCTCGCGCTGCAAGGTCGCATCATCCATCCCCGCCAACTCACTGCTGGTGAGCACTTGATGCCCGGGCTGCAGCAGACCGATCGATTCCGCGATGGCGCGGGCAGTTTTCGGATAATCACCGGTGATCATAATCGTGCGGATACCGGCTGCACGTGCCTTCTCCAGGGCAGCCGGCACTTCAGCCCTCGGCGGGTCGATCATACCAACCAGACCGACAAATGTCAGGTCTTCCTCCAGGATATCTGGAGTGATCTCGGACGGTTCTTCAGGCAGCACCCGGTATGCCATCCCCAAAACGCGCAAAGCATCCTGGGTCATGGTATCGTTCGCTTGAAGAATGCGCATGCGCTGGCTCTCGTCCAGCGGAATGGCATGATCATCCATCCGCTGGTAATGCGTGCAGCGCTCCAAGACCAAGTCGGGCGCTCCCTTGACAGTGATGACATATCCTTTGAGTCTACTGTTCTGGTCGCTGAATGGCGAAATATCCTCAGATTTCGGATACTCAAGCACATGTATCGTGATCATCCGTTTGCGCGCAGAGTCGAAGGGCACCTCCTGGACACGCGGGTACGCAGCGTTCAAATCACGAATCTCTGCCCCGGCCTTTGCCGCAGCGACCAGCAGCGCACCTTCGGTGGGGTCCCCGACCATTCGATAAGCTTCTTTGCCGTTGGTAGAACCGGCAATCTCCAGTTCAGAGTCATTGTTCAACGCGGCAACCCATAACGTGGTTAAGATCGCCTGGTAATCGATAAGTTTGATCGGGGTCTCGTTGACTATAAATTCCCCATAAGGCTCGTAACCGCTGCCTGTGATCGAGACGAACTCACCATCCGCCCAGAGACGAGTAGCAGTCATCTCGTTTTGGGTAAGGGTACCGGTTTTGTCGGAGCAGATCATACTGGCTGATCCCAGGGTCTCCACAGAAGACAGCCGCCGGATCAGAGCATGGCGTTTGATCATCTCCCGCATGCCCAGCGCCAGGCTGATCGTTACAATCGCCGGCAATCCCTCCGGCACAGCTGCGATAGCCAGACTGACCGCGATGATAAACATATCCAGCGGGTCAGAGCCCTGCAGCAAGCCTACAACGAAAACCAGACCGCAAACAACCAAGGCGGCCCATCCAAGTGTCTTACCCAGGCGATCCAGGCGGCGCTGCAGCGGAGTGGGTTCATTCTGAACGGATTGGAGCATCTCCGCGATGATCCCGATCTGGGTGTACATACCGGTCGCCACGACCAGCCCGCGGCCGCGGCCGTAATTTACGATCGTACCCATAAAGGCGGTGTTCTTGCGATCGCCCAGAGGGATATCCGATTCGAGTGTGGCTGAGGCGTCCTTCTGCACGGGTACCGATTCGCCGGTCAGGGCAGCCTCCTCAACCCGTAAATTTATCGCCTCCAGCAAACGGATGTCTGCCGGCACATAATTGCCCGCTTCCAGCAGCACCAGATCTCCGGGGACAAGCTCGCTGGCAGGCACCATCTGGCGAGAACCATCTCGCAATACGTGCGCTTCGGGAGCCGCCAGCTTTCTCAAAGCTGCCAGCGCTTGCTCGGCACGCCGCTCCTGGAAGACGCCCAGAGCTGCGTTCAAGATCACAATAGCCATGATCGCTGCAGCTTCGAAGTAATCCCCTAACAGGGCGGAGATTACCGCCGCAACGATCAGCAGTATGACGACGAAGTTGTTGAATTGCTCCCACAACATCTGCCAGAAAGTTGTCGGAGGCGCTTCTTTCAATTCGTTATGACCAAATTCTTCCAGGCGTCTGGCAGCCTCCAGCATGGTCAACCCCCCTTCCGGCGGGGCATCGAGCTGGCGTAATACATCATCTTTATTCACAGCATGCCAGGCATCTGGGCCGGTTTTTGCCGTAAAGAACTGCGGGGAAAACTTTTTCGTTGCCATATTCTCCAATACCATCCAGGCCAATAAGCCTGTTTACAAACAGGCGGGCATCGAGATTTGTCGGATTATAACATTTCGTGAAATTTACCTCATATCACTCGCAGCAATTGCACCCCTGTAGATCGCATTGTATAATCAACCCGGACTGCTATCATTCGCAGCTGGCCGGGGATTCGTACTGACCTCTCTGCCGCTGATTTGCAAGTACTTTTCCAAGGGAGCGTAATATGAGCTATCAAAGCATACAGGTTCCACCAGATGGGGGGAAAATATCAATAGATAATGGAGTGCTGCAGGTTCCGGATAATCCGGTAATCCCGTTCGTCGAAGGCGATGGCACCGGTAGGGACATCTGGCGGGCATCGGTGCGCGTCTTCGATGCCGCAGTAGACAAAGCTTATGCCGGAGAGCGAAAAATCCACTGGATGGAGGTGTTGGCAGGAGAGAAAGCCTACAACAGCTTGAATTCATGGCTGCCAGATGAGACCGTACGGGCATTTCGTGAATTCCTGGTCGGGATTAAAGGACCCCTGACGACACCCATTGGTGGCGGCATCCGTTCCCTCAATGTCGCCTTGCGAAAAGCGCTCGACCTGTACGTGTGCCAGCGCCCGGTTCGCTATTTCAACGGTGTCCCTTCCCCTGTAAAACACCCAGAGTATGTGGATATGGTCGTCTTTCGCGAGAACACTGAAGATATCTACGCAGGGATTGAATTCGAAGACGGTACCCCAGGAAATCTGCGCTTTCAAGAGCTAATGCGAGAGAACTTCCCCCAGGAGTATGCAAAGATCCGCTTTCCAGACAGCACCGGGTTCGGGGTCAAACCGGTTTCACGGGAAGGCACTTACCGGCTGGTGCGCGCGGCTATCCAGTGGTCTCTGGATAGCCAGCGCCATAGTGTAACGCTGGTACATAAAGGTAATATTATGAAGTACACCGAAGGATCCTTCCGCAACTGGGGGTACGAGCTGGCAGAAGCAGAGTTTGGCGATCGAGTCTACACCTGGTCGCAGTGGGAACGCACCAAATCAGACCAGGGTGAAGCTGCTGCCAATGCCGAACAGGACAATGCTCTAAAAGCCGGCAGATTGCTGGTCAAGGATGTAATCGCCGATATCGTATTCCAGCAAACCATCACCCGAGCGCGCGAGTTCGATGTACTGGCGACCATGAATCTCAATGGCGATTATCTATCCGATGCCCTGGCAGCCCAGGTGGGCGGGATCGGGATCGCTCCGGGCGGGAATATCAACTACACCAGCGGGCATGCGGTATTCGAAGCCACGCACGGTACTGCTCCTAAATATGCCGACAAAGACGTGGTCAATCCCGGCTCAGTCATCCTTTCCGGAGAGATGATGCTGCGCTATATGGGCTGGCACGAAGCTGCCGAACGCATCATCAAAGGCATGGAGGGCGCAGTCGCCGCCAAAACTGTCACTTACGACTTCCACCGCCTGATGGAGAATGCCGTGCTGCTGAAATGTTCCGAGTTCGGCGATGCGGTCATTGCTCATATGGATGGTTGATCCTACTGCCTGGTTTGTATATCGGATGGGGGTGCTGGGATTCGGCACCCCTTTTTAGTTGATATTTGCCGCAATGCCCGATACAGGTCCGCTGACAGAACTGGTCGAAATCCCTTATGGTGACACCCTGCTCAAGGTGGATGTCCCCCGCAGGTGGTTGGGAGAAATGGTACAGCCGCCGGTAATATCTCCGATGGGTGAGCCCGACCATCTGATCCATAAGGCCCTCAACAATCCTATTGACACCCCCAGGATAGAACAGATCGCCAAACCGGGGCAGCAAGTCGCCATCCTGGTGGATGATCACACTCGCAAGACACCTGCCCGGCGTATGCTCTACCAGCTGCTGGAACGGCTGGAGTCGGCCGGCATCCGGGAGAGGGAAATCTGCATCGTGCTGGCATTAGGCAGTCACCGGGCGATGAACGCCTGTGAAGTGGAGGACAAGCTCGGGGAAGAGATCGCCAGCCGTTATGAGATTGTCAACACTCCCGGTTCGGATCGAGCTGAATTCCGGCATCTTGGCACAGCTTCCAGCAATATCCCGGTATGGATACATCACCGGGTAACTGATGCTGACATACGTATCGGGTTGGGGATGATCACCCCTCATATGGATGCCGGGTTCAGCGGGGGTGCCAAGATCGTCCTGCCGGGAGTGTGCAATGACCTGACAGTGAACGCCTTTCACGTCCGCTCTGCATATCTGACGGGCAACCCTCTGGGGGATGCCAATGCCCCACTGCGTCGCGATCTCGAAAGTGCCGTCGCTGAGCTGGCTCCTCTGGACTTCATCCTCAATGCAATCCCAACCTTGCACGACGAGACCTACACATGTGTTGCCGGTCATCCGGTCAAAGCGCATCGTGTCGGGGCGGTTTATGCCCGGAAGGTATTCCAAGCATCTGCCAGAAAGAAGTACCCAATAGTGGTCGCTGGATGCTATCCCTATGAGCATGACCTGTGGCAGAGCATGAAAGGGATGTGGTGCAGCGACCTGCTCACCGCAGATGGCGGCAGTCTGGTGCTGCTGACCACAGCCAAAGAAGGTACACGGGCGACACCCAATCTCCCCGGGTACATCGGCATGGATCCGGAGAGCCTGCTGGCCGACCTCGCATCAGGCAGCGCAGTGGATCAGAAATCAGCAGCTACCGGGGTCATGGTGGGGCGCATGAAGCAGCGCATCAATATTTCACTGGTATCCGGCGGGTTAAACCGAACCGATGCACGTTCCATGGGGTTAACATACTTTAAATCTGTTGAAGAAGCCCTGGAACAAGCCGCAGGAAGGCTGCAGCCAGCCGACCTACAAGGATCCATTGGATTTATCCCGTATGCTGGACTTGTTCTCCCGCTGGTAGACTCTCGCAGCCTGTCGTAGATTATCCCTCAACGCTTACAAGGGTAATATTCGGCACAGAAACTGGATTTGATCCCAGGAGCGAGGACAATTTAAGCTCGAATCTAAGATCAACTGAAAAACCGGCTGCGGAATCAGGAACAGGAGGTAGCTTATACGAATATAATAACTATTGACATCGACCTTGCTTAAAACTACCTTTATAAATTGTTACAATAATGGAGAAGAAGCTCATGAAACACAAACAATATCTTATTATCGCCGTTCTGCTCATGACACTGCTGTTATCTGCCTGTGCATCGAACACGGGGTCCTCGGATGAAGGATACCTAGGAACAATTAAAGAGCGTGGCAAACTGGTGGTCGGCACCTCGGCCGACTATCCGCCCTATGAGTCTGTGAACGAGGCGGGCGAATTCGCCGGTTACGACATGGACTTGATCCGCGAGATTGGCAAACGGATGGGTGTGGAAGTCGAGATCAAGGATATGGCATTCGATGCCTTGATCGCCGCAGTACAGGAGAAGAAGGTCGATGTCGTCATCGCCGCGATGCAGTCCTCACCGGAACGGGATGAGAAAGTAGATTTCACAATCCCCTACCACTATCAGAAGGACGCCTTCCTGGTTGCTGCCGATTCAACCATCGTCCTCAACAAAGCCATGGACGCAGCCGGTCACAGCATCGGTGTGCAAACCGGCACCATCCAAGAGCAGTGGACGCTGGATAACCTGGTACCTGCCGGCACGAGCGAAGATCAGGTCTTCCGCTATGAACGCGTCGATCAGGGGGCGCTGGATGTGAAAGCCGGGCGGGTCGACCTGCTGTTCATCAACGCCGACCCTGCCGCGGAGCTCGCCGCCGAACTGGGTATCAAGGTTGCCCTGGTTACCGACGAGACCGTGATCGGTGGACAATCCATCGCTCTGCCAGAAGGCGAGAAGCAGCTGCAGGATGAACTCAACCGCATCCTGGGAGAGATGGAAAGTGATGGAACTCTGCAGCAGCTGCTGGAAACATGGGGCATACCTTAACCTATATCTGGGGAGCATCTTGCCGGATGGGTCGGTAAGATGCTCCGTTTTCTGACCGGCTGAACCGATGGGTTTCTTACAAGATCTGCTGCGCCTTTTCCCTTATCTGCTGACCGGTATCGGGATCACGATTGGTGTAACGGTCATCGCATTAACCACCGGATTCACGCTGGGCGTGCTGTTGGCGACCTTACGGGTCTACGGTGGTCCAGCCTCGCGCTGGTTTGCTGCAACATACAGCCTGATCATCCGTGCGGTCCCGGTCATCGTCGTGATCTTCATCCTGTTTTTTGTCATAGCTCGATTTGTAGACCTATCACCATTCCTTTCCGGTTCCATCGCGCTGGGTCTTGCCAGCGGGGCATATCAATCGGAGGTCTTCCGGGGAGCGATCCTCTCCGTTCCCGGGGGGCAGATGATGGCCGCGCGTGCGATCGGGATGAGCAGGAGTAAAGCAATCCGCTATATCGTCCTGCCGCAGGCCATGCGCCTGGCGATCCCTCCCTGGTCTAATGAAGCTGCCATCGTCCTCAAAGACTCCTCCCTGGTGTATGTGATCGGGGTGGCAGAAATCCTGCGCCGCGCCGAATATGTAAGCGCCCGTACGCTGCAGCCATTCCTCGCCTTCGGTGCTGCCGCTGTGATCTATTTTGCCCTGACCTTCATTACCAACCGCGTCCTGGACTACCTCGAGCGGCGCTACAAAATCCTGATGTGACGGAGCAGCCCATGAGCGAGCAAACCATCCTGCGCATCGAAAACCTGCATAAAGCCTTCCAAAATACGGAAGTGATCAAGGGCATCTCTTTTGAAATCCAGGAGAGAGAAGTGGTCGTCATCATCGGACCCAGCGGCACCGGTAAAAGTACCCTGCTGCGCTGCATTAACCTGCTGACCCGACCGGATATGGGCCGCATCTGGCTCGAGGACCTGGAGATTACCGCCCCAAACACCAAAGTCGACCAGGTCAGGCAGCACATCGGCATGGTCTTCCAGGATTTCAACCTCTTCAATCACCTGACCGCACTGCAGAACGTAACCATCGGGATGACCAAAGTGCTGAAGATGAAACCTGACGAGGCGCACCAGAAAGGTATGTGGGAGCTTGAGCGGGTGGGGCTGGTGGACAAAGCAGAATCGTACCCTGCCCAGCTCTCTGGGGGTCAAAAACAGCGCGTGGCCATCGCCCGCGCTCTGGGTATGAATCCATCCGTCATGCTCTTCGACGAGCCTACATCGGCTCTCGACCCCGAGCTGATCGGAGAAGTGCTGAACGTTATGCAGAAGCTGGCGGAGGAAGGCATGACTATGCTGGTCGTCACCCACGAGATGGGGTTCGCACGGGAAGTCTCCGATCGCATCATATTCATGGAAAACGGTGATATCGTCGAGCAGGGACCCCCGAAGAAGCTATTTTACAATCCGGAATTCGAGCGCACGCGGGACTTCCTGTGGAAGATAACTGAACTGTACGGAAAACAAGAACCAGGAGAGGCTTGAGCATGCTCGATAGCCTGGTTATCTACCTTCAGCGTATTGGACCAGACCTTCTGCAAGGGGTGATTCTCACCCTGGAGCTTACTGTGGTCGCCCTGGCAGTGGGGCTGTTGTTCGGGCTGCCGGCGGCGCTGGCGCGAGTCTATGGCGGCAGAGGGCCGCGAAGCATTGCCCTGGCATATATCGAAATATTCCGCGGCACTCCCTTGCTGGTACAGCTTTTCATTGTGTATTACGGCCTGCCCGACCTGGGTCTGACCTTCTCCCGTATGGCTGCCGCGTTCATCACCTTGGGTATGAACAGCGGTGCGTACCAGGCCGAATATTTTCGCGGAGCGATCCAGGCGGTGGGCAGCGGGCAAATGGTTGCTGCCCGGGCAATCGGTATGTCACAGATGCAGGCAATCCGCTATATTGTCCTGCCTCAGGCGCTGCGGCTGGCTCTACCTGCCTGGTCTAATGAAGCAGTCTCGATGATAAAATACACCGCGGTCGTCTTTCTGATCGCCGTCCCAGACCTGATGGGCAAGGCGAAAATTTTGGCAGGACGCTACTTCAATCCAATCGAGATCTATCTTACCGTAGCATTGATTTATATCGTCCTGGTTGCAGCTGCGACCTGGATCGTACGCACTGTGGAGATCAAAATGCAGACACCGGGGTTGGAACTGGAAGTCGAAAGGCATTGATGCTGGATCGAGAGACAAAGCGGGCGTTGGAAGTCGGCTTCCAACCCGGGCAGATATTGACCAGCCCGGCGCAAACTGCTGCCTACCAGCTCGACGCGGGCATGGAGAGACATATACCCGACGGTGTGGTCCTGCCCGAAAATGCCGCTCAGGTATCGATGCTCGCCCGCTGGGCTGCCCAGCATGGGATATCACTGACCGCCCGCGGCGCCGGCACCAGCTTCACCGGTGGCTCGATCGCCGCTCCAGGTGGCGTGATTGTCAGCTTTGCCCGGATGAAAGAGATCGTGGAGGTGAACGAGACTAACCGGCAGGCTGTTGTCCAGCCGGGGGTTATCACGAATGTGCTGCAGAGATATATCCTGCCGCTGAACCTAGTTTATCCTCCCGACCCGGCCAGCCACTCGGTATGCACGCTGGGCGGCAACATCGCTGAGAACGCCGGCGGCCCGCACTGCTTGAAGTATGGGGTTACAGGCAACTACGTGCTTGGATTGCAGACCGTCCTCGCCGGCGGGCAGGTTGTGTCTTTGGGAGGCAAGGCTCTGGACCCGCCCGAATATGATTTCACCAGCCTGGTCACCGGGTCAGAGGGCACTCTGGTGCTGGTCACTGCTGCTACGCTGCTGCTGCGGCGCCCATTTCAAGGCGTACAGGCTCTCACCGCCAGCTATACCACTGTGGCACAGGCTGGTATGGCCGTCTCGGCGGTGATTGCGGCAGGTCTCATCCCGGCTACTATCGAGCTGATGGATAACGGCATGATCAACATCGTCGAAGATTATCTGAACGCAGGCTTCCCCCGGGAAGCCGGGGCAATGCTGATCATCGACGTGGATGGCTATCCCGAAAGCCTGGACGCACAGCTGTCGCAGGTCGCGGATATACTGAGAAAATTCCAGCCAATCGAGGTCAAGACCGCCCGCACAACCCAGGAGCGCGAGTTGTTGTGGAGGGGCAGGCGCAGCGCGGCCGGAGCGATTTCACGCATCAGCCCAAACGAGCTGCTGGTAGACGTGAGCGTACCGCGCTCCCTGCTGGCTGAAACGATCCTGGCAATCAACCAGATCGGGCAGAAGCACAGCTTCCGGGTATGCTATCTGGCGCATGCCGGGGATGGCAATCTCCACCCCAACCTGCTGTGCGACTTTTCGAAGCAGGGAGAAAGGGAAAGGGCACTGCTCGCAGGGGGCGAAATCCTGCACCACTGCGCCCAGATCGGCGGCTCGATCAGCGGCGAGCACGGGGTCGGCCTGGAGAAGCGCGATTATCTGAATACGATGTATGCTCCAGGTGAGATCGATGCGATGTTAGAGATCAAGCAGGTATTCGATCCACAGAACCTGCTGAACCCCGGCAAGATATTCCCGGTCGATCACAAGCCGGACAGAGAATCATTCACCCGACGCGCCAGCCTCCCCGGCACGTATTTCCAACCCGCCAGCCCTGTGGAAGCCGCCGATGGTCTGCGCGCCCTGCAGGCTGCAGGTACACCGACCAATATCACCGGTGGTCGTACCCACTGGCGGGGCGACCCGCCCCAGGGGACTGTGCTTTCCTCCGCCGGTATGCACGGCATCCAAAAAATATCCGCTGACGATCTGTATGTCACTGCCCGCGGCGGCACATCGCTTGCAGAGCTTCAACAGGTACTTGCAGAACGAGGGTTCTGGATTCCTGTACACAGTGGTCAATCTGAGAGCACTTTGGGCGGCGCGCTGGCTGCTAACGCCAATGGCCCTCTGCGTGCCTTATATGGCGGGCTGCGCGACCAACTTCTGGCTGTCGAAGTGGTCCTGGCGGACGGGCGGCTGATGCGCTTTGGGAAGCCGCTGGTCAAAGATGTAGCCGGCTACAACCTCAGCAAACTTCAGGTTGGTGCCTACGGTACTCTCGGACTGATTACTGAAGCTACAATGAAGCTGGTTCCGCTGCCAGGTGCCCGCCGAAGTCTGATCGCTTCCGTGCCAGATTTGGAGCAGGGTTTACGCTGGGGTTATGAGGCGCTGCGGCAGGCCATTACCTGCTCCGGGATCGTGCTGGTGTCGAACCCAATCGGAAACAACAGCCTTCCAGGTATCACTCTGGTCTGTACTTCTGAAGGACATCCGCTGGATGTCACAGCAGAAATGAATAGCTTATCAAACATATTGACCCGGTGCGGCGCAGACGTGCAGAGAGAGACCGTCAAGACCAGCGCAGCCCAGCAGTGGGAGGAGCAGTTTAAACATGCCGAGTTTGTCGCACGCGCAGCCGTTCCGCCTGAAAACCTGAGTGGCATGTGCGCGCTTCTATCGACTCACGACCTGCCATTTGTCATGGATATCACCAACGGTATGCTGGCAGTGACCAGTTCGACGGCCGCTTCTGGCGAGCTTCTCAACAGTTTACGAGCGAGTACTGAGCCGCACGGGTATGCCCTGATGGCGGCTGGCCCCAGGTCGCTGCTGGGCGAAGTCGACCTATGGGGTAGGCCGCGCCAAAGCCATGAGCTGATGGGCAGGCTCAAACTGCGCTGGGACCCTGCCGACATTCTCAACCGCGGAGAGTTCATCTCTCCACTATTCCCACGCAGCAAAACGCTGCAAGTGGCATGAGGAAAAGTATATGAATGAGGCATACGAATTTGCAGATACTACTCGTTGGGCATCGAGCGTCCTGATGCCCAGTTTTTCCGCCGACTGGCCCCTGCTGCCGGTCGAGCGTGCAGAAGGTGCGTATCTCTACACTACAAATGGGAAACGCTACCTAGACTTCACTTCCGGCATCGCGGTCACCAATGTCGGGCACGGTCACCCGAAAGTTCTGGCGGCTGCCAGGGAACAGATGGAAAAATTCTCCCACAGCGCGGTTGGCATCACGCTGCACGAACCGCTCTTACAGCTCACACAGGCATTGACCGAGGTGATGCCCTCCGGCATGGATATGTATTTCTTCGGCAATAGTGGAGCCGAAGCAGTAGAAGGAGCGTTGAAGCTGGCACGCTACGTTACCGGTCGTCCGGGTATCATTGCATTCGAAGGCGGCTTTCACGGGCGCACCTACGGGGCTGCATCGGTTACATCTGTCAAGTCGAAATACCGCGATCATTACGAGCCGTTCGTCCCGGGCGTGTATTTTGCACCCTACGCCTACCCCTACCGCTGCCCCTGGGGAGATGATGAAGGATCGACAATCGCCTGGAGTATCGCAGGCATCGAGACCATCTTTGATCGACTGATACCGCCTACACAGGTCGCGGCAATGCTGGTCGAGCCTGTGCAGGGAGAAGGGGGTTATGTGATACCTCCAGCCGGCTTCCTGCATGCCCTGCGCCGCATCTGCGATGAGCATAATATTTTGCTGATCCTGGATGAAGTCCAGACCGGTTTTGGGCGGACGGGCGAGATGTTCGCAGCCCAGGTAGTCGATGTCCGCCCGGATATCATGGCAATTGCCAAAGGCATCGCCAATGGGTTCCCTCTCAGCGCTACTGCAGCCAGCCATGAGTTAATGAGCCTCTGGAAGCCAGGCGCTCACGGGACTACCTACGGCGGGAACCCGATTGCCTGCGCCGCTGCTCTGGCGACCCTGGAAGTGATCCGGGAGGAGAATCTTCTGGAGAACTGCCGTATAATGGGAGTGAAACTGCTGCGGGGTATGCAGCAGTTCAAGGAGCAGTATGACTTCATCGGAGATGTGCGCGGACTCGGGCTGATGTTGGCGATGGAGATGGTCGTGCCTGGGGGTAAATCCCCCAATCCTGAAGCAGCAACTGCCGTCCTGAACAACTGCCTGGAAGGCGGTCTGGTCGGCTATATGGCCGGACTGCATGGGCAGGTAGTGCGGCTGATCCCACCCCTGAATGTCAGCGAAGAACAAGTAGGAGAAGCGCTGCGCATCCTGGCGGGAAGTCTGGCGGAATACAATCAAGTAATTGCAGGCTAGATGAGGAGCGACCCATGCCAGTAAAGATCCTGATAGTAGATGATCACAGCGTAGTGCGCCAGGGATTGAGGATGTTCCTCTCACTCGACGCAGACCTGGAGGTGGTTGGGGAGGCCAGCAACGGTCAGGAAGCGATCGAGATGGTCGAAAAGCTCAATCCCGACGTGGTTCTGATGGACCTGCTGATGCCGGTGATGGACGGCATCACAGCCACCCAGATCATACGCAGGGATTTCAGCCACAGCGAAGTGGTCGCTCTGACCAGCGTATTGGAAGACGCTTCGGTGGTCAACGCGGTGCGCGCCGGCGCAATCGGCTATCTGCTCAAAGACACGCAGGCCGACGAACTATGCCGGGCGATCAAAGCCGCAGCAGCGGGACAGGTGCAGCTTTCCCCTAGAGCTGCGGAGCGTCTGATGCGCGAGATCCGCGCTCCCGAAAGCCCGGAGAAGCTCACCGAGCGTGAGACTGATGTGCTGCGTCTGTTGGCATCCGGTATGGCGAACAAAGAGATCGCCCTCGAGATGCACATCAGCGAAACCACAGTCAAGACCCATGTCAGCAACATCCTGATGAAATTAGGTGTCCCCAGCCGCACGCAGGCAGCGCTGTACGCCGTCCGGATTGGCCTGGTCTCATAGTAATTTCGTCTTAAAAAATATCGAGTCCTAAACCAGGCGGCGCAGACCATGGTCTGCGCCGCTAATTGTATCAATCTTCACGCACAAACAACACCTGAACTTCTTCTGTCATTATCCCGAACTGACGTATTCTCCTACGAAAGGATGAGATTGAATCGTACCCGGGCGGGATACCTGGAACTAAAATAGCCGTTATGATATGTATAAGTGCTCCCGCTGGGAGACCGGGAATATATCTATGCATACCAATCGACATCGAATCACACTTTTTATATTCTTTTTTGGTCTTTCTATGATCAGCTGCAACCTGCTGGCTCAACAGCCGCTCCCGCAGAACAGCGTGGACGCCCTGTACACCCAGGCAGCTCAAACGGTTCAGGCACAACTAACCCAGCAAGCCATCAGTACTCAAGCCGTGCAGATAACCGGTTCGTCGGATAATCCGCTTTCTGCTGCAACCCTTACGGCTATCCCAACCCTGCCGCAAGATCTCAAACCGACAGCCACGCCGACCGTCATGCCATCTGCAACAGCAACACTACCCCTCCCAACGCCTCTGCCACCCACCGCTACAAGCGCGCCAGTCCTGTGTGACCAAGCCGGGTTCATCAAGGATGTAACCATTGCAGACGGCACATCATTCTCACCAGCTGCCGAGTTCACCAAGGTCTGGCGGTTGAGAAATATAGGATCATGTACCTGGAATTCGAGTTATTCGCTTGTATATGTCAGTGGTGAGAGAATGCGCGTCTCCAAATCAATCCCTCTTGCAGGAAATGTGCGCCCTGGAGAGGCGGTTGACATCGCCGTCGATCTGCTGGCACCCCCCGATCAAGGCCGTTACCGCGGCTACTGGATGCTGTCCAATGCCGATGGGGAGATTTTTGGGATCGGTAAAGAGGCCGATAAATCCTTCTGGGTCGAAATTCGGGTGACCTCACCAAACCAGCGCTTTGCTTATGATTTCGCTATCAATATGTGCACAGCCACCTGGCGCAGCAGCTCGAACAGCCTGAGCTGTCCTGGTGATCCGACCAGCAAGGATGGCTCTGTGGTGCTGCTCGAGCGACCAGAGCTGGAAAATGGTCGCAGAGAAGACGAATCCACACTATGGAGCAGACCAGAATCTACCCGTGATGGCTGGATCCAGGGGGTTTACCCGCCTTACAAAGTCCGGGCCGGAGATCACTTCCTGTCAGAAGTTGGCTGCCTGGCAGATAACGAGGGCTGTGAAGTCGTGTTCGCGTTGGATTACCAGGTTTCCGGCGGATCTGTGAAGAACCTGGGTGAGTGGTATGAGATCTCTGATGGAGCTACAACCGATATCGATATAGATCTATCCGGACTGGAGGGAAAAACCATCCAGTTCATCCTCAGCGTAACCAATTACGGAAAACCAAGCCAAGCGAATCCATTCTGGCTGGTACCTGCTGTGCGTCAGAACCAGCCTGCGCCAACGCAGGAGGTTTACGCCCCAGTGATTGAGTCTGCCCGGCGCAGGCTAGCAGAGGACTTGAACCTCGACATCAACGAGATTAAAGTGGTCAGCTTCGAGCTGGCCGAATGGCAGGACAGCTGCCTGGGAGTTAAACTGCCCGACGAGATCTGCAGTGAGGACGAAATACCGGGCTACAAGATAAATATGAACACTTCCAAAAAGGCATACGAAGCGCATACCAATATGGATGCCAGCATCGTCTACTGGTTCGAACTGTAGCCTGAAGTTTGTGAATTGCCACCGGCAGCCTGTTGTGATCCCCAAAGGGTCATTAAGGTATAATAGCCATCAGAGAAAGGAGAAAACGATGTTCTCGAATATCTCAATTAACCGCACCAGAAAGATCGCAAAGCTGTTTGGCCTGCTAATGGTAGCTGCTCTCCTGGCGGCTTCAATACCGCAGATGGCTTACGCAGCACCTGCACCTGCTGTAACAGTGACATGTGCAAGATACCACAATGTGGTGTCAGGGGATACAATCTCCGCCCTCTCGGTGACATATGACATCTCGGTCGCCGAGCTGGCTGCAGCCAATGACCTCAAAGAGCCCTATACACTTCTCATCGGTCAGCGCCTGTGCATCCCCGGTAGTACAACCACATCCAGCGGCAGCACATCGACCTCAACCAGCTCAAGTTCTTCAGCTCCGGTCATCGCCGTCGAGCGGGATGGAAAATTCCTGGTGATCAACGTTGCAAACTTCCCCAAAAAGGGCAACTATTATGTTAAGATCAAGAAGGGTCATTGGGGCACCGATACCCCCTGGTACAAGATTGGCATCTTCCGCACCAAGAAAAACACGGACGTAACCCGTTCTTTCAGGCTGCCCAGCAACTTCTTTGACCCCTCATTGATTACAGTTTGTTTGAAGAACGCCAAGACGGATGGCGTCACCTGCGTGCCCCACTGGGAGTAAGGGTCAGCAAGGAAGACAATAGCATCCATTGACAAAAATGGGCTCCGTGGAGGATACAGCCATGGAGCCCTGGTATTTAAGCTGGAAGAGGCACGCTGGCGAAGATGCGGGTGCCATTCTGCGGCCTGCTTTCAACCAGCAGCTCTCCTCCAAGTTCTTCAATCCGCTCACGCATGGTGTGCAGCCCAAAATGACCGGGGTAGTCCTGACTTGTATCGAAGCCGGCGCCATCATCTTTTACTTCCATGCGGATCGTTCCATTGAGGCATGCCAGACTCACGGTCACATGGCTGGCGCGAGCATGCTTGACGATATTATTCAACGCCTCCTGTGCTACCCGGTACAGCGACTCTTTCATCCGTAAAGGGATCGGGGGCTCCTCGCACAAATCCAGGTTTACCTCGATCTGGTGGCGGGCGGAAATCGCCTCGGCGCGCTTGTTCAAGGCAGCTACCAGACCCTCCGAATCGAGCGATTCGGGCCGCAGCTCGAAGATCAACGCCCGCATCTCAGCCAGCCCTGCTTCGGCCAGTGAGAGCACATAATCCAGCGGACTGGCGAGCTGGTCGATCTCCGTCTCCGGGCGATCTACAAGGGTTCGGGCTGTGCGTGCCCCCAAGGCAATCCCATACAATGCCTGTGAGACAGAGTCGTGCAGTTCTCTCGCCAGGCGCTGCCGCTCTTCTAATGCTGCCAGGGTCTGGGCGCGTTCGTAGAGGCGGGCATTTTCGATGGCAACCGCTGCCTGGTTGGCAAACGCCAGCACTAACTGTGCATTTTGGTGGGTGAATTGATCTGGCTGATCGTGATCTACCCGCAGAATACCGATGATTCGCTCTTTGACCATCAGGGGTACTCCCAGCCAGGAGCGCACATAGTCCAGGGTCTCGCCAATATCACCAGCACGGTGGAATTCGATCTCTTCTGAATCGACCCCTGCATCCCTGATATCGGCGTAGATCACAGCGTTCCGCGTGCGCATCACCTTCCGGTAGCCCGAAGGCTGCCTGACCGGTATGCGCATGCTCAGGACCAACTCCCGGTTTGCCGGTCCCACATAGTCCATAAATACGAAATATCCATCATCAATCGTGGCAATACCTGCACCGGTATAGTCCAGCACAGTCTTTAGCTGGCCAAGCACGAGCTCGAGCAGCGGTCTCAGCTCCAGGGTGGAGGCAACATTGCGACCTAATTCCAACAACGCAGCGATCTCCCGGGTTCGCTCCGCCACACGCTGTTCCAGCAACTGGTAGGCCTGTTCTAGCTCTTCATTGACCTGCGAAATCTCACTCGTCCGCTGGCGGACAGATACTGCAAGCTGAGACTGGCGGTTGACCGATAAGTACACAAGGCTGGCAATCAGCAGGACGATGGTCAGCAGCCCGGCTTGGAAGATCAGCAGATCACTGCGAATGGCTGCATACCAGCCCCCTTTCGGCACACCCGCCAGGACCCAGATACCGTCTGGCAGGTTAATCCGCTGGGCGAGCGGGTTAGCCCGGGTGACTTCTTCCGAGCCGTAGAATATCTGCCCGGATTGATCCTGCAAGACCAGATCATATTCCTCCGCGCGCGTTCCGACACCTGCCAGTTCCAGGATGGGACGCAGGTCTATCACCAAGGTCACCAGCCCCCAGTACCGGTCGCCCTGGTAGACTGCCCTGCGAGCGATCACTCCGATCCCGCTGTCCGCCAGCTCGGTAGGCCCGCTCAAGACAATCTGTCGCGTTTCGATGGCACGCTCAACATCAGCCTGCACGCCCGGGCGTGGATCATTCAGCGGGTCGTAGCCAACAACCCGCACATTGTCTTCGATCGGGTAAACATAATAGACCACCCCTCCTGGGGCAACCGCGATGGTGCGGATTCCGCTCGTACTGCTGTAAACACCCGCGGCAAAAAGCTCGAAATTATTACCGAAATTCTCGTCCTGGATCACCACCTGAGAGAAGGCGTACAGTCCATCCAGCAAGGAGATACGGCGGTTCAGGGCTGCCGACAGCGCACTGGCACGCAGGGACACCAGGTCTGCGGCGCGGGATTGAGCTTCATTCAGCAGACGTGACTCATACCAGCGGCTGGCAAGCCACCACGCGGGGAGCATTATCGCCAGTGCCAGCAGTGTAGCCAGCAAAGCGCCTACGATAGGGCGCTGCAGCCAGCTCCGCAGGCGCTGGATGAGTGACAATCTCTGATTCATAGATCACGTCCCAGCAGTTTAATCGCTGATCATGTCCATTATACAAAAATTTGGAGGAATATGTTGACGAACCCGATCCTTATGGAATTGCCTTGGGAAAAAGATCACAGACGGAAATCCTGAGGTACAATCATCGCAAATAGAAAGATGATATTTAAAACCATGGCACTGGGGGGAGCCTGGAATCAATTCGATATAAGGAGATATTCAATGAAAGGCAATGATAAGGTCATCGCATGTTTAAACGACCTGCTGTCAGACGAACTGACAGCGATCAACCAGTACATGGTACACTCCGAAATGTGCGCCAACTGGGGGTACGAAAAGCTGCACCAGATCACCGAACAGCGGGCTATCCAGGAGATGAAGCATGCTGAGATGCACATTGCTCGGATCATCTTCCTGGAGAGCACTCCGGTAGTCAATCAATACAAGAAAATCACCATCGGCAAAGACGTGACCGCGCAATTACAAGGTGACCTCGACGCCGAAACCGAGGCTGTCAAAGTATACAATGATGGCATTCGTCTGGCAGTCGAAGCCGGTGATAACGGCACCCGCGAGATGCTCGAGGCCGTCCTCAAAGATGAGGAAGGTCACCTGGACTGGCTCGAGGCTCAGCTCGACCAGATCAGCCAGATGGGCATCCAGAACTACCTTACCGAACAGCTCGGTTAAAGGCGATTAAAACGCTATCCTGAAAACGAACATTTTGGGGAGTACAAACAGGGCCACCTCAAACGAGGTGGTCCTGTTTATGCCAACGGTCAGCCTGCAGGAGCCGGCGCCGGAGCCCGTCTGCGGTGATAAATAACACCGGCAATCAGCAAGACCACCACAGCTCCGGAGGCGACCCATGCAGCCGCTGCCACGCTCGGGGTACCGGCATGCTTGACCGCGATGCCCACGAACGCCCAGATGATGACCAGAAGGTAAGCTGCATCGCCTCGGGTGAACGCTATCAGCCCTGCGATAACAGTACTTGCAGCCAGCATGATCGCCGTCCAGATCTCATCACCGATCCCCCACCCGCTCCAGTTCAGATAGCTCAGCAAAGATGTAGCGTTGGCGATGGTCGCCACCGTTATCCAGCCCAGATAAATGCTGAAAGGGACATCCACCAGCCATTTCTCAGCCCTGGGCACCTCCACCAGACCGATCCCCAGGCGCAGGTAAATAGCGATCAACAGCCCCAACAAGACGACCATTACCACCAATGTCAGCGGGAATATGTTGTAATGCCATAGGAACAACCAGACGATATTGGCAAGGCAGCTCAGGATGAACAGCACATCGATGCTTGCCAGGCGGGGATTGGTGCGCTGAGCAGGCAGCACCTGGTAAACCGAGTAAAGGATCAACCCGAGATAGATCACCCCCCATATAGAAAAGACATATCCCGCAGGCACAAAGTAGACCGGAAAGCGATCCGAAATCTCACCGGTCATCTGTCCATTCAATGGCAAGGCATTTGCCAGCCCATTTATAGCAATGGTAGCCATCACGGCCAATATAACGAGCATCTGTACGGTGACACTTCGCTTCATTTTGAAACCTCCATATTAATGCTTCGAACAGAAATTAAGCGGATGAGTGATAGTGGTGAACATCTAGGCGGGTAACTCCCTCCAATGTTTTCAGGACATCTGCATGAATCCTGGGCTTGTTACTCTACAAGATGGGCGGCGGCATCGCGTGAATGGACTACCTTCCCATACGTGCCATCCAACGCTGCCAGAAATGACCGGTGGACAAAATCCGCAGTAACCTGCTGCCCCTCAAACTGGAGGTCCCGTGTTGCACAGGCGTCCCCGGCGATAAGACATTCGAAACCCAGATCATTAGCTGCGCGTACAGTGGCATCGACACACATATGGGTCATCATACCGCAGACCAGCAGCCGGGCAACCTGGCTGCCGTGCAGGTGCTCCAGCAAATGGGTTTCCCGGAAGCTATTCGGGAAGTGTTTTTGGATCACGGTTTCGCTTTCCCGCGGTTGTATCGATGGGTGAACCTCAACCCCCGGCGTTCCCGGTTGGAAGAAAGCTGCTCCAACCTGGGTGGCGATGTGCTGGACAAAGACCACCGGCTGTTGGGTCTGCCGGAAATAATCCAGGAGATATCCGGCTTGCTGGCTGGCTTCAAGGCTACCGACAAGTTCCATTTTCCCGCCCGGAAAATAGTCGTTCTGGATATCAACCAGCAAGAGTGCGGTTTTCTTCGTCATCGAGCACCTTTCAATTACGGGATATCGATTGACACCGTTCAAGCAGGATCAATCGCTGATTTAAGGTTAGCGTTATAATCTTACCATCCATTCAGTGGACACTATACCCTGCTCTCGTTTCCGGCCCACCCAGCCAATACTGCTACGGATATGACCCATGATCACCCCAGAAAAAATCGACGAATGGATCAAAGAAGCCGCAGAGCGACCTGAATCTGCGTCCATGATCATCCAGCACCTCGCAAAGCGGCTGCGCTATCTGGCGCAGCGCAATGAAGAACTGCACAATGAGAACATCGCCCTGATGTCCGGTGAACGGGTTGAGGAGTACGAACGCCGTATCACTCATCTGGAATACCAGCTCGACCTTCTTAAGCGCAGGCTCAGCGCTGAGATAACGCTGCCGGATGCCGCAGGTGATCCTTATCAAATCGAAGCTTCCCGGCCAACCAAAACCAGCAGCATACTGGTGTATGACCATCTAGGTCATATCCTCCGCCTCCCGGTCAACCTGGAGGAGATGGAAAGCGGCGCTATGCTATCCTACATCCAGACCGATATTGCCCGCAGGCAGGAGCCACCCGGGATGCTGGCTCTGCTTTCGTCCGATGAGCTGCTGCTGGTGTTCAATTCTGGGCGGGTCGCGGCGCTTCCTGTGGAGGAGATAGCCGCCTCCCCGGCAGGCGGACAGCTAACCCTGGACCAGGCACCCATCCCGGATGAGCCGCGCGGTATCGAACGTCTGGCATGCCTGGTGCCGATTGCCAGGCTGCCCCTGATCGATTCGATTATTCAGGTCAGCCGCAAGGCTTATGCCAAGAAAATTGGGTCCTCGATGATCGAAACGATCCTGGCAAACCAGTATATCGGTTCCGGGGTAAATTTACCTGCCGACCAGACTTTAAATGTCATCCTGTGTGGAAACGCGGACCAGCTTATCCTGGTCAGCCGAATGGGATATCTCTTACGCATCGAAGCCCGGCATGTATCACATTCTATCGAGGCTGCGATGCGCTTAGGAAAAACCGATCACCTCGTCTCGGGGTTCCTGATCTATCCTCAACAATCGGTTCTGGTAGCTACACAAACCGGGAAGCTGATCCATCGTGCGGAGGACAGCTTCGAGGTCAGCACTACTGCCCACACCAAAGGCTTGCCCGTGGTTTCAAAATCCCGCCGTGAGCAGGGCGTGCGGGTTGTCGGCGCGGCGGCGGTCAGCGAGGATGACTGGGGTGCTGCTCTGCATAAGGATGGGACGATCACACTGCACTCTATGACAGACTTATTTGCCAGCGGGACGATCCCTGTGGATAGCGAACTGCTGGTATTCACCCGCCTGCCGCTCCCCAGGGCTGAGGTGCGTACCACCGGTGAGGGCTGAGTGGGATTGAATATCGGCCTGGACTTCGGTACATCCAATTCCGGCGTGGCGGTCAGCGATGGCGAACGGGTGAAGCTGCTCGCCATCGACCAGCAGAATATGCTGCCCGAGGTGGTGAAATCCATCCTGTATATCGATCGCAGCCACCGCTGCACCATCGGGCAGGAAGCCATCGAGTTGTACTACCGGCATAACGTCAACCGCCTGCGCCGCTACGTGAAGAAGCGGGCAGGCGAGCTGGATTTTCGCGGCGCTGAGATGTACTACGTGCGAGATGTCTATGTTTACGTGGACGAGCTCAAGCCGGGACGGCTGCTGCAGTACCTGAAAACCACGCTGCGTGAGCCCAGTGGACCCAACGGCTATGCGGGCACGCAGGTCTTCGATCGCTATTACGAAGTGACCGACTTGATCGGAGCCTATCTGCAGGAGCTGAGGAAACGCGCCGAAACGCTGCTGGGGGAACCGGTCAGTGGGGCAACCCTTGGCAGACCAGTGAAATTTTCAGACGACCCGCTGGCAGACCGTCATGCGGAAGAGACGCTGCGCCAGGCTGCGCTCCAGGCAGGGTTTACACGGGTGGATTTCGAGCTTGAACCGGTGGCAGCAGCACTGTACTACGAGAAGACGCTGGATCGTCCGCAGAATGCCCTAATCTTCGACTTCGGCGGTGGCACGCTGGATATCGCCATCATGCACCTGGGGGACCCTGCAGGACGTCGCGTCTACGCCAGCGGCGGGATCGGCATCGCCGGCAGCGACTTCGACCGGACGATCATCCAGAAGCGCCTGCTGACCCACTTTGGCCAAGGAGAGGTGCACCACCAGCCAGAACTCCTTGATCTGATCCAGGCTGTGCCAGATTGGGTTGCCCTGCCTGAAATGAGCACACCTCTCACCCGCCAAAACCTGGAGACCGCCATCCAGAACGGCATCGCCCCAGCCAGGCTAAGCGCATTGATAGCATTGATATTCAACGACCTGGCGTTCTCATTCTACAACCAGGTCGAAGCAGCTAAAATCGCCCTATCGGAGCGTGGAACAGCAGTCATCAAGCTGCAGAACCAGGGTATCGATCTTTGGGAGCTGTACACACGGGCTCAGTTCGAGGCGGATATCTACGAGCAGCGGGTGGAAATTCAGAAAGTGCTGCTGGAGACAGTAGCCGCTTCCGGGCTGGAACCAGACCAGATCACAGCAGTTGTCCGGACCGGTGGGTCGTCCAATATCCCGGTGTTCAGTGCCATGCTGGGTGAAATCTTCGGTCCCGAGCGGGTGATTGCATCGAACACATTCAGCAGCGTGGTCTCCGGGCTGGCGATCCGCGCTGGCAGCAGATAAGACTTTCGACGAAGCCCATAGCTCTTGCTTACAGAACTGAGTGCTTGCGTTACATGTCTCAGCCTTCAAGTACTTACAATTCTTGCAGCAACCCCCGAATAAAGTGCAGCCACACCAAAGAGCATGATCACCACCCCGGAAATCCGGTTGACCCACAGCAAGAGACCTGGTCGCATTTTCTGGCCAAATAAACCCACCCCGGCGCTCAGGATGAACCACCACAGCGCAGAGCCAAGGAATACTCCAACCACAATCAATATGGCGGAAAGCAAATCCCGGCTCTCCGCCACCAGCCCCAGACCGGTGAAGACTGCTGCAAATGCGATGATCGTGACCGGGTTGGTCAAAGTTAGGAAGAAAGTCGACAGATACGCGCTGACCAGGCTCTCATTTTTCAGCTCACCATCCTCAACCTGTGGTCTGCTGACCAGGGTGCGGTAGCCCAGGTAAAGCAGGTACAGCCCGCCAACGACCTTCAGCACGTCCTGGTAGCCGATCAGAAAACCGGCAATGAAGCTCAGCCCGAAAGCTGCGATTGCCCCGTAAACAGAATCGGCGCTAGCTGCCCCCAACCCAGACACCAGCCCGGCAGCCCGCCCGTACGCCAGCGTGCGCCGGATGCACAGCACACCGATCGGCCCCACCGGCGCGGCGATGGAAAAGCCGATCACCAGGCCGCGTAAGAAAAGGCCAGCATCCATATACCCACCACTAACGATCACCGGTCCGTTGCCCGACTAGCGTGAACAGGCTGTCCTCGGGCTTCACGGGATCGAAGCTGAACCTGCTGTACGTGACCACATCTCTTAACCCAGCCTGCTCAAATAGCGATCGCGCCTGCCGCTGGGTATATGAGCGCGTGGCAGGTGAGCGGTGGTGAAGCTCCTCCGCCAACACCACGCCGTCCAGTATCACCTGGTACAGGTCTTCGGTGTGCTCGCACGCCGTCTCCGGCTCATAGCGGGAGCGCGCCACCCGGCGGATGACCGCCCCATCCTGGGGGCGTTCTTC
>JAQBDA010000232.1:0-16075 GCA_032124675.1 Chloroflexota bacterium
GACAAACCGACGGAGGCCATGCAGCTGGACCTGGAGATGTTGGTGCGGGCTTACGACCCCTGCATTTCCTGCTCGGTTCACCTGACGAAGGTAGTGCGCCCTTGACAGCATACACCAACCCTGTAGGCAGCAACCATACCCTGGTGATCGGCATAGGCAACCCTCTGTGCTGCGATGACGGTCTGGGCGTGCGCGCGGCTGAGCTGCTGGCGAGCGAAGACCTGCCTCCCGGAGTGCAGGTGCGCGAGCTGGGCACGCCCGGTTGGGGATTGGTCAACCACATTCAAGGCTGGCAGCGCGTCTTCCTTATCGACGCTGTCGAGATGGGTGAAGAACCGGGCGTGTGGCGCCGCCTGGAAGCCAGCCAGACACAGTTTATATCCGCCAACCAGTCGATCTCGCTGCACGAGCCCGGCCTGGCGGACAGTCTGGCCCTTGCTCAGGCACTCAATCTGATGCCAGATGAGATCGTACTCTACGGCATTGAACCTTCCTTCACCGGACCGGGCGATGAATTGAGCCCGGAAGTAACCAATGCGATTCCTTCAATCGTAAAAACCATCAAACAAGAATTATGGAAAACAACATGAACTCAAAACGGATCTTGCTCGTCGATGACGACCCTGACCTGCGCCTGGCACTGCGCTTACCATTGGAATCAGCCGGTTATTCTGTATCAGAGGCGGAAAGCACCTCAGCCGGTAAAGAAGCCGTCAAAGAGGTTGATCCTGACCTCATCATCCTGGACGTGATGATGGATACGACTACGGCTGGGTTCCAGTTTGCTCTGGACATGCACAACGCCAAGCCCGACTCGGAATTCAAGAAATATCGTGATGTGCCGATCATCATGCTGACAGCCATTCACTCCACGACACCTCTGCGCTTCGCACCCGATGAAGATTATCTGCCGGTACAGACCTTTCTCGAAAAACCCGTCGACCCGGATGTACTTCTGGCAAAAGTGCGCGAAATGCTCGGAGTTTGATCGCGTTCAAAGATCTGGAACAGTACAAATCTGGAAAGAGAGATGACGATAAACATACCCGGCCCGGTTCAACACCGCAAGATCGTCGAAGCTGAGCTGGTTGCCAGCATCGGCTGGTTAATTCGCATACGCTGGATCGCCGGAATCTGTGTGCTCCTGGCAACCTGGGGGATAGAGACGATCTTCGGGCTGCACGCGCCTTATACTGCACTTTACCTTACCGGCGCGGGCATACTGCTCTACAACGCCTTTTTCTATCTCCAGAACCGCCGCCTGGTGGAACGCGACGCCTCCGCTCCAGACTATATGCAGCTGGCCAAATGGCAGGTCGGCATGGATTGGGTGGCGATGACCCTGTTGATCCACTTTTCTGGCGGCATCGAGAGCCCGGTGATCATGTTCTTCTTTTTCCACATCATCATCGCCTCGATCTTTTTCCCGCCCCGCACAGCCTATGCCTTTGCCCTGCTGGCGATCGGCCTGCTTTCAGCCACCGCGCTGCTGGAATACACCGGCGTGCTGCCGCACGAATCGATATACGGGCTGCTCGATGCACCGCTCTACCAGAATGGGCTGTACGTCATTTCGATGCTCGTCTTCTTCTCCAGCACTGCTCTCGTGGCAGCTTATCTGACATCCACAATCCACGAGCGGTTGAGACAAAGGGAAGAACAGATTGTCAGGCTGACTGAGAGCCTGCAGATGGCAACTACCCGATTGCAGACCCTGAACGAAGGGGCTCGTGTGGTAGGCTCGACCCTCGATCTGCCGCAGGTGCTGGAGCGGCTGGTGAAAAGCACTGCTGAAGCGATGGGTGTACATGCCTGCTCGATACGTTTGCTGGACAAGACCGGGCATAAGCTGGACCCAGTCGCCGTGTACGGGTTGAGCCAGGCATATCTGGATAAGGGGCCGGTTGATCTGGAAGCCAACCCGCTGGCCAGAGAAGTTCTGAGCGGCAAGATCGTCAATATCTCGGATGCCCTCAGCAGCCCGCTGCTCCAGTATCCGGAAGAAGCCCGCCAGGAAGGCATTCAATCGATGCTCTCTGCTCCGCTGGTGGGCAAGATAGGCCCGCTGGGCATACTACGTGCTTATGCCGTGGAACCGGCTCGCTTCACTCAAGATGACGAGGCATTCCTGGCAGCTATCGCTGCTCAGGGGAGCATTGCCATCGAGAATGCACTGGCATATCGGGCGGTCGAGCAGTTGGACACTGTAAAATCCCAGTTCATCCGCACCGTGACCCACGAGCTGCGCTCACCGGTCAGCGTTACCCGCAGCCTGCTGCGTAATATTGTGGCTGGCTACGCCGGACAGGTCACCGAACAGCAGCTCGATATCCTCAGCCGTGCTTCTCGCAGGGTGGATTTCCTGCAAAAGCTGATCGATGACCTGCTGGAACTCGCCGAAGGGAAGACTGAGATCCGCCTGTATGAACAGTATGAACCCGTCCCTCTGGAGCGGGTAATCCAGCAAGTCATCAAACGCTACGAAGTGCCGGCGCAGGAAAAGGATATCGCCCTGCACTGGAACGAAGAAACCGCGGATGGTGAAACCCTCGTCCTTGCGACTCCTGAGGGTTTGGACCGCATCTTCAACAACCTGGTTTCCAATGCGATCAAGTACACACCTTCAGGGGGTCGGGTGAAAATCCTGCTGTCCAGCACAGGTGATGAAGCCCAGGTGACAGTAGAAGACAGTGGTATCGGCATCCCGGAAGAAGCCATGGGCAACCTGTTCGAGGAGTTCTACCGGGCATCTAACGCAAAAGCCCTGGAGCGGGAAGGCACCGGTTTGGGGTTGACCATCGTCAAAGACCTGGTAGAACGCTTTGGCGGGCGTATCAGCCTGCAAAGCACAGTCGATATCGGCACTGAATTCACCGTTATTCTGCCAGTTGAAATTGCCGCGACACAGACTTTCCCCCACACAGACCAGCCTGGTGCATTGATTGCGGACCACGAGGATTGAATATGTCAGACAATCTGGCACTTGATACCAACCGCATTTCCGGACAGGATATACAACTGTGCTACCACTGCCACAAATGTACCGCTGGTTGTCCGGTAGTAGATGCCATGGCTTATGGACCCGACCAGCTGCTGCGCATGGTGGCGCTGGATGAACGCCAGGCAGTGCTCTCCAGCCGGGACATCTGGCTGTGCGCGGGCTGCTATACCTGCGCAACCCGCTGCCCGAATGATATCGACATTTCGGCTGTGATGGACGCTTTGCGGCAGATCGCCTTACGTGAAGGCTGCCCGGCTGGTGAGAAAGACGCACTGCTCTTCCACCAGCTCTTCTTAAATGTGGTAGGCAAACTGGGCAGATCACACGAGGCCGCTATGCTGGGTCTATTCAAGGTTCTTTCGGATGCTCCCCTGATGGATGATGTAGGAGCCGGGCTTGGGCTGTTCCTGCGCGGCAAGGTGCCTTTGCTGCCGCAGCGGTCCGGAGCAGCTTCCGAGGTGCGGGGGATCTTCCAGGAGTGTCGTAAAGCCGACCAATCTACAGATTAGCAAGAGGATTAAACAGGCAATGCGGGAGCTAAACCAGATGGAATACTCGTACTATCCAGGCTGCAGCCTGCACTCAACCGGTCTCGAGTTCGGGCTGTCCACGCGAGCTGTCTTCGAAGATCTGGATATCGAGCTGATCGAGCTGCCAGGATGGAATTGCTGCGGCGCTTCATCGGCGCATGCTTTGAGCCATACCCTGTCACTGGCACTGCCCGCCCGCAACCTTTCATTGGCTCAAGATGCAGGTCATCACCTGGTTGCTCCTTGTGCTGCCTGCTTCAATCGCATGAAATCTGCCGATTACACCCTGCGCAGAGACCCGGCTGTCCGGGCCGAGGTGGAAGAGATCGTCGGCTTTCAGTACACCGGGCAGGTCACTGTTCGTCCAGTGCTGGCGGTGCTGTATGAGGATTACGGTGTAGATGCAATTGCCGCCAGGGTACAGCGTCCTCTGACAGGTCTGAATGTGGTTCCCTATTACGGCTGCCTGCTGGTGCGCCCACCAGAGGTAACCGAGTTCGATGACCCTGACCATCCTTATGTTATGTCTGAATTGCTGGAGGCAATCGGTGCCGAAGTCCTGCCCTGGTCGTATGCCACCGAGTGCTGTGGAGCAGGGCTTTCGCTCAGCCGCTCGGACGTCGTCCAGAACCTGGTTGGGCGCCTGGCGATGCGGGCGCTTGAAGCTGGTGCGGATGCGCTGGTAACAGCTTGCCCACTGTGTCAGGTAAACCTGGAGATGCGCCAGACGAGCGAGCCGAAAATCCCATCCTTCTACATCACCGAACTTCTCGGGCTGGCGCTCGGTCTGCCGCAGGTTGGTAAATGGCTGTCCAAACACCTGATCGACCCGCGTCCTTTAATCCAATCTGTGGGATTGATAGCGGAGTGAACGACATGATGGCTCCTCAAGAGAACGGAAGCACGACCGTAAACACCCCATGTGGGGCAGCACTGGTCGTTGGCGCCGGTATAGCTGGCATGCAGGCCGCCCTGGATCTGGCGGAAGCCGGAATTAAAGTCTATTTGCTGGATCGTGCGCCTGCAATTGGCGGCACCATGGCGCAGCTTGACAAGACCTTTCCGACCAACGACTGTGCCATGTGCATCATGTCGCCCAAGCTAGTCGAAGTGGGACGGCATCTGAATGTCGAGCTGCTCACCTGCGCCGAGGTCGAGACCATCACCGGAAAGCCGGGCGATTTTACGGTGACCGTCCGCCAGCACCCGCGCTATGTTGACCCGCTGAAATGCACCGGTTGCGGTGACTGTGCCGCGGCGTGCCCAATCAGCCTGCCAGACCAGTTCAACCGCGGCCTTTCCCAACGCAAAGCCATTTACAAATTGTATCCACAGGCAATCCCCAACACATTCGCCATTGAAAAAGAAGGGGTAGCCCCTTGCCGGGACGCCTGCCCAATCCACCAACGAGCACAAGGGTACCTGGCGCTGGTGGCAGAGGGGCGCTTTTCTGACGCCTACCGGACCGTTCTGGATGACAACCCCTTCCCTTCTATCTGCGGTCGAGTGTGCAACCACCGCTGCGAGGAGGTCTGCAGTCGGGCACAGGTAGATTCTGCGGTGAACATCATGGGGGTCAAACGCTTTATCGCCGATTGGGCCTGGGAGCATCCGGAGGAGCGTGCCGCCATCCTGGAGAGCATATCCGCACGCCAGGCAGCAATAGATACCCAACCCCTCGCCGGTAAAAAGGTGGCAGTGATCGGTTCCGGTCCCGCCGGGCTGACCTGCGCTCAGGACCTGGCCCTCCAGGGCTGCCAGGTGACCGTGTACGAAGCCCTGCCGGTGCCAGGAGGGATGATGCGTGTGGGCGTACCCGCCCACCGGCTGCCGCCGGAGATCATCCAGCGTGAGATCGATGCCATCATAGATCAGGGGGTCGACCTGCGCCTCAACCAGCGTGTGGAGAATGTAGAAGCTCTGCTGGCTGAGTACGACGCAGTATTCGTGGCGGTTGGCGCTCACGGTGGTTTCAGACTGCCCATCCCCGGCAGCCATCTGCCAGACGTATATCTGGCGACAGATTTCCTGCGCCAAACGAGCCTGGCGCTGGCCGAGGGGCTGCCACCAGGTGAGGGAGATAACCCCTGGTCCCAGGTCTACGGAAAGAGGGTTCTGGTACTAGGCGGCGGCAATGTTGCCGTCGACACCGCCATGACCGCCGTCCGTCTGGGCGCATCCTGGGTGGGCATGAGCTGCCTGGAGGGGCGGGACCAGATGCCCGCTCACGATTGGGAAATCATCGAAGCAGAAGATGAAGACATCCAGGTCTTCCCTGCACGAACATTCAAAGAGATCACCGCCGAAGGCGGGCGTGTGACCGGCGTACGCACTGTGAACGTGAATTTTCACGGCTTCGAGAACGGGAGACCGGTATTCGATGAGCATCCTGAAACTGAGACCGTGATCCCTGCCGATGCAGTCATATTTGCTATCGGTCAGGGCCCCGAAACCGACTGCCTGACCCGGGTAGAATGCCAGCGCGGCGGCAGGGTGGTGGTTGACCCGCACACCCTCGCCACGAACGTGGAGGGCATCTATGCGGGCGGTGATGCAGTGAGTGGTACTTCGTTTATTGTGAACGCCATCGCGGACGGGCACCAGGCCGCCCGTTCGATAGCCGGCTATCTGGCCAGCTCAGTAGGAGCGCTAAGCGGAGGTGCGGTATCGCTACACCCTGAGCAGATCACCCCACCGGTTGTTAAGCTGGATGGAGATGAGATCCAGCAGAGAATCAATTCTTACACCCCGCGGGTTGAAATGCCTAAACGTTCCGCCCAGGAGCGCAGGGTAGATTTTGCGGAGGTATCTGCCTGCCTGACCGAAGAACAGGCCCGCACCGAAGCATCCCGCTGTCTGGGCTGCGGTGTGTGTTCTGAATGCAACCAGTGTGTCTACGCCTGCCGGGCTGATGCGATCCTGCATGGCGAAGTCGAGCGCATGGTCGAACTGGATGTTGGCGCAGTGCTGCTGACCCCCGGTTTGGAACCCATGCCGGGGGATATCCGCCCCGAGTATGGCTATGGGCACTATCCAAATGTTGTAACCAGCCTGGAGTTCGAGCGCATGCTGTCAGCTTCCGGTCCGTTTTCCGGCGTGCTGCAGCGCCCATCCGACAGCCAACACCCGCGCAAGATCGCCTGGATCCAGTGTGTCGGTTCGCGTGACTGCACCATTGGAAGTGATGGGACAGAACGCGGTTCATATTGTTCTTCGGTGTGCTGCATGTATGCAACCAAAGAAGCCATGATCGCAAAAGAACACGATCCGCAGGTCGAGCCGACCATCTTTTATATTGATATCCGCTCTTTCGGCAAGGGTTTCGAGCCGTATATCGAGCGGGCAGAGTCCGAATATGGCGTGCGCTACATTCGCTGTTTGGTCTCATCGGTGAAGGAAGCTCCCGGGACGCGCAATCTGCGCCTGGGGTACGTAACTTTCCAGGGAGATAATGGAGGGCGACCCGTCACTCATGAGGAGGAATTCGACCTGGTGGTGCTCTCGGTTGGTCTGAGACCTTCTAAGGAAACGCAGGAGATGGCGCAGCGCCTTGGTCTATCGCTGAACGAGTTCGGTTTTCTCGAGACCAACACATACGCTCCCTCGCAGACCTCACGACCCGGTGTGTACGCTGCGGGAGCATTTGCCGAACCAAAAGACATTCCCGAATCGGTCATCGAAGCCTCCTGTGCTGCAGCCCAGGTCTCTGCATTGTTGGCTGAGGCGCGCAATTTACTGACCCTCACCCCGCAGTACCCTGCCGAGCGAGATGTAGTCGACGAGCCGGACCGGGTAGGCGTGTTTATCTGCCACTGCGGCATCAACATCGGTTCAGTCGTGAACGTTCCAGAAGTGGTCGATTTCGCCAAGAACCTACCTGGCGTAGTCTATGCCGAGCAGAATCTCTACACCTGCTCGCAAGACACCCAGGAAAAAATCCGCCAGCAGATCGAGGAGCACGGGCTCAACCGCGTGGTGGTAGCTTCCTGCACCTCGCGCACACACGAAACGTTATTCCAGGATACCCTGCGCCAGGCAGGGCTGAACCCCCACCTGTTCGAAATGGCAAATATCCGCGAGCAGGACTCGTGGGTGCACCGCGCGGAGCCACAGGTCGCAACCCAGAAAGCCAAGGATCTGGCTGCGATGGCGGTTGCCAAAGCGCGCAGGCTGCGCGCTCTGCAGCACACATCCTTCGACGTCGACCAGCGAGCACTGGTCATCGGTGCAGGTCTGGCAGGCATGACGGCTGCTTTATCCATTGCCCGACAGGGCTTCGATGTCTTTTTAATCGAACGCCAGCCTGAGATGGGTGGAAATCTGCGCCATATCTTCACCGCCTCCCGCCCAGGAGAAGACCCCCAGGTGCTGCTACAGGAAATCATCGAAGCTGTGCGTTCCGAGCCGCGCATCCTGGTGATCACCCAGGCGGAAGTGAGCGAAGTGAAAGGCTACAAAGGCCAGTACCGCAGCACGGTAACCTGCGCCGATGGCTCGCAGATCGAGCTGAGTCATGGGGCGATCGTGGTTGCCACCGGGGCCAAAGAGATCGAAACAGCTGAATACCTATACAACCAGCATGAGCGTGTGCTGACCCAGCGCAGCCTCGAGCAGCGCCTGACCGACCCGGATTTTGCCGGGAGCCTGGATGGTAAGCACCTGGTCATGATCCAATGCGTTGGATCTCGCGACGAAGAGCACCCCTATTGCTCACGCATCTGCTGCACTCAAGCGCTGAAGAACGCGCTGGCGATCAAGCGCCAGACACCCGGCGCACGCGTCGTTGTGTTGTACCGCGATCTGCGCAGCTACGGGATGCGCGAGCACCTGTATCGCCAGGCGCGCCAGGCAGGCGTGATCTTCTTACAGTATGAACCGGCGGCAAAGCCGATTGTATCTCCAGAGCAAGATGGCGGCCTGAACATCCAGGTCCGCGTTCAGCCGGAAGGACGGCAGGTCGTCCTGCCGGCCGATTGGGTCGTGTTGAGTGCGGGGATCGAACCAGAACCCGGCAACGCTGCCCTGGCACAGCTGCTCAAAGTGCCCTTGAATGAGACCGGTTTCTTCCTGGAAGCTCACGTCAAACTGCGACCGGTGGATTTTGCCGCCGACGGCGTTTTCCTGGGGGGTCTGGCCCACTCGCCGCGCGCCATCGAAGAGACTATCGCCCAGGCGCAGGCTGCGGCAGTCAGGGCGGCAGCTTTGCTCTCCAAGAAATCCTTGGATGCCACAGCCATCATTGCCGGTGTCAACCCCAGGCTGTGCGCAGCCTGCGGGCTGTGTGTGGAGGTCTGTCCCTACGGAGCCCGCAGGCTCGAAGCGGGTATGGAGCATGCCGATGTGATCGAAGTGCTGTGCCAGGGCTGTGGGGCCTGTGTGGCTGCCTGCCCGAACAAGGCCAGCCAGTTGAAAGGTTTCGAATTCGTCCAGATTTTCGACATGCTGGAAGTAGCCTGGACGTAGATATCAAGGTCCCGCGGTTTGGAGCACTATCTGCCCACCGCCGGGAGTGTAGGAGTGACAATGAGCGATCAGAATGGGTTCGAACCACGCATTGTAGCTTATCTCTGCAACTGGTGCACCTACACCGGAGCGGACCTGGCAGGCACCTCGCGCCTGCAGTACCCACCCAATATACGCATCATCCGCACCATGTGCAGCGGTGCCGTCGACCCGGTTTACGTGCTGAAGCCACTGCTAGACGGTGTGGATGGGATCATCATCGGCGGCTGCCACCCTGGAGACTGCCACTACCAGACGGGCAACTACAAAACCAGACGGCGGTTTGTTGCTCTGCAGGAAATCCTCAAAGCTTCCGGGTTCGAAGATGAGCGCATCTGGCTGCGCTGGATCAGCGCCAGCGAAGGCCAGAAATTTGCCGACACGATCAATGAGTTCGTCACCTCCCTGAAAGAGCTTGGGCCGAACCCGATGCGCCAGGCACTGGCAGTGTGAACGCTCAGTTTGGATGACAACCTCCGACCGGTGCCCGTGTACCCGTCATTTACCTGACCTTGAAATGAGGCAACCATGATTGGATTGATCCCCGTAGAAAACTCCGAACCGCTGGGTGCAGTGCGCAGCCTGCTCCGCCAGCTCCTTGAATCCGGTCTGGTGGAGGCGCTGTTTGTACCGCTGGAGATGGAGAGCGGTGTGATAACCCCTGCCCTGGTAACCGATCCGGATCACCTGGCGCGGGCAAACCCGCTGGCACCTGCGATGCCGATAAACTCGGCTCGGGCAGTGTCGGCTCTGACCGGTAAACACTCCCCGGCTCGCCTGGGGGTGGTGCTGCGCCCTTGCGAGCTGCGAGCGCTGGTCGAACTGGTCAAGCTGCAGCAGGCCTCGCTGGAGGAAGTGACCCTGATCAGCCTGGATTGTCCCGGGACCTACGAGTGGGCTGAATACAAAACGCTGCAGCAGGCCAATGGAACGAATTTAACCGGCTACCTAACAAAAGGTGAAGCCTATAATGGGCACGGGCTCAGGCAGGCGTGCCAGATGTGCAGCCAGCCCGTCCCGGCAGGCGCCGATATTCACCTGCAGTTCTTCGGCGCCGACCTGGTGACCGGCATCCCAGTAGAACTGGATGCGGAGCTGGCAGAGCTGCTAGAAATCGCTGTGAACACGGATGCCGCCGGTGCCGACCGCCAGGCAGTCCTGGATCCCCTGCTGGCTCAGCGGGCACAGACGCGTCAGCATGATCTGAAGGCAATGGGGGAGCACATCGCTTCCAACGGCGGTCTGCCGGGGGTCTTCGAGACCTGCATCCGCTGCTACAACTGTATGACCGTCTGCCCGATCTGCTACTGCAAGAACTGCCTCTTCTCAACTGCCGCATTCAACCATGCACCGGAACACTACCTGAACGCCGCCCGGCGCAAAGGCGCCATGCGGATGCCCGGCGACATCCTGCTGTTTCATCTCACCCGCATGAACCATATGGGGCTGTCTTGCGTGAGCTGCGGCATGTGCACCTCTGCCTGCCCGGCGGATATCCCGGTAGGGCTGGTCTTCAGCTTGGTAGGAGAGCAGGTTCAGGCCGCGTTCGACTACCAGCCGGGTAAAGATGTGCACGAACCGCTGCCGCTGGTCACTTTCGAGACCAACGAATGGGTAGAGATTGGTGAGGTAAGATGATGCCTGACCCACGATCGAATGGTCATCCGCCTGCTGCGCTGGTCATCGGTGGAGGCATCGCCGGGATCCAGTCAGCCCTGGACATCGCCGACGCCGGCTTCAAGGTCTACCTGGTGGAGCGATCGCCCAGCATCGGCGGCAGGATGTCCCAATTGGACAAGACCTTCCCCACCCTGGACTGCTCGTCCTGCATCTTGACCCCTCGGATGGTGGATGTGAGCCGCCATCCAAATATCGAGCTGCTGACTTACTCCGAAGTCAGCCAGGTGAGCGGGCGTGCCGGGGGCTTCCAGGTGCGGATCAAACGCAAGCCGCGCTACGTCGATGCGGACAAGTGCCGCGGCTGCGGGCTGTGCGCCCAGGCATGCCGGCTGAGCGGGCGGGTGAGCGGCGACCCGGGCAGCGATTTCAATGCCGGTATCGCCAAACGGGCCGCCATCTATGTGCCTTTTCCCCAGGCTGTGCCCCTGATCTACACCGTGGACCCGCAGGCTTGCGTTTACCTGACACGTGGAGTGTGCGGAAAGACCTTCCTGTGCAAAGACGCCTGCGATGCGGATGCTATCGACTTCAGCCAGACGGAGGAGTATCTGGATGTCGATGTAGAAACGATCGTGGTCGCTACCGGCTTCGATGTGTTCGACCCTCATCGCAGACCTGAGCTGGGCTACGGCGTGTACCCACAGGTGATCACGACCCTGGAGTTCGAGCGTTTGGCGTCGGCGTCAGGTCCAACTGCCGGGAAGATCATCTTGAACGGACAAACGCCACGCGAGATTGTATTCATCCACTGCGTAGGCTCGCGCGACCGCAGTCTGGAGCAGAATGGGGACGGATGCTCGCCATCTTACTGCTCGCGGGTGTGCTGCATGGCGGTTGCCAAACAGGCCCACCTGGCACATGACCGCATTCCCGGCGCCAAAGTGACGGTGTTTTATATGGATGTGCGCGCGTTTGGAAAGGGCTTCGAAGAATTCTACGACCGCGTAAGAGAGGAAGGCGTGCTCTACCGGCGCGGCAACCCATCGGAGATCATCCGCCAGGGGGAGAAATTAGTAGTTCGCGCCGAGGACACTTTGCTTGGAGAGCCGGTCGAGCTGGAAGCCGACCTGGTCGTACTGGCGGTGGGCATGCAGCCCAGGCAGGATGCACCAGAGCTGGCTGGGATGCTCGACCTGGAACGCAGCGCAGATGGTTTTTACCGGGAGAGCCACCCCAAGCTGCACACGGTAGAGAGCAATATACCCGGAGTTTACCTGGCGGGCTGCTGCCAGGGACCGAAAGACATCCCCGACACGGTGGCGCACGCCAAGGCCGCCGCTTCCGCTGCAATGATCTTATTGGCAAATTCTCACCCTATAGGAGCCGTTCATGCTAACCATTGAGAGCCGCCAATTTGCCCGAGAACACGGTCTCTACGCCTGCATCCAGTGCGGTAAATGTACTGGCGGCTGCCCGATGGCGATCAAAACCCGCCTCAACCCGCGCAGACTGATCTACCGCCTGCTGGTAGCCGGGAACGGGTTCGACCTGGAAGGTATCGAGGAGCTGTGGGACTGCACCACCTGCAATACCTGCTACAGCCGCTGTCCCAAGCTGGTCAACCCGATGGAGGCGTTCATCGCCCTGCGCAGCGCCATCGTAGAAAAAGGGCGCGTGCATCCAAACGTCAAGACCGCGCTGGAGAGCACCTTCCGGCACGGCAACCCGCTGACGATGCCGCGTGAAGAGCGCCAGGAATGGGCTGCCGGGCTGGAGATCAAGCAAAGCGATCAAGCCGCTGAATATCTATATTTCGTCGGCTGCACCCCCAGCTACGATCCACGCGTCCAGAAGGTCGCCCAGGCGCTGGTGCAGATCCTCCAGCAGGCAGGAGTCGATTTCAATATCCTGGGGGTTGAAGAGAGTTGCTGCGGCAGTGAGGTACGCCGCCTGGGAGAAGAGGGTCTGTTCGAGATGATCGTCGAGGAGAACCAGGAGCTTTACAAGGGCTTTGGCGTCGAGCGCATTTTCACCACCTCCCCGCACTGCTTCAGCACCTTCAAAAACGATTATCCGCAGAATGGTCTGCAAGTACAGCACTATACCGAAGTCCTGGCCGGCTTGCTCGCCAAGGATGCCCAGTCCGCAGACGGAGCGCCCAGGCTGTCATTTTCCAAAAAATATGCCCGCACGGTGACCTATCACGACCCGTGTTATCTGGGAAAGCACAACCGCATCTTCGATGAGCCACGAGCTGTGTTGAAGAGCATCCCTGGCTTGAAGCTGGTTGAGATGGACCGCAGCCGGGAAAAGAGCCTGTGCTGCGAAGGCGGTGGAGGACGCATGTGGCTGGAAGGCACCAACCCGGGCCTGCGCCTGGCACAGCTCAGGGTCAAAGAAGCGCTGGAGACCGGGGCGGAAGTGCTGGCGACTGCCTGCCCATTCTGCCTGCTGACTCTCGATGAAGCTGTCAAGCACCTGAATGCTGACGACCAAATTCAAGTGCTGGATATCGCTGAAATTACGGTGGAAGCTTTATAACCAGAAGAAGGATATGCAGCTATGACACCTCGTAAGCAGAAAAAATGGGGAGATCTGAGCCCAGCCCAAAAATCATCCGTTGTATTGCTTGGCATTGTCCAGTTCACCTTGTTGGTGGCCGCCCTCATAGACATTCGAAAACGATCCGCGGAGGAGATTGCCGGAGGGGACAAACGAATTTGGATCATGGCAGCATTCGTCAACTACGTTGGCCCGATCGTTTATTTCCTGTTTGGAAGAAAACGAACGGCGATGATTGGCGACGAAACAATAGAGCCTAATTGAGATGGAACGTCACTGGTCTGCCCGGAGAGGCGAATTATGAGCGTTAGTCCCAGGATCGGCGTATATATCTGTCACTGCGGGATCAATATCGCTGCCACGGTGGACGTAGCTGCAGTGACCCGCCATGCGATGCAGCTGCCCGGAGTGGTTGTCGCCCGTGATTACACCTATATGTGCTCTGACCCCGGTCAGATGCTGATCAAAAAGGACATCAAGGAGCACAATCTAGACCGGGTGGTGGTGGCTTCCTGTTCGCCGCGCATGCACGAACTGACCTTCCGCGCCGCAGTCGCCGAGGCAGACCTGAACCCCTATTGCTTCGAGATGGCGAATATCCGCGAGCAGTGCTCCTGGGTACACCCCAACGAACCGGATACAACCCGCAAAGCCCTCGATCTGGTCGCTGCTGCGGTCGCAAAAGCCAGCAAGGTGGAGCCGCTGCAGGTACGCCAGGTGCCGGTGACCCCGGCCGCGCTGGTGATCGGCGGAGGGATCGCCGGGATGCAGGCAGCTCTGGATATCGCCGAGGCGGGTTTCGAGGTTGCTCTGGTCGAGAAGTCGGAATCTCTTGGCGGTCAGAGCGCCAGACTGCACCGCACCTTCCCCTCGCTGGAGCCGGTGGCGGAGTTTATCCAGCCGCTGGTCGTGCGCACTACCAGCCACCCTCGGATCAAAGTGATGACCGGAGCCAAGGTAACCGAGGTCGGCGGGTATGTCGGCAATTTCCAGGTACAGGTGCGCCAGGGTGACGAGACCAACCAGGTCGCTGCCGGAACGATCATCGTGGCGACCGGCTTCGAGACCTTCGACCCACAGCGCAGGCCGGAGCTGGGCTACAAGGAATATCCCGAAGTGATAACTACCATGGAATTCGAGCAGCTGGCAGCCGCCGAGCTGGGCACCAATGGGAACGCCCCCCGGGAGGTCGTCTTCATCCAATGCGTCGGATCGCGCGATAAGAGCGTGGGCAACCCCTACTGCTCGCGGGTTTGCTGCATGGTAACCGCCCGGCAGGCTCACCTGGTGAGCCAGAAGCTGCCGGAAGCCCGGGTCACCGTATTCTACATGGATATGCGTGCCTACGGCAAAGGCTTCGAGGAGTATTATGACCAGATGCGGGAAGAAGGCGTGCTCTATCGCCGCGGCAACCCCTCGGAGATCAGCCGCAAGGGAGAGCGGCTCCTGGTGCGGGCGGAGGACACTTTGCTAGGAGAGTGGGTAGAAGTCGAAGCGGACCTGGTCGTTCTGGCGGTCGGCATGGAACCGCGCCCGGACAGCGCCGAGATCGCCGGTCTGCTCAAGCTATCCCGCTCGTCTGACGGCTTCCTGATGGAGGCCCACCCCAAGCTGCGCCCGGTGGAGACATTGACCGCTGGTATCTTCCTCGCCGGCGCCGCGCAGGCGCCCAAGGATATCCCCGACACCGTGTCGCAGGCCTCGGCGGCGGCTTCCAAGGGGATGGAGCTGCTGTCGCACGAGTTCCTCGAGCGCGACCCCACCACCGCGCAGGTCAACCAGGCCGCCTGCGCGGGGTGCTTCGAGTGCTTCCAGGTCTGCCCCTACGGCGCCATCGAAAAGCAGGAGGTACGCGACCGCGACGGCAACTTCCTGCGCATGGTGGCGTGGTCGAACCCCGCCATGTGCGAGGGCTGCGGGCTGTGCGCCGTGACCTGCCGCGGCGGCTTCATCGATGTTGCGGGCTACTCGGACGAACAGGTCTTTGCCCAGCTCGGGGCGCTGGGACCGCTGCCGGAGGTGCTGGGACGATGAGCGACGCGCAAACCTCCACTGTCCAACACGCGGGCGTGGCCGCCGTCCCCGACGGCTGGCAGCCCCAGATCGTGGCCCTGGTCTGCAACTGGTGCACCTACGCCGGCGCCGACATGGCGGGGACCACCCGCCTCGAGTACCCGGCCAACGTCCGCATGGTCCGCTTTCCCTGTACCGGGCGGATGAGCCCACTGATGATCCTGCGCGCCTTCGAGCAGGGGGCCGACGGGGTCCTGGTGTCGGGCTGCCACCCCGGCGACTGCCACTACGTGCAGGGCAATCTGGTGGCGCGCCGCCGCTTCACCATCTTCCGCTCGCTGTTGGACTTTCTCGGCGTCGATCTCAAGCGGCTGCACTTCGCGTGGGTGTCGGCGGCGGAGGGCCACAAGTGGGCGCGGGTGGTCAAGGACGTGACCGCGGCGGTCACCGAGGCCGGTCCGTTGCCGCGTTTCACCGCGGCCGATGCCTGGGACGGCCCCGAGCTGCCGTCGGTGGAGGGCGGCGGCCCCGCCGAGCTTGCCGAGGCCGACGCCGGGGCGTTGCGCGCCAATCTGCGCCGGGCCGCGTCGGAGCTCCTGAACAACGGGCGCGTCGGTGTTGTGGTGGGCTACCGGGCCGGCTCGCTGCCGGGCCGGATGGCGCCGGTGATGGTGAGCACCTCGGCCGACTGCCAGCAGCTCGACTGGGGCCCCGGCGCCGTCAACAATCTCGCCAACTACGCCAAGACCGCGCTCGAAAAGGCCGACAAGGTCGCGCTGGTGGTCAAGACCTGCGACCTCGGCGCGGTTACCGGTCTCATCCGTGAGGGCCAGATCGACCGAGACCG
>JAQBDA010000233.1:0-11804 GCA_032124675.1 Chloroflexota bacterium
ACACCGAGGGCTATCACCGCTACAGCAATCCGCATGACCTGGTCGTGCTGGCGGTCGGCATGGAACCGCACCCGGACAGCGCCGAGATCGCCGGGCTGCTCAAGCTCTCCCGCTCGTCCGACGGCTTCCTGATGGAAGCCCACCCCAAGCTGCGCCCGGTGGACACTTCCATGGCGGGCGTCTTTCTGGCCGGCTGCTGCCAGGGACCGAAAGATATCAGCGACACGATTTCCCAGGCTCGAGCGGCCGCTTCAGCGGCGATGATCCCACTGATGCGCCGTCAGGTGCAGATCGAAGCGACCACATCGTTTATCGTCGAGGAGCTGTGCGCCGGATGCGGTCAGTGTGCGGAAGTATGCACCTTCGGTGCCTTGTCCCTGCACCCGGTGCGGGGGGTGATGACCGTCAACCCCGTGCTCTGCCAGGGCTGCGGAGCCTGTGCGGCGACCTGTCCCTCCGGGGCAGTCAACATCCACCACTTCACTTTCGAGCAGTTCATGAACCAGATCGAGGCTCTGAGCGACTGGCATATAGAAGCCCCCGAACTGGTATTGTCGGAGACGGTGCAGCCTTAAAGCCTGCGGAGTAATCCTTATTATCGATACCAAGGAAGGTGAAACTATGTCCGAAGCCTGGATCATCCACACCCATGGCAACCCTCTGGATACGATACGCCAACTTTTGAAGGACCTGTGGCAGCAAGCCGACCTGCAAGGCATGCTGGTGCCCGCCTACCATGATGGGGAGAGTGAGGCGACGCCTCACATTATGGAAGAATTGGAAGAGCTGGTGGGTGCAGACCCATGCGTGCCGCTCATGCCAATCAACGCCAGCAAACTGGTCCTGGAACGGACTCACCAGCAAGCCGCCGGTCGCTATGCGGCAGTCCTGCGCTCTTGCGAAGCGCGCGCCCTGAGCGAGGTTGGCCGCCGTGAGGCCCTGTACCTGGACAACTGGCTCGTCATCGGCATAGACTGCCTGGCCAGCTATGATGAGAACGACTTGGATTGGCGCGTCCAGAAGGCAGGCTCGATCGAGCAGGTATCGCGTGATAACCTGGGCCACGCCCGCCAGGGCGGCATCGCCCTGCACCGCTTCCGTAACGCCTGCCAGATGTGTACAAGCCCCGAAGCCAGCAATGCCGACCTGTGCATCGGCCTGCTGGGTCTACCGGTGAAGCAGGTGCTGCTGGTCAGGGCCAAAGACCGGGAGACTGCGGAAAGATTAAACATAGGGGGGATCACGGACGATATCGCGCCCCAGTCCTTGGTTTTCCAGCAGGAACGGGTGATAAACACTCTGAAGGAGCGCCGGCTGCACACCCTGGAGCGCATGGTGCAGAATTTGAGCGCCGAGATGCCTGAAGGAGTGGACGAACTGGTCGCCCATCTGCAGAGCTGCACCCCCTGCCAGGAATGCCTGGCAACCTGCCCGATCTTCTCCTCCGAAATTGCAGCGACTGGCAGAGCGCAGACCATCACTCACGAAGCGGCGGTGCGCTGGCTGGTCTCCTGCGTCTCCTGCGGCATGTGCGAGCAGGCCTGCCCCGACCATCTGCCCCTGGCCGCAATCTTCCGCCGCATCAGCCAGGGCTTGAAGGAAGACATTGTGCCGGCATGAGACTGCAGACATACACCAGACCAGGAGAACAATATGCCCCTGAGAGTACAAACTGACCCACAGCGCATCGAGCCGATCCTGCGCGTGATCTTCTCCCAGCCGCGCCCGCCGGTTGCGCGCTGCCGCCTGCTCAGCTCGGGTTTCGGACCCAGTCATATGCTCAAGGCTGAGGCACACCTTACCGGCAGCAAAGCCTGCCTGGGCTGCGGCTGCTGCATGGATGCCTGTCCGGTGCTGGTGCGTGACCCCAGGCGCAGGCTGCGCAGCGAGTCGCGCACTTCAATGGCTCTGGAGACCCTGGTGGGCGAAGACTGCGACCGCTGCGGCAACTGCTCCCTGGCCTGCCCGCAGGTTGACCCGACCATCAAGCACTTCCTGGTGCAGACCCATTTAGCCGAAGGCATGGCGGAGCTGCTCGAAAAAGCCAGCAGCGATGAGCTATTCGTGCTCGATCTGGTCTTGGCAATTCGCTGATAGAAATTTACAAACCATGTTGCTGTTATCAGCGAATTGCTGACAAATGTCTCACCATTTGTATGCAAACCGCCGTTCGAGCGGATACATTGATTAAGATATTTTCGGCGGTTTGCCAATGAACGGATAAAGAGAAAATGGCCGAGATCTATATCTACAACCAGCGATACGAAGTCCCGGACGACCTGACCATATTGCGAGCCTTCGAGTGGGCAGGCTATACCTTGACCCGCGGCGTGGGCTGCCGGGGTGGTTTCTGCGGGGCGTGCAGCACCGTCTACCGCCACACGGATGACCACAAGCTGCACTTTGCCCTGGCCTGCCAGACGGTGATCGAGCCTGGCATGGTGCTGGGACCGATCCCCTTCTTCCCGGCCCAGCGCCCGCACTACGACCTGCGGTCGCTGCAGCCCACCGGCCAGGCCATACTTGAGCTCTACCCCGAGCTGCTGCGCTGCTACGGGTGCAACACCTGCACCAAAGCCTGCCCGCAGGATCTGGATGTGCTCAACTACGTATCCGCTGCGCTGCGCGGCGACCTGACAACCCTGGCGGATGAATCGTTCGACTGCATCATGTGCGGGCTGTGTGTGGCGCGCTGTCCGGCTGAGATCGTGCCCCCCAACGTCGGCCTGCTCGGACGGCGCCTGTACGGCAGGTACCTGGCCCCGCCCGCTGAGCACCTGCGCCTACGGGTGCAGGAGATCGCCGACGGGCTGCACCAGGCCGAGCTGGACGAGCTGAAATCACTGCCCCTAGCCGAGCTGCAAAACCGCTACAACGACCGGCAGATCGAGAATTAGCATGGATTTCGATTTCCCTCCCGATATCATTATGCTGCGCGATATGCTGCGCCGATTCGTGCAGAAAGAAGCCCGCCCGCTGGAGATGAAGTATTTCACCAGCGGCACGCTCGAACCGGAAGAGCGCACCCGCCTGCGCCAGGCCATCGAACAGATGGGTCTCTGGGGCCTGACCGTGCCGGAGGAATTCGGCGGTGGCGGTCTGGATACGACCAGCGCCTGCCTGATCGAGGAAGAACTGGGCAAGACCTTCATCCCCCTGGACACCGGAGAGATCCCGCTCCCGCTGTACGCCTGTTCGGACGAACAGATCGGCCAGTACCTGGAGCCGGTCCTGGCGGGGGAACGGCGGGCGATCATCGCTGCCCGCGAGCCCGGACCCACCGGTCACCAGCCAGAGCACTGGCAGACAAGCGCCGGCCTCGAAAACGGCGGCTACCGCATCAACGGGCGCAAATCCCTGAGCTCATCGCCAGAGGCGGGCGACTTCTTAATCCTGTACACCCGTACCCCACAGGGTCTGAGCGTCTTCCTGGTCGAGGCAGACCTGCCAGGTTTGAAGATCAGCCAGAACGGCAGCCCGCTGGCCGTGTTGGATAACTGCCGCCTGCCAGCCGGCGCACTGCTCGGCGAGGCCGGAAGCGCGCTGCAGCTCGGCGCGTCCGCGGCGCCGCGCCTGTGGATCCGCACCGGCGCCCGCTATGTGGGCATCGTGGAACGGCTGCTGGAAATGGCAGGCGAGCATGCCCGGGATTGGATCTCGCACGGCGCTGCGCTGGCGGTGCGCCCTGCCATCCAGGAGATGCTGGCAGAGATGCGCACGGACGTAGAGAGCGCCCGCTGGCTGGTTTACCACGCAGCCTGGCTGGCAGACACCGGCTCCCCAGATACTCTGCGCTCGTCCGCCGCCCAGGTACGCCTGGCGACCGGGGAGATGCTGCAGCGCGCCGTAGACCGCACGACGATGATCTTCTGCGGCCCTGGCACGTCAGCCCAGATCGAGCCGCAGCGCATGGTGCGCAGTGTGGTGCCGTATGATGCACTCCAGTTCGCCATGCAGCAGGCGCGCGCCGTCATCGCAGCCGCAGAGCTGAACCGGAAAGAAGGATAACCCTCCGTCTGGAGATGCCTCATGCAAGTCAGCCAACTAATCGAGGTCCAGAATGGGGATGAGCTGCAGGCGCTGCGCTCCTTCCTGGCAGACTGGTGGGAGCAGTACCGGCCCGAGGCGCTGCTGGCCCCGGTTGAAGATGCCGGAGGGACCACCATCGTCTCGCAGATCATCGAGGACCCCGCCGACCTGAAGAGGGTGAACCCTTTTGCCCCATTGATGACCTCCAACGCCGCCGGGGCAGCTTACCAGCTGCAGCGGCAGAACGGCCGCACCAGGGCAGCGGCTATCTTGCGTCCCTGCGAGCTGCGCTCGTACGCAGAGCTGTGCAAACGCGAACGCCTCCAACCGGAGCGGCCTGAAGACGCCCGGGAAGAGCGCATGCTGATCTTCGGCGTAGACTGCATGGGCACGTACTCACACAATTTTTTTGACAAGAAACTCAAAGACCAGAGCCTGCCCGAGCTGACCAAAGCCACCCTGAAGAATGCCTCTGCGGGCGGCTTCCGCCAGCAAAACATGCGCCAGGCCTGCCAGATGTGCGACTGGCCCGCCCCCTGGGGGGCAGATATAGTAATCGGCACAGTCGGCGTGGAGACGGACAGGCACCTGCTGGTGACCGCTCGCCGGGAGGCCGGCAAGCGCTGGTTGAGCGCGAGCAGGCAGGGCACATCACCGGCAGCTATATCCCAGCTCAGCCACCGCGAGACCATCGTCGGGGCTGTTGCGGATGCTCGCGCCGGGGTGCGCAAAGGACTGCTGGCCAGCTCCGCCCACCACAACCGCTTCGACGACGTGGGCAGCATCCTGGGCTGGTTCGCCACCTGTTCGCTGTGCGGCGAATGCCTGGATGCCTGCCCCACCTACTTCGGAGAGTTCGACCCACCGGCCGCCAGCGGGCGCCAGCCGGTGGGCCCCCTGGCGAACATGGTACTGCTCAGCCGCTGGCTGGCTTCCTGCTCGGGGTGCGGCATATGTGAGGAGGTCTGCCAGCGCAGCGTACCGCTGACCCTGCTGGTCTCCGCGCTCAGCCACCGCATCCGCGAGGAGACCGACTATATCACCGGCAGCCCCGACCAGCCGCCGCCCTGGGCAGGTGATTGAGATAGGACTTACATAGTTAGAGGGAGGTTGGCCCATATCCCCCTGATATGCGTAACTCCTATGAGATTATCTACAGCTCCGGAGGAGCACATGCCTTACCCGACTGCCATCGCTGAATCATTGAAAAAAGTTGAAGCCACCCGCTCGGAACGCCTGCAGCAGACCTTCCCGCGGATAGTACCTGAGGAACGCCAGCAGATCCTGGAGACCTTCCACCCTGATTACATCCAGGAAGCCTTCTGCGAGCTGCGCCTGGGAGCCAACAAAGGCCAGCGCGCTCCGGTCGAGCTGGTTGATGCACTGCAGGCACCCTCACCGGTCGAGCTGCATGGCGGCCTGCTCAGGCAGCCGTTCAGCGCCAGCTGTGATGTGCTGGTGATCGGCGGCGGTGGGGCAGGCGCTTCTGCAGCCCTGATGGCCCAGGCAGGCGGGGCGGATGTGCTGCTCACCACCAAGCTGCGCTTCGGCGATGCCAACACCGTCATGGCGCAGGGCGGCATCCAGGCCGCCGACAAGCAGAACGACTCGCCGGCCATCCATTACCTGGACGTGCTGGGCGGCGGCGGCTTCAGCAACGACCCGGACCTGGTGGAAGCGCTGGTCAACGATGCCCCGGCCGTGATCGCCTGGCTGGAATCGCTGGGCGCCATGTTCGACAAAGAGCCGGACGGCACCATGCGCTCCATCCACGGGGGCGGCACAAGCCGCAAGCGCATGCACGCCGCCCGCGATTATACAGGCGCCGAGATCATGCGCACGCTGCGCGACGAGGTGCGCTCGAAGGCGGACGCCCAGGTCAACGGGGGCGGGTCGATCCGCATCTGGGAGTTCCGCCCAGCGGTCGAGCTGCTGCTGGATGAGCACGGGCAGGCGGCCGGGGCGCTGCTGCAGGACCTGGACACCGGGCGCTGGATGAGCGTCCACGCCCGGGCGGTGGTGGTCGCCACCGGCGGCAGCGGGCGGCTGCACTACCAGGGCTTCCCGACCACCAACCACTACGGTGCGACCGGCGACGGGCTGGTGCTGGCCTACCGCATCGGGGCGCGGCTGGCATTCATCGACACCATGCAGTACCATCCGACCGGGGCGGCTTACCCGGAACAGATCCTGGGGCAGCTGGTCACCGAGAAAGTGCGCGGCCTGGGCGCCCAGGTGTGCAACGCGGACGGCGAGCAGTTCGTCTTCCCACTGGAGACGCGCGATGTCGAAACAGCGGCCTTCATCCGCGAGTGCCGCCAGCGCCAGCTTGGCCTGACAACGCCTACCGGGCAGGCGGCAGTCTGGCTGGACGCGCCGCTGATCGACCTGATCCACGGGGCGGGCACCATCGCCCGCGAGCTGCCCGCCATGGTGCGCCAGTACCGGCGCTTCGGCATCGACATGACCCGTGAGCCAATCCTGGTCTACCCGACCCTGCACTACCAGAACGGCGGGGTCGCCATCCAGCCGGATGGCAGCACGGAGATCGCCGGGCTGTATATCGCCGGGGAGGCTGCCGGCGGCATCCACGGGCGCAACCGGCTGATGGGCAACAGCCTGCTGGATATCTGCGTCTTCGGGCGCCGCGCCGGTACGGCTGCCGCCGACTGGGCACCGGGCCACCCGCCAGGGACGCCCACCCTGGCACATGTCGAACTCTGGGAGCAGATGCGCCGCGCAGCAGGGCTGGGCGAAGGACCGCCTTCGCCGGTGATCCTGCCCGATTACACGCGTCACGAAACGGCATTCTCAACGGAGGTGGACCTGGCATAATCCCGGAGCAGCATACATATAGACCTGTCAGGTCAGCTCGTTATGTTGGAGGTGTGAAATGTCCGAGAATCCGAAACTCGATCCGCAGGACATCGACCGCTGCGAAGCGGATGGCCCACAATCAACCCTGGAACGGATGCTGATCGAAGCATACCTGGAAGGCAAAGGCTGCAGCCTGGAAGGCTTGAAGGACCTGCCTCCTGAGGAGGCACGGCAGTTGATGAAAGAGGCCTGCACCTACGCTTCCGGGAAACTGGCGGAAGTGGAGTCCAAAGCCCAATTCCGCCAGGATATCCAGTATGAGTAGAGGTTATCTCACAATGGTAGGTTTGGGTGTTTTGCGGCGGCCGCGCCACCGCAAAACACCCACCTCACCTTTTTACTCCTGAGGTTGCTTCACCCCGCTGCGCTCCGTTAGCAATGACGGGGAGGGGATTCATTGCTCTTTGATGAATGTTGGTGCTGAGGATGCACTTATAGTGACATTCTTCACTTTTTCACCGCCGCGCAAGCGTCTGAAGGTGATATTAGACACTTTGAATCCGGTAGTGCGGATTGCTATAATCAAAGTACGCGCCGGGAGCAATGCCTTGTCGCCTGATCGCTGTGCTGTCATCTCTAAATATCATGGCAGGCGCCGTGTGCCAACGCCGGCGCAGCCCTTTACCACCTGTGTTCGAACCAGGAGGCCGGTATCATAATTATCTCAAGGAAACGCCCTCACTGCATAACTGCAGCAGGGCGATTTTTATTAACCGTTGGGGAAGGTTCGAAACCTGCCCCATAACTGGAGGTCCAAAATGCTGCAAGACAAACCGAGGGTGAGCGTGGAAGAGCTGCTCGCGAAAGCGACCAAGCCCTCAGCCGATGCTATGGTGCTGCATCCATTCTACCGGGGGAAGGTCGAGACCGCGCTGAAGTGCACCGTGCGCGATTTCAACGACTTTGCCATCTGGTACACGCCCGGGGTGGCAGCCCCATGCCGGGCGATCGAAGCCGACCCGGAGCTGGTCTACGAGTACACCAATAAGTGGAACACGGTGGCGGTGGTCAGCGACGGAACGCGCGTGCTGGGTCTGGGGGATATCGGGCCCAAAGCCGGACTGCCGGTGATGGAAGGCAAAGCCCTGCTCTACAAATACCTGGGCGGGGTGGACGGGGTGCCGATCATGCTGGACACCAAAGACCCGGACGCGATCATCAACGCCGTGCTGATGCTGCAGCCGGGATTGGGGGGCGTCAACCTGGAGGATCTCTCCCAGCCGAAATGCTTCCGCATCCTGGATACCCTGCGTGAAAAAGCTGAGATCCCGGTCTGGCACGACGACCAGCAGGGCACGGCGACCGTCACCCTGGCGGCGCTGATCAACGCCCTGAAAGTGGTCGGAAAGAAGATGAGCGAGGTGAGCATTGCCTTCGTCGGCAGTGGTGCTTCCAACGTTGCCTGCTCGCGGCTGATCTTCGGCTGGGGCGCCGACCCCGCCCGCTGCTATATGGTCGACAGCAAGGGCATCCTGGGCATGCACCGCAAAGACCTGGAGATGCGCAAAGCAGAGTACGTCGACAAGTGGCACCTGTGCCAGATCACCAACGCCGAAGGGCGCCAGGGCGATATCCCCGACGCCATGAAGGGCGTGGACGTGGTGGTCGGCCTCTCCCGCTCGGGACCCGGGGTGATCCTGCCGGAGTGGGTGGCAAGCATGGCCAGCGACGCGGTCGTCTTCGCCTGCGCCAACCCGGTGCCGGAGATCTGGCCCTGGGAAGCCAAAGAGGCCGGCGCGGCGGTGATCGCCACCGGGCGCTCGGACTTCGACAACCAGGTGAACAACTCGCTGGGCTTCCCAGGCATCTTCCGCGGCACGCTGGACGTGCGCGCCCGCACCATTACCGACGAGATGTGCTTCGCGGCCGCCAGGGCGCTGGCTGACCACGTCGGTGACAGGCTCGCCGCAGACTTCATCCTGCCCACTATGGATGACTGGGAGGTGTTCCCGCGCGAGGCGGCTGCCGTGGGTGTGAAAGCCCAGGAGCTGGGTCTGGCGCGCATAAGCCTGAGCTATGACGAGCTGCTGCAGAAAGCCATGACCATCATCAAGCGCTCGCGCGACCTGACCCATATGATGATGGAGCAGGGCTTCATCGCCGAAGCGCCCGAAGAGTAGACGGCAGACCGCGGCGTTGCAAGCAACGTGTCGCGAGCAACGCGTCGCAAGCGACGATCCGCTGACTGCTGACTGCTTCTGTGTTTATGACTACTCTCAATTCTCTAATCTCTACTCTCGATACCATCGAGACTCTCGATTACTTACGAGGTGAACTATGTACGATCTGATCATTATTGGCGGAGGACCGGCCGGGCTGACCGCTGCCGTGTACGCCATCCGCAAACGCATCAACGTGCTGCTGATCTCCAAAGACCTGGGCGGCAAGACCAACTACCGCCTGGCGCTGCCCTGGGTGGAGGACTACCAGGTGATCCGCGGCCTGGAGATCGTCAGCAAATTCAAGAGCGAGCTGGAATACCTGAAGTTCGCCCGCCACATGGACAGCGTCGAGCACGTCGAGCAGGAGGGCGAGGGCTTCGCCGTGCACACCAAGCAGGGCAACAAATTCGATGCCCGGGCGCTGGTGGTCGCCAGCGGCACGCGCCAGAAGCTCATGGGCGTGCCCGGTGAGAAGGAGTTCATCATGCACGGCCTGTGCTACTCGGCACTGAGCTACGCACCGCTGTTCATCGATAAGCAGACCGCGGTGATCGGCGACAGCGAGCTGGCCCTGCGCTCGACCGCCGAGCTGGCCACGGTGGCCAAGCATGTCACCCTGATCGGGCCCACCCGCCCGGCGCTCGAATCGCCGCTGGGGAGCAAGCTGCGCGTCTCCAGCAACGTCACCATCCACGAGGGCTACCAGGTGGTGGAGGTGCAGGGCAACGGCTACGCCGAGCGGCTGCTGGTGCAGTCGCCCTCCGGCGAGCAGCAGACCATCACCGCCGATGGCATCTTCGTCGAGCTGGGTTTAACGCCCAACACGCAGATGGTAGCCGGGGTGGTCGACCTGGACCCGGAGGGACGTGTCAAGGTGGACTGCATGGCTGCCACCAGCCGCCCGGGCGTATTCGCCGCCGGGGACGTGACCACCAACTACGCCGAGCAGGTGCTGATCGCGGTCGGCGAGGGCGCCAAGGCCGCCCTGAGCGCCTACGAATACCTGCTGCCGGCGCTGTAGGGCAGGACTATTATTGGGATGAGGGTGCCCCCGCGAGGCGGGGGCATTTTTTATGAGGCCGCGAATAAAAACCAGGGGAGAAGGGAGAGAGGAAAAGGGGGGAGTCCGCGAATGCGCACTAATGGACGCCAATTTGCTGCTGCCTGCGCATGAATCTCCTTGGAATAATGGAACTGATTGTATAATTGAGACACAAACCGAGTCTTACCAGTGAGGCTACACGGATGGACAGACAGCAAGTGCAGGCTTATCTCGACCGCTACCGGGCGGTGGAAGCCATTGAGATAGAGCAGAACCGGGCTGCGTCAGTGGAATGGAGGTGGCAGCAGCTCAACCACTTATACAGGCTCGCCCTGGGAATGGGCCTGCAGCTCGAGGCGGACCAGGATGACGAGCATCTCGTCTGGCGGCGTTGGGCTGCCCTCAAGAGAATTCGATGAGCTCCCCAAATGAGCTCAGCCCTCTCCTGGAACCCCTCAAGGCCGTCCAGGAGCTCCTAAACCATTATCCAGGCAAGGGGATGATCATCGGTGGGATTGCAGCCTCTCTCCTGGGCAGGCCGCGCCTGACTGCTGATATCGATGCTGTGATCCTGCTCCCGGTCGAGGATATCCCTCAATTGATACAAGCCGCTGTACGAGAGGGGCTTGAACCGCGCATCAACGAGGCAGGGGAATTTGCCCGCCGCAACCGCGTGTTGCTGCTCCGGCATGTCCGGACCGGCATCGGGGTGGATGTATCCCTGGGTCTGCTGCCGTTGGAAGTCGAAGCCATTGAGCGGAGCATAACCCATCGATTAGGGGACCTGTCTGTCAAACTGCCCACTCCCGAAGACCTGATCATCTTTAAGGCAATAGCCCATCGCCCGAGGGACCTGCTGGATATCCAGGCGGTAGCTGAAAACCATCCAGAACTTGATCGAAAAAGGATCGAAACCTGGGTTAAAGAATTTGCCCGGGTGATGGAGTCGCCAGAACTCTGGGAGGATATTGCCGGGTTATTGGGGGAGGATCAATCCAGCTTGTGAACTGTACGTTCCTTAACCATAACGCCCTCACCCATCTCTGACCTTTACCTCTCTCAGGATTGGGAAGGAAGGAAGTCCAGGCTCCCCTCTCCCAAACCGGGAGAGGGGTAAGCACCCGCTCTTTGGGTGCCAGGGGTGAGGGAGCCAAGGCCGCCCTGAGCGCCTACGAGTATTTGCTGCCGGCGCTGTGATTCGGGCTGGTTTCGGTATGAGGATGCCTCCGCCTTGCGGGGGCATTTTTTTATGAGTCCGCGAATGGGCGCGAATTGTATATGTTTAATTATTGAATGATCAATGTTTGCATTTTTGGTAACTTTTTCAACCCACTTTTAGTTAAGATTAATGTTGTCAATTATTGTTTTTATCGTAATCAATATATTCCACTGATCGTTTCCAAATCATTTGGGTTGAAGGACCAATACTCAGTACATCAAGTTGAGGCAAAATCAGGAAGATCATCACTGCTATAGATAATTTGGTTAGAAGATTATCAGAGGTAACAAATGGATACACCATCAAATCAAGGTTGCATTGCTTATCTTCTACGCCTATTAGGTAAACAACTAAAACCAGCTTCTGATACAGTCCTCCAGAAAACGTCAAATTCTGAACTCGACCTTTTCCCCTATAGACTTCGAGACGATTTCTTATCACCAACTGAGCAAAACTTTTATTTTGTGCTTAAGAG
>JAQBDA010000234.1:0-3439 GCA_032124675.1 Chloroflexota bacterium
TCAATCCAACCAGCATTACCAAGGCAAATTCGCGCAAGGTTATTCCCCCAAAGAGAACTAAAGCCAGCAAGATAAATTCTACTGTCATAAGCTGAGTATTAATCGAACGCTCTAAGGTTTGTACAATAGAATGGTTGACCAGTGTCTCATAATCTAACCGGCGGAATATGGTGCTATTTTCGCGGATGCGGTCAAACACAACGATTGTATCCTGAGCGGAGAAGCCAATCACGGTGAGCAATGCTGTCAGGTAGAGGGCGTCAATCTGCCAACCAGCTACTAGGCTGCCAATAGCTGTGATGGATATTACGATCAATACATCGTGAACCATGGCGATAATAGCGCAAATACCATAGCGAAATGCGTTCTGCACCCCCCGAAAGGCAAATGCAATATAAAAGACAACAATGGCAGCAGCCACAGAGACCGCCAGAAAAGCACGCCCTGCAACCTCCTGTCCAATAATTGGACCTACACTATCAAAGCGCAAGACGACAACCGTATCGGAAAAGTGCAGCTCCATCGTATCAATTATTTGAGCACGAGTTTGGTCATCCAGGAAGCTTGAGCGAGCAACCAGAGTACCTTCTCCCGTCGTTTGAACAAGGATATCGTCCACACCAAGATCGTTGTATAGGCTGACAACCTCAGCGGGTTGCGGAACGTTACCGGACTCAAATCGAACTTCGATGAGCGTGCCGCCAGTGAAGTCGATTGCCAATGGTATACCCCGTGTGATCAGGATGATCATACCCGGCACAATGATAAATAGAGAAAATGCGAAATAATAATAGCGTTTTCCGATGATATTAAGCATTTTTATATCCTTCTACTTCTGCCATTAGGATCATAAACCAAACCAACGGGTCAGATTGGTCGGTTTGAAATAATTCAATACCACACCCAAGAGTGATCTGGTTACGAGAATGGCAGTAAAGAGGCTGATGATAACTCCAATGGCGAGGGTTAGTGAAAATCCCTTGACAATCGTAGCGCCATATGTGCTCCCAAACCAGAATAGTATCCCGCATGTGATCAATGTGGCGATATTTGAATCGCGTATCGATGGCCATGCACGCTGCCAGCCTAAGTCCATTGACTGGTTCAATGTTCGCCCGCTGCGGAGCTCTTCTTTCATGCGCTCAAAGATCAGAATATTGGCATCCAATGCACTTCCAGTGCTGAGCAGAAAGCCAGCGATACCTGCCAGGGTCAAGGTTACGGGTACCCAACGGAATAGGGCGAACGCAATCACTGCATAGATAATTATTGAGATATCCGCCAGAATGCCCGGTAGGCGATAGTATATTGCCATAAACAGAACAACAATTATGAACCCGATTAAACCTGCTTGCATGCTTTTTTGAAGCGAATCTTGACCGAGGGTTGGACCAACCGTCCGTACTTGTACGACCTTTAACGGAATTGGCAGTGAGCCGTAGCGAAGCTGGACGGCAAGGGCATTTGCACTCTCCAGATCGAAGTTGCCTGAGATGATCCCTTGACCGTCAGTGATCGCATCGTCGATACGTGGGGCGGAAATTACTTGTTTATCGAGTACGATTGCTAGGATATTGCCCACGTTTTGAGATGTATATTCCGCAAAGGTTCTAGCTGCCTCGCTGTTCAATTCAAATTGGATCTGATATTGGCCCAATTGATCGCGAGTGACATTTACGCTTTTTAAACCGCTGCCGGTCATAACAGTTGGAAGTGGAGGCAGATCCAATGGCAGATCAGCTCCGGTCGATTCCAGATCGGATGATGTAGGTATATCAGTCATTATCTGGGCGCCAATCAGGGAGATCGCTTGCTCTGGAGAGATGCTGCTCATATCAACGAATTCCAGGAGGCCTGTTTGCCTCAAGATGGCCAGCGCTTTTTCAGGATCAGACTCGCCTGGCAGCTCGACAACGATACGCCGGTCTCCAGCCAGCTGCACGACTGCCTCATTCACACCCAATCCATTAACACGGTTCTCTACGATGGTCCGGGCGGTTGCCATTGACTGGGAGTCGATCTGGGCGTCTTCTGGTAGGTCTGCCTCTAACAGCGCCTGGACCCCACCGACAAGGTCGAGTCCCAGACGGGTCTGTATGTCTCGGTTGATCCCCAACACGTGGATGCCCGGGTTATTTGGTACAATCATCCAGGTCGCAATTATAAGGATTGCAGCGATGATGAGCAGTGGGCGCGCATATCTTCTCATAGATATATCTGTCCTCCGAATTCCACACAAATGCCAGCCTGACGCTGGCAACAGACGGGATTATACTCCCAAATACAGGTAATGTCCAACGACAGATGACGCCGGAAACGCAATACTCTATTTGTCATTGTTCAACACTCGATAAATACTTCAGCACCTCAGTTAATACCTGACCGACGGTCCAAGTGTCTGTCTGGATATATAGATCAGCATGCTGGCGAGCGTGTGCCAGCCGGTCCAGCTGGATATTGAATTCGGCTTCCGTCCAGTTGAGTTTTCTGCGGACGATGCTCACCTGAAAGGATACATCCAGGTAAATCAGGATGTCGGGATTCGATATTTTCTGCCACATCCCAGGAACGTAAGAATGCTCCTGGGCGATATGCCTGACTTGATAGCCGTGTTCGTTCAATCCTTTTACCAGAGAGGATTTTCCGGCTGCACAGGGTCCGACCACGCCTATCTTTGTGCTCATCGCAGGTTGGGCAGGCTGCTATCATTTATCAAGGCGCTTAATTCTGGGGTTCCTCCCAGGACTGCGATCGTATCCCCTGCTCTTAGCTGCCGATCTTGGGAAGGATGCATTTCCATCTGTTCCTCACGCCGAAGCAGGATCAGGCTGAGGTTGTAGTGCTCTTCTAATTGCCCGACACTGAGTCCAATCAGCTTGTTATTCTGCTTGAGCTGCAGGCGGGCGAGGCTGAGCAATTGACCCTCGACGGTTATCGGACGAGTAATTTCCACTTCAGCAGCAGCAGAAGCAAATGCTGGCGCTGCCATACTGGTCGCACTTAATGCTGTAAACCCAAACTGCTGGTGCAGCGCCTCTGCAAAATCGTCGTCGAATATACGAATCACGACATTGATGTCTGGATTGAAGCTGCGAGCTTTTACAGCGATCTGCAGGTTGAGGCTGTCGTTCTGGGTGCAGAGGATGATCGATCTCGCCCGCTCTACGCCCGCCGCAAGCAAGGCTGCCTGGCGGGTGGCATCATCCTGGATTACAGGGACGCCCAATCTCTGGGCATTCTCGACCAGGTCCGCACTGGGGTCCAGCTCGATGACAACGATATCCTGTTCCATTTCTGCCAGGCTGCGGACGACCCGATAACCGAGGTGGCCTAATCCTATCAAGATAGAGTGATTGGTCATTATTGATGCGACTGTCATTTCCCATTCCTTGTGACGAGCGCGACGGTTGAAGAACATATAACCAAAATCTGCTACCCC
>JAQBDA010000235.1:0-4496 GCA_032124675.1 Chloroflexota bacterium
TTGTTTACTCGTTATGCATATTCGCATCCCGTATGGATTATCTTTCCTGACGGTCCATATCCCCGATATTTACAAAGTGGATATGATCGAACCGCCAGATATTCCGGCAGCTAAAAACCCCATGGAGGTGGTACAGTCTGCCTTAAATCATTTACTTGGGGATGTAGCTTGGACTAAGTTTGCAGGGGCAAAATCTGTAGCGATTGCAATCAATGATAAGACGCGTCCAGTACCGCACCAGCATCTGTTGCCTCCTTTGATGGAGGTATTGACTTCCTTGGGCATCTCCGATGAGTCAATAACACTTTATGTGGCTGGTGGAGTCCACCCCCCAATGACACCTGATGATTTTCCTGCTATATTGCCTGCAAGCATATTGCAGCGGTATAGAGTAGTCTCCCATAACGCAGAAGATCAGGATAGCTTGACTTACATCGGCGAGACCTCGCGGGGTATACCAATATGGTCAAATCAGGGTTATGTCCATTCCGAATTCAAAATTGTGATCGGAAATATCGAGCCGCACCAGTTCATCGGCTATTCAGGGGGTGTTAAAAGTGCAGCCATCGGGCTGTCAGGCTCAAGAACTATCAACCGCAATCATGCTTTGATGACTCACCCAGCTTCACAGCTGGGAGAATACGAAACCAATCCAGCACGACAGGATGTAGAAGAGATTGGCCAAAAGATGGGCATCCATTTGGCCTTGAATGCTATTCTGAACCAGGAAAGAAAGATCGTACATGTTCTGGCTGGGGAGCCAGTCGCCGTGATGCAGGCGGGTGTGCCAATTTCCCGGCAAACTTGTCAGGTGGCTGTGCCCTTTAAATACAGTCTGATCATTTCCTCTCCTGGTGGGCATCCCAAGGACATCAACCTTTATCAGTCCCAAAAGGGGCTGGCACATGCGGCGAGGATCGCCAGTCATGGTGGTACGATCATACTCACTGCAGCCTGTCCCGAGGGATCTGGCAGCACACACTATGAGCGCTGGGTATTGGGTAAAAAATCTCATCTTGAGGTTATCGAGCAGTTCAGATTGGAGGGATTCCGTATCGGCCCCCATAAAGCCTTCCAGATTGCTCGCGATGCTTCGAATATTCACCTGTTGTTCTACTCCGATATGGATGAGGAGTTAGCAAGAGCCTTGCTGCTCAACCCGGTACGAAATTTACAGAATGCTGTTGACACAGCCCTGGTGGATTTTCAGCCAGGCAATCACATCGGCGTGATGCCGCATGCGGCTTCTGTGATCCCATACCTTACAAGCGACAGGGAAACTCAGAACACAATCCAGCCCCGGCCTCTCCGGTGAAAGAGGTTTGTGTATCCCTGGCTTCTGTGGTATTTTCTTAGTTTTTGAATTTATTACCAATGAGAGTCTAAGAGGTATTTAATGATTTACGGAACGACTGCTAAAATTTTACGAGTTGATTTATCGAACCATTCAATTGAGACTGAGGCACTCAGTGAAGATTTTTATAGGCTTTATCCAGGCGGCAAGGCGCTGGCAGGCTATATCTTGTTGAATGAAATGAGGCCGCATACCGATCCGTTCGCTCCAGAGAATGTATTGGTAATCGCAAATGGGTTATTAACTGGCGCTCCCGTATCGACGGCTACTCGCTACGTGGTCTCAGCTCGTTCTCCTCTAACGATGGGTTATGGTGAATCGGAAGCAGGTGGCTTCTGGGGTCCCGAACTCAAGATGGCTGGTCTGGAAGCTATTGTTATTAATGGACGCTCATCAGAACCGGTATATATTTGGATACAGGAAGGCAAGGCGGAAATTCGTCCTGCCGGTCATCTTTGGGGGCAACTGACGGCACACGTCCAGGAAACAATTCGCGCCGAGTTAGGCGATGACAAAATACGCGTGCTTCAAATTGGACCAGCGGGTGAAAATCTCGTCCGCTATGCAGGCATTACGAACGATCTGCGCCACTTCAACGGTCGCAATGGCATTGGTGCAGTCATGGGTTCAAAAAATCTGCGGGCAGTAGCCGTGCGCGGCCGACAACGTTACCAAACCCTGGCGTATGATCCTGACACACTCCTGAAACTCGGGCGTAAACTGGCCAAGGGAGTACGTGAGAGCCCCCAAAGCTGGGATTTACAACAACGCGGCACACCTGGAATAGTCGAGCCTCTCAATATTAGTGGGATTCTGCCGACCCGCAATTTCCGCCAAGGTGCTTTCGAGAATGTCGATGAGATCAAGTGGGAAGCCTATGAAAAAGATCTGCTCACCGCTCGACGAAGCTGTTATGCCTGTGCAGTACGCTGCAAGCGCGAGGTTGCTGTTGACGGTCAAATATCGACTTACGGCGGCCCTGAGTATGAGACTGTAGCCGCTTTCGGCCCCAACTGTGGAGTAAGTGATCTGCAGGTCATTGCCAAAGCCAACGAAATGTGCAATGCCTATATGCTGGATAGCATATCAACCGGCGCCACGATTGCTTTCGCCATGGAATGCTTCGAGCATGGTCTGATCGGGTTAGAGGATACCGGCGGTCTTGATCTACGCTTTGGCAACGCCGATGCCATGCTGACCATGGTTGAGCGTATTGCCAAACGTCAGGGCATCGGTGATTTACTGGCCGAGGGCAGCCAGCGAGCCGCACGGCAGATTGGCGGTGATTCCCATTTCTTCGCGATGCAAGTAAAGGGACAGGAACTACCCATGCACGATCCGCGCGGCAAATATAATGTTGGAGTCGGTTACGCGATCTCAGAAATTGGCGCAGACCATCTGGTGGTTGCGCATGATCCAATGCTTGCCAATTCTGATTCAGTGCCATTTAAGAATGCCCGTCCGTTGGGGATTACGGAGGCGCAACCCGCCCGTAGCTTTAGTGACGAAAAAATGAAGCAATTCTACATCATGGAAAAATTGACCAGCCTGGAAAAGGTGATCGGTTATTGCTTCTTCGGACCTGCGCCGCGGTCATATATTGAAATTGAAGACATGCTGCTCTCCATCAACGCCGCCACCGGGTGGAACCTGACTTTAGAAGATGCACTGTTGATCGGTGAACGTGCAACGAATATTGCGCGGATATTCAATGCCCGAGAAGGCTTCTCGCGCCGAGATGATGTGTTACCGGAGCGACTATTCCAAGGTTTAGAGAACGGCGCGCTGAAAGGTAATAGCATGCCACGAGAGGAATTCGAGCAAGCACTCACCGTCTTGTATGGTCTAAAAGGTTGGGACCCCGAAACTGGGAACCCGAAACCCGAACGGCTCGAAGCCTTATCTCTGGGATGGGCAATCGAGATGATCGCCGATCTCATTGAATGATATCTGGGCTTTTCGATATGCGGCTGTATCTTGGTGGTTATCTAGATTTTTACAACCCTGAGTCCGGGGGTTGGTTGGAAATTGAATTGGATCAGCCAACAAAACTGAGTGAGGTTCTTGAGAAACTCGGAATCCCCTTAGGTGATGTGCAGTTGTTTGTCCTTAATGGAGATTTAGTAGAGATTGGCGAAACGATGGTATCAGGACAAGATGAAGTGAAATTATTCCCTGCGGTGGGTGGCGGCCAGGAATGATACCACCATGAGTATAAAGGAAAAAAACCAAAGATCGACCGCTGGAGATAAGAGATTGTTTGGGGTGAAGCTCAGCGAACTCCCCAAACTTCTCCCTGGATTAATAGCAGTATCGATATTGGCATGGGTAAGCATCTTAGCCAGTGAATTCTTGGGTGTAAACGTTATGGGCTTCGAAAAAAGTCCGGTGTCGCCAGTTATGTTAGCCATTGTAATAGGCTTGCTAACCGGAATGGTTGTTCGTATGCCAGATACTTTCGCTCCTGGGTTAAGATTTTCCGTTAAAAAAGTGCTACGCCTCGGTATTATCTTGTTGGGGATACGATTAACGATTTTTGATGTGTTTCAACTCGGAATATTTGGTATTCCCATAGTTGCTGTCTGTATCATCGGGGCATTGGTGATCACAACCTGGATAAACAACAAGCTCAAGTTACCAGAGCGTTTAGGCACCCTGATTGCTGTGGGAACTTCTATATGTGGGGTGACTGCGATTGTAGCTGCCAGCCCAGCCATCGATGCAGACGAAGAGGAAGCCGCTTATGCAGTAACGGTGATTACCATCTTTGGGCTGTTTGCAACACTGGTCTATCCATACCTTGCGCACACGATCTTTGCAGCACAAGCCATTCAGATTGGCATGTTCTTGGGCACTTCAGTACATGAGACAGCACAAGTGGTTGGTGCCGGACAAATATATGCAGACATATTCTCACAGCCGATAGCTCTAGATGTAGCAACAATAACCAAGCTTGTCCGTAATGTATTTATGGTAGTTGTAATCCCATTTATGGCTATTTACTATGCACGGAAAGCCGGTGCTAGGAACTTTCAGGGAGGGAAATCCGGTTTTAAAAAACTGTTTCCAGTATTTATCTTTGGATTTCTCGCAATGGCTTCTATACGCTCTATAGGTGATGCTGGGATCAATTCGAGCGGAG
>JAQBDA010000236.1:0-12828 GCA_032124675.1 Chloroflexota bacterium
AAACGATGATGGCATCCGTTCGCCAGGATTGTGGGCGGCAGCGGCTGCACTGTCAGAGATCGGTTTCGTGCATGTAGTAGCCCCGCGCGAGCAGTACTCGGGCGGAGGGCGAAGCCTGCCCTCGACCTCGGATGGTCGGATTGATGAGAAGCTGGTTGAGGTGAACGGGATGACCTGGACGGTACATGCGGTAGGTGGTTCGCCTGCCCAGGCAGTCCTGCATGGCTTGCTGGAGATCATGCCGGTGCAACCCGACCTGGTGGTCTCCGGGATCAACTACGGGGAAAATGTCGGCAGCGGAATCACCGTCTCGGGCACGGTGGGTGCAGCGATGGAAGGCGCTTCCCAGGGGGTGCCGTCTCTGGCGGTCTCCCTGGAAACAGACGCAGAGCACCACCTGACGTACTCGACAGAGGTAGATTTCTCCGCCGCGGCTCATTTCACTGCATTGTTCGCCCGCCTGCTGCTGGAACAGTCTCTACCGGAAGATGTCCGCCTGTTGAAAGTGGATGTGCCGTGCAGCGCTACATTGGAGACCCCCTGGGAGATCACTCGCCAGTCGTTGCACCGCTATTTCGAACCACTGCCGCCGGTGAGGACTTCCTGGCATGAGCCGGCTAAGGTGGGCTACCGCCGGGCGGATGACCTGCATCTGGATGCGCCAGATACGGATGCCTACGCCGTGCTCATCAAGCGCGTGGTGTCGGTCACACCGTTGAGTCTGGATATGACCGCCCGGGTAGACCTTGATGACCTGGCAGAGCAGATGCGTCAGGAACTTGAGCTAGATTGACTGACCGTCACCCTCATTGAGTACCTCCAGCATAGACCTGTGCAGGGCAGGGTTAGCGGCAAGTATAGATTGTGGTTCTGCGAGATAATCCAGTTCGCCGTGCATCCCTGTCACCCTCGCTCCCGCGGTCTCGGCGATCAACCCTCCTGCTGCTACATCCCAGGCGTTCAGGCGCAGCTCCCAGAAACCTTCAAATCGCCCACATGCGACATAGCATAAGTCTAAAGCCGCCGATCCAAACCGCCTGATCCCCTGGCTGCGTAGTGAGAAACGTGCGAAATTATCCAGATTGGTATTTGGATTCGTGCGGATATCGTAGGAAAATCCGGTCGCCAGCAGGCTGTGTTCCAGGTCAGTTATAGATGAGACGCTGATCTCTTTCCCATTCAACTTCGCCTTTTTGCCCCGCTCGGCGCTGTAAAGTTCATCCCGCATTGGATCGTAAACAACCCCCAACATCACAGTGCCGCCTGCCTGGTAGGCTATCGAGACGGTGAACACCGGGATACCATGAGCGTAGTTCACTGTGCCATCCAGAGGGTCGATATACCACAAGCAGCAATCTTCTCCTTGCTGCTCGCCGCTCTCTTCAGCGATAACGCGGTGGCTGGGGTATCTCGATCGGATCTCACCCAGGATATAGCTTTCTGAGCGTTTATCGATCTCGGTTACCAGGTCGATGGTACCTTTTCTGCTGATCTTGATTTCTTTGCCATAGCTGGCGCGAAGGATTTCACCCGCTTGGCAGGCCATCGCCTCGATCTCGATTAATTTAGGTGTCATGTGGTGGGTGCTGCTCCAGGAGTTGGTATAGCTGCTGCAGTTCGTGCTCAATTTCTTGACGTTGGCTGCGCGATTCTTCGAGTAGTGTATTAAAAGAGCGTTTCTGTTTGTCTGGCAGAGCTTTCAGCAGACGCTGCGCCCGGGCAATCTGGATGTTCTTATAGCGCAGCTTGCTCTCCAGCCGATCGCGATAGCCAAGGTAGAATTCCCGCGAATCGAGCGGAGGGGGTGGGTTATCGATCCCAGACATCAGCACTTCTGCAATCGTGAGCAGGAAATCCTCTGTGTCGACTGGTTTTTCAAGGAAGCGTGCCGCGCCTAATTTCATGGCAAAGTCCTTGTCTTCTGGGGTGACATAAGTCGCAGAGAGGAAAATGATAGGGATTTGGTATGTTTTTGGATCGGTGCGCAGCTTCTGGACGAGCTGGAAACCATCCATTTTAGGCATCAGGATATCGGTGATGATCAGAGCTGGTCTTTCCTGCCCGATAAGGTGGAGGGCTTCCTCTCCGTTGGTGGCAGCGATAACCGGGTAGCCCTTGAACTGAAGGGTAATCGTCAGCAGCTCGAGGATGTTGGGTACGTCTTCGACGATCAGGATAGGGCCGTAGGGAATGTTCATAGGATTATTTTAGCCTGCATATGACTCTGATGATAAAGACAAAACTGTAAGGTGTCAGGATTTGGCATTATATTCATTCTGCAGCTGTTCGAAGAAATCGCTCATCACCTTGTGCCTTTGCCAGGCAAGCTCTTTTCCGCTGGTCGTATACATGCGGTCTTTGATATTGCGCAGCTTGAAAATGTATTCATGATAAGCGCTGTGGGTTTCTCCTATTTGTAAATTACCAGTCTGCTCGAAGAGAGGCGATAGTTGCGCGTATATCGGCTGCCCGTCGATGACCGCATAGGCGATCGCACGAGCGACACCGATGGCGCCGATTGCATCCAGTTTGTCCGCATCGAACAGCACTTGAGCTTCCAGCGTCTCAGGGTGCTCAGTGTCATCGCGAAACCGGTGGGCACGTATGCAGTGCTGAACGGCGGCAATGCGCTCTTCAGACCAGCCCTCCGACTCGAGAACCTGCCGGGTAAAGATGGCTGCAGAGCGGTGGTGGTCACTGCGCAGGGCAGGCTCTATTGCTTCCGTTGAGAGAATATCTGGCTGCTCTCCGGTTCCTTGAATGTCGTGAAGCAGTGCCGCGGCTCGCACAATTTCTATATCTGCGCCCTCTGCAGCAGCCAGCCGCTCGGCAATCCGGTAGACACGTACGATATGGTCGTAGCCGTGTACAGGGTCATCAACCGGGTACCAGACGCGAGCTGTGTCCAGGCTCAGCATATATTCTTCCTTTTTTGATCACAGTGTGGACTAAGTTGGTGCCGAACCGGTAGCCCAGATGCCGGTAATCAACTGCCTCCAGGATGAGTATGTCCGCCTGTTTGCCAGGTTCCAAAGACCCGATCCGGTCGGCACGGTTGATGGCTGCCGCAGCGTTGATCGTTGCCGCAGCGATGGACTGGGCAGGTGTCAGGCGCAGGTAGCGGCATGCCAGTGCAATTGCAAACTGCATACTTTCGTTCCAGGCGGTACCCGGGTTCAGATCGCTTGCGATGGCGAGCAAGCCGCCAGCTGCGAGGATAGCCTGCGCGGGTGTGTAGTGGCTTTCAGCAAGCCCAAACGGGGTGCACGGCAGAGCAACAGCTACGGTATCGCTGGCAGCCAGAGCGGTGATATCCGCGGCTGAGGTAGCTACCAGATGATCGGCAGAAGTGGCACCCAGCTCAACCGCCAGGCTGGCACCGCCCAGGTTGTCGAACTCGTCGGCGTGGATTTTCAACGGGAATCCCAACCTGCGGGCAGTGTGCAGAATGCGGCGTGATTGGTCGAGGTTGAAAGCACCGGTTTCGCAGAATACATCCACGAACGGCAGCGGCTGAGCGTGCGCGTTTTGTGACCACCATTCCTTGAGCACCGGCAGCATTTGTGAGCAGACCTGTTCAGTGTATTCATCCGGACGGTCTTTGTACTCGGGTGCCACTGCATGTGCCCCCAGGAAAGTGATTGCTAATTCTACTGGTCCTTCACTATCCAGTTTGAGTAAAGCCTGCAGCATCAGCAGTTCGGTATCCAGGCGCAGTCCATAACCGGTTTTAGCTTCGGCTGTCGTCGTGCCATGCAGGAACATGGAATGCAGCCTGGGGCGGGTCTCGTCGATCATCTGGTTGAGGCTAGACGCGCGTGTGGCGCGTACCGTTGACAGGATACCTCCACCCGCACTCAGTATCTCCAGATAGGATTTGCCCTGCAGCCGCATCTCGAACTCACCTGCCCTATCTCCAACCCATATAAGATGAGTATGCGGGTCGACGAAGCCCGGCATGACCACGCGCCCTCCTGCATCGATGGCTGGCTCGTCCGGGTGTGCTGCTCGCAATTCATGGCTGCTGCCAATTGCGGCAATGTTTTCGCCCTGAATGAGCAGCGCACCATTTTCAATGATCTCCAGACGACCCAGGTCTCCTCCGCGCTGCGGCCCGCCAGCCAGTGTGAGTAGTTGTGATGCGTTATATATAAGCATAGGTTTATAATACCTTTTCACTAAGTATGGCTATCTTGAGCAATGCAGCCGGCAGTGAAATTATGCCATGCAATCCAGGAATGTGCAAAGCAGGTATGGAGGCAGGAACGATGAGCGGACAATATCGTGTAGAGAAAGACTCTATGGGCGAGCTGGACGTGCCATCCGGTGCGCTGTATGGCGCGCAGACACAGCGGGCTATCGAGAACTTTCCCATTTCTGGGCTGCGCCCCTGGCGGGCATTTATCTGGTCGATGGCGTCTATCAAACAGGCAGCTGCGGCAGTCAACCGGGACCTGGGATTGCTTGATCCTGGGCTGGCCAATGCGATCATCCAGGCAGCCAGAGAGGTCGTTGAAGGACGTTGGGATGACCAATTCGTTGTCGACCCTTTCCAGGCGGGGGCGGGGACCAGCCACAACATGAATGTTAATGAGGTGATCGCCAACCGAGCCACACAGATTTTAGGTGGTGAGTTGGGTGAGTATCGCGTCCATCCGAATGACCATGTCAATATGGCGCAGTCCACCAACGATACTATACCGACCGCCATCCGGCTCGGGACGTTATGGCGTCTGGATGAGCTGCTGGACCGTGTGGAAAACCTGGCTTCGGAGCTGAGCAGGAAATCGAAAGAATTCGACGAGGTCGTAAAATCTGGGCGCACCCACTTGCAGGACGCAGTACCGATGCGGATGGGGCAGGAGTTCGGTGGTTATGCCAGAGCCGTAGCAAGAGATGGCGAACGTATCCGGCGCTCGGCGGAAGGTCTCCGCCGTCTGGGAATCGGGGGCACCGCGATCGGGACAGGTCTGAATGCACACCCTGAATACCATACCCGCATGGTGAAAGAATTATCAGAGCTGACTGGGCTGGTATTATCAGGGTCAGACGATTTGTTCGAGTCGATGCAGTCGATGGCAGATGCGGCGGATTTCTCGGCCGCGCTGCGGACGCTGGCGATCACGCTAACCAGGATTGCTAACGATTTCCGCCTGCTGGCTTCAGGCCCATCAACCGGTCTGGATGAGCTGCGTTTGCCGGCGGTTCAACCTGGCTCGAGCATTATGCCGGGAAAGGTCAACCCTGTGCTGGCAGAGATGCTCAATATGGCAATGTTCCACGTTCAAGGTTGTGACCATGCCATAGCGTTGGCAGCCCAGGCCGGGCAGCTTGAGCTGAATGTGATGATGCCGGTGATCGCTCACAATCTGTTTGAGAGCATGCAGGTGATGATCGGTGCGGTGGGTGCCTTTACAGATAAATGCGTCAGCGGCTTGCAGGTAAACCAGGAGAAAGCCGAAAGCTGGCTGGCCAGGAACGCTATCGTTGTGACTGCCTTGAATCCGCTCATCGGCTACTCTCAGGGTGCCAGCCTGGTCAAGGAATCCCAATTGCGCCAGGCGACGATTGCTGAGTTAGCCATTGAGAAAGCAATTGCAGGTGAGCTGCGGCACCGGGATGGAGAGCAACCCGTCTCAGTAGAGGAGATCCGAAGCGCGCTGGCGGATATGAGGCGTTTGACCGAAGGTGGAATTATCACTTAAGACGCACAACTCCAGCCCCCCTGCTTAGCCTGGCGTCCCTGTCGAGACCTTCGTATCAGGTCTGGATAAGGTATAATCACGATGTGGCTAAGAATAAGTCAACCCATGATCCATCGGTGGACGAGCTTCGTTGGATGCTGGTGGAAAAGCGCCGCGCAGCACGCCAGGAGCGCCTGGAACGGTTCCGGAGGACAGGCAGAGCGATCGTCGTTGCTCCGGATATGGAAGCCTCGCTGGAAGACTATCACAGCAGTCCGGTGGTCGAAGATGGGGAGGTGGCAAGGGAACCCGGCACCCGTTCGCACAAACGCCGTTTCCTGGATTATTTATTGCTGGTCATAGAAGTAGCAGCCGTGGTCGGTTTTATTTTTATCCTGTTCAATGGCATAAATCTGATCCAAGAGCTCAACCAGGAAGTGGCAGCCGCTCTGGAGCAGCCAACGCTCACCCCAACACCCTTGATTGTAGCAGTTGTGCTGCCCTCCGGGCACACTCCCCCCAATGCAGAGGGCGGCACCCGTCCAAACGATGCCGAGATACCAGACCATCTCCGACCGCTGGTGCAGTCTTTAGCCAATATACCTGTGCCAACTCCAGGGCCAGAACAGGCAATTCGAGTCCAGATCCCGGCGATCAACGTGGATGCACCTGTCGTGCAGGGTGATGGATGGGAGCAGTTAAAGAAAGGTGTAGGTCAGCATATTGCCACCGCTAACCCGGGAAAGGAAGGCAATGTCGTTCTCTCTGCACATAATGATATATTTGGAGAGATATTTCGCCAGCTAGACCAGTTGGAGCCGGGAGACGAGATCGTCTTGTTTACCAACCAACGCTCCTACACTTATGTCATTGTTGATAGTAAGGTAGTCGAACCGACAGCAGTAGAAGTGATGAACCAGACCAAGCAACCGGTGGTAACTCTCATCTCTTGCTACCCGTATCTGGTTGATGACCAGCGGATTGTTATCACTGCCCAGCTGCAATCCGGCGGCAGCTGACCAGTACAAATAAAAACATTAGTAGCTGCGCAGTTCAGGGGAAACACCCCTCCCACCAACTGCGTATGTCCTATACAAGTTATTGGAGGTTTTGTATGTCGAGTAGAAGAGAGCGCAAAGCACGCCGTGCAGCAGCTGCGGCCGCACCAGAAACGGTTCCCGAGCAAACCTCAAGCGTTTCTAAAGGAAGCGATCGGGGTTTCAACCCGGATTATTCCTATGTCATCAAAGACTTGAAACGCATTGGCTTGCTGGCCGGCATATTCTTTGCTGTGCTGATCACCCTCTCCTTCATATTATAAGCAGGAGTTACGCTGTTGGTGGAAGGAATGGGAGTATTTGGGCGATGACCAGCCAAACACCCCCAACTTTCCCCTGAATTGCGTAGCATTAGCTATAAGATCTGCTCTGAGATGTGGTTTTGGACTTGCGGTGTGAAGCCTGGGATACGATTTTCTGGCTGATCACCGTTTTTCTTTGATCATGACAGACGACACTTCCCAGGATCGCTCGCCAAGATGGTCGTCGATGACCAAGACGGTCGTCGGTATTACTCTGGTTGCCATCATCGGAGTGCTGCTAGTATGGTTCCGCCGAATAATCGGGCCTTTGATCCTGACCTTTGTGCTGGCCTATTTCTTGTTCCCGCTGGCTAAACGGGTCAGTGCAGCACTTAAAATATCCTGGCGGAGTTCGGTAAACTTAATATACTTACTGGTGGTGATCATCGTCGTTGGATTATTGACCCTGAGTGGGCTGGCTGTCATCCAGCAGGTGCAGAGCCTGATCGCCTTCATTCAGCGGTTTATCGGAGACCTGCCTGAAATTATTGCTACCCTATCTACTCAGGTATATGAATTCGGCCCCTTGACCATCAGTCTGGGCGAGCTGATGGATGTCGAAGCAATCACGAACGAAGTGCTGTCAACACTTCAGCCCTTATTAGGGCAGGCAGCGAACATCATCCGAAGTTTTGCGGGAAGCGCGGCAGTAACTCTCGGATGGGGGTTGTTTATCCTGCTGATCTCCTACTTCTTGCTTGCCGAAGCAGGAAAATTTCCTGGGCAAATCGCGTCTGTAGATATACCGGGTTATGAGTACGACATACAGCGCCTGGGCAGTGAGCTGGGGATTATTTGGAACGCGTTTTTACGCGGACAGCTTATCCTTATCCTGGTAGTTATTGTAATCTATTCGATTCTGCTGAACGCGATGGGGCTACGGTTTGCCTTTGGTATTGCGATTATGGCCGGTCTGGCACGTTCTATTCCATGGGTCGGACCATTAATCACACTGATTGTGACTGCGTTGGTGGCGTTCTTCCAGCTGGATAACTACTTTGGGCTGCCGCCGGCATATTACGCAGCACTGGTTGTTCTGACGATGCTGCTGGTAGACCAGGTATTTGACAATTACATATCCCCGCGTGTTTTTGGTGTCACTCTAAACGTTCACCCGGCGGCAATTCTGATCGCTGCGATTATTTTTGCCAACTTGATAGGGATAATAGGTTTGATCCTGGCCGCACCAGTGGTCGCGACGATCAATTTGATCAGCCGCTACATGCTGCGGAAATTGCTTGACCTCGATCCCTGGCCTGAGACGGAATATCAGCCAGAGCCAATCGTGGCGACCTGGGGTCGTGGGATCGTCAGAATGCGAGTCTGGTTCGATGACCTTTATTCCAGGCTGCGGAAATAAGCTTCACCCCATCACCGCATACCCATAAAGCTGTTCCCGGATATCGATTACCTGCCGCCGCAGCCGATCATCCCGCTCCAATAGATCGGCGATCTTATCACATCCATACATAACCGTCGTATGGTCGCGCCCTCCCAGCCTGTCACCAATTTGGGGCAAAGAGATATTGGATTCCTCGCGAAGCAGGTACATGGCGATCTGGCGAGGCAGCGCAACTTCTCGAGTGCGTTCGCGCCCGAGCATGCGCTCGATTGCTACTCCGAAGACATCGGCAACTTTGCGAATGACCTCATCGGGCTGGACCTGAGTCTTGCGTGGCAGCAAATCAGATAAGACCGTCTCGACCAGTTGAGGTGTGAGAGGAAGTGCGCTGAGGTTAGAGAAAGCTGCGACCCGAGTGAGGGCACCCTCTAGTTCGCGTATATTCGACTGGACACGGCGGGCGATCAGTTCCATGACATCATCCGGTATTTGATAACCAGCCCGGTCTGATTTCGCTCTTAAGATCGCAAGTCTGATTTCATAATCTGGTGCCTGGATATCCGCGGTTAAGCCCCATTCGAAGCGTGAGCGCAGGCGCTCTTCCAGAGTGACCATTGCTTTCGGTGGTCGATCAGATGAGATCACAAGCTGTTTGTTTTGCCCGTGCAGGGTGTTGAACGTGTGGAAAAATTCTTCCTGGGTTGATTCCTTGCCGGCGATGAACTGGATATCATCAATCAACAAGACATCGATACGGCGGTATTTCTCTCTGAATGCCTGAGTTGTATGTGAACGGATGGCGTTGATCAGGTCGTTGGTAAACTCCTCCGATGAGACATACAGCACTTGCAGACCGTTCTGTAAGCTCATGTTGCCGATCGCGTGCAGCATATGCGTTTTGCCGAGACCTACCCCACCATAAAGGAAGAGCGGATTATATGCCTGGGCGGGATTTTCAGTCACTGCAAGAGAAGCTGCATGAGCGAGGCGGTTGCTGGATCCAACGACAAAATTATCGAAAGTGTAGCGGCCGTTGAGGTTGGCAGCTTCCGGTCGAGCAGTCGTGTCTACCGGATCTTCCAGCACCGGATCGGGAAGTTCGTCACGGTCTGGATTGTCCTGCCATACGATAAACCGCACACTGACAGAACGGTTCATAAGTCCGGTGAGGAGACGGGTTACTTTGCTGGATAGGCGGCTTTGCAGCCAATCCCGGGCATAAGCATTGTGCACACCGATAACAAAGCTGCCATCTTCATATGAGATAAGCTCTGCATCTTTCGCCCAGGTGTCATAGGCTGCTTTTTGCATCTCCAATTGTAGCTGTCCAAGTGTCGCTTGCCAGGCTTGTTCCGCTTTCATCAAGTTCTTCTCCTCACGAAGAGATTTGAGACGTAAAGATACATCGCCCCCACTGAGGTGTCAGCAGAGCATGGGAGTAAATTATTCGTAACCAACAACCAGGTCAGGTCATGGCGCAGTATGCGGATGTCAACCCCCTAATCAATCTTTATCTCCCGTTGCGCCAATAACATTCTAGCAGAAGAAGGGCTAATTGTACAATACAAAAACCCTACGGTAACCTAAAAAAACCAAATACTTTAAGGTTGGTGAATCTTAAAACCAAGCCGGTGCAACTGATGACTATCCGAAGCAATATTTTTGTCTTTTCTCCCCCAAGGGTTGGGTGGATTCCTGCCATACCCCCCATATCTTGCTATAGGATAGGTGGGAGGCGGTCCTGATTTCGGGGGTTACATCGCCTACCTTAAAATTTCTTGCGGGATAGAATTTAGATCACAGAAATAATGTTACTCCCGATTCTGGCATATTCTGGCACGAATTTTGCAAGGGCCTTCTTTTGAGCGAGCTGATCGCCTCGGTTATGTGTTTATTTCCCCACCATAATCATAATTTCGGCAATATAGATAGCCAATCGCCCCACTTCGATGCATATTTAATTGATTTAATGGGATGGCATCTCAATATAAAATATTGATAACATTCGTATAAATTGTTAACGTATTTCTTGCATTTGCCAGGTAACCTATAAAGGATATAGGACTTACGCAGCTGGTGGGATGACGGGGGGATTTGGGCGGGCATCGCCCCCCCAATTTCTCCTGAACTGTGTAACTTCTAGGATAAATATTGAGCAAGAGACAATGATTCAGATGTTGCGATGCGAGAGGAGTAAAAAATGGCGAAAATTATCGGTATAGACCTGGGGACGACCAACAGTGTTGTCGCAGTAGTTGAGGGGGGTGATCCAGTTGTGATCTCAACTGCCGAAGGGACGCGGTTGCTGCCATCGGTGGTTGCCTTCAATAAAAATGGCGAACGCATGGTAGGTCAGACTGCCAAGCGTCAGGCTGTCGTAAATGCGGAGAATACGATCTTCTCCATAAAGCGCTTTGTGGGGCGACGGTACGACGAAGTAGAAACAGAACGCAAGATGGTCCCCTTCCAGGTGGTATCAGGCGATGCGGGGGATGCGCGGATCAAGATCCCAGTCACCGGTCGCGAGTACAGCCCCCAGGAGATCTCGGCAATGATCCTGGGCAAGCTCAAGGCGGATGCAGAGGCTTATTTGGGAGAGCCTGTTGCAAAGGCTGTCATCACAGTACCCGCTTATTTCAATGACAGCCAACGCCAGGCGACAAAGGATGCTGGCAAGATCGCAGGTCTGGATGTGCTGCGCATCATTAATGAACCGACCGCAGCCGCCCTGGCGTATGGACTGGATAAGAAGGATCATGAGACGATCCTCGTCTTCGACTTGGGCGGTGGGACATTCGATGTCAGCATCCTGGAGGTTGGCGATGGTGTGGTTGAGGTTAAAGCAACCAACGGGGATACGCACCTGGGAGGGGATGACTGGGATGAGAGGATTGTAAACTGGGTGGCAGATGAGTTCCGGCGTGAGCAAGGGATCGATCTAAAGGCAGACCGCCAGGCACTGCAGCGATTGCGTGAGGCGGCTGAGAGAGCAAAAATCGAGCTTTCCAGTGTACTTGAGACCGAGATCAATCTGCCTTATATCACCGCTGATGCAGCCGGACCGAAACACCTGCAGCTAACTCTCAGCAGATCCAGATTTGAGCAATTGAGCGAAAACCTGGTGGCGAGGTTGCGCGGGCCTTTCGAGGCTGCCTTGAAAGATGCCAGGTTGAGTGAAACGGCAATTGACGAGGTCGTCCTTGTAGGTGGTGCGACGCGGATGCCTATGGTGCAGGACCTGGTCCGTTCGTTAACGAAGAAGGAACCCCATAAGGGTGTCAACCCGGATGAAGTGGTTGCAGTCGGGGCCTCCATCCAGGCAGGTGTGTTAGCCGGGGAGGTCAAAGACGTACTCCTGCTGGATGTCACTCCACTGTCGCTCGGAGTTGAAACTCTGGGTGGTGTTATGACTGCTCTGATTGAACGGAATACAACCATCCCGGTGAAGCGCAGCGAGGTATTCTCAACTGCAGAAGATAACCAGACAGCTGTTGACATCCATGTGCTCCAGGGCGAGCGGCCGCTCGCTAACGATAATATGAGCCTGGGTCGCTTCCGTCTGGAAGGTATTCCGGCAGCCCAACGCGGGATTCCTCAGGTTGAGGTCACCTTCGACATCGATGCAAACGGCATTATCAATGTCAGCGCTCGTGACAAAGCCACCGGGAAAGAGCAAAGTGTTACCATCACTGCTTCAACGAATTTGAACAAGACTGAGATCGACGATATGGTCCAACAAGCACGTGAACATGAAACGGAGGACCGCCACCGTAGAGAGCTGATCGAAGTGCGTAATAGTGCTGATAGTGTCATCTACCAGACCGAGAAAACCTTGAAAGATCTGGGCGATAAGGTGCCTGAAAATGATCGCCAGGCAATCACCTCAAAGCTCGCAACACTAAGGGAGACCGTATTGGGAGATGACATCACAAAGATCAAGCAGCAGGTCGAAGAGCTTCAGAATGCCTTCCACGCATTGAGCCAGCAGCTATATGCTTCACAAGGGCAGTCTGGCTTCGATCCTGTCGGTGGGTATTCTTCTGCCCCAGGCTATTCCACAGGCGGGAATGGTAATGGCAGCCCAAAATCGCCCGATGATGAAGGTGAAGTCGTAGAGGGAGAATTCAGGGAAGCATAAGCCTCACAGTTTTGACAGAACGCCGCTCTTGACCAGGCGGCGTTTTGTGTTTGGGGATTAGTCTTTAAGTAGTCCTTTTGGGTTATTGACTCCGGTTGTTAAACCTGATAGCATAATTAAAACTAGGAATATGTGGGTACAGCTTCCTGGGCGAAAAATGGAAAGCTTAACATGCTGGACAACAGGGTGGTAGCTATTAGCTGGCGTCTTTGCTTGCATTATGGGAAACATGTGTCTGGTGCTGAGAGACTCCGTACACAGTCCATCCAGCTTTAGAAAAATTAATGAGCACATAAGTGAGACA
>JAQBDA010000237.1:0-13990 GCA_032124675.1 Chloroflexota bacterium
TAAACCGATATTTACCCAGGCACGTGCACAATAAGTTGCAGAACAACGGTGTTCTGGTCGCAACTCTATTTTTCGGGAATGAGTGAGAGGTACTACATTGTTGTTGAGGATGCCTTAGGTCAGAAAAAGTTGTGAAATCGATGAGGAAATATTTGAGATAATTGCTTCACGAATCGAAAGAAGATTATCTACCAGCAAGCCATATAGAAGACCCAATTGTATTACAAGGAGGGAAAGATGTCTCGCAAAATACTCTTTATAGCTATTACTATGATCCTACTGTTGGTAATGATCACTCCTGCGCTGGCAATTACTTATGGAGAGCCAGACGGTAATGATCATCCCAATGTGGGTTCTATGGTCTTACAAATACCGGGTAGAGGATTATTCCAGCTGTGTACTGGCACGCTGATTAGCGAAAAAGTTTTTCTGACAGCATCTCATTGCACAGTAGGGTTAGACAGTCTGCTTGAAAGGTTCCCGGGAGCACAGGTGCTGGTGACATTCGATCCGGCGATCAGTGAGGCTGGAACCTTCTACACCGGCGTATGGCACACGAATCCCAACTATAATGACTTTCAAGGGCAGTATGGGTCTTCGGACCCAGGTGATGTGGCGGTGATTGTGCTAGACGAGTCACCGGGGATTCCTCCAGCCCAGTTGCCAGAAGCAGGGCTCCTTGATGATCTCAAGGATGACCATATCCTCAAGGACACCATCTTTACTGCGGTGGGCTATGGTGCAGTGCGCGATACAAACCGTACCGGGTTGCAGGGGATTCTTGACAATTTAGATCGCAACCGAGTGGATCAAGAATTTCTGTCTCTTACAAAATCCTGGATAACCATGTCGATGAATCTAGCCACAGGCAACGGAGGCACTTGCTATGGCGACTCCGGTGGCCCGCATTTTATCCACATCAACGGGGTCGAAACGAACATCGTTGTTTCGGTTACGGTGACCGGAGATTCTCAATGCAAAGCGACCGACAAGACTTACCGCATGGACACGGAGTCGGCACGCAATTTCCTGGTTGACTATGTAGATCTACCTTGATAGGCAAGAGCTGGCTTGGCTAAAAGCCATTTGACAATATTCTGAGCAAACTGTAGATGATGCTCGAAAATGGGCTGCCCTTATAGCAGGGCAGCCCTTGCTGCGTATGTAGTGGCTCATTTAGTGGACGACAGACAGGTGCATTTTGCGTGACGTTGACTGATGTGCTCTGCGGTTTGCTGAAAAGCCAGTTATATCAACAATTATCCCTTTTGATCTAGCTATTTCGCCGAGCGGATGCTCTGTTTTACGCAGTCTCCGGGTTATTTAGAGCAGCGGATGATTCAGCTATGGGCTGATAGCTGGATTTGCGCAGCTCAAACAACCATAGCACGAACGCACCCAGACCGAATAGGATTGCTAGAATATTGACGATCCAGCCCACATAGGGAATACTCGATAGGAAAACAAATATTAACAGACCGAGGAGCCACGGCCCAAAACGGTGATCGGCTGCTGGAGATTTGAATCCACCCAGGATCAGTTGACCAAGCACCTGGCTGATGATCAGTTTTGAGAAGAAGCTGCCGCTAATCAAGAAAGCCAGGCTAATAGTAATCAAGATCAACATCATGATCAGAATAGCCGGGAAAACCAACCCACCTAAACTGAACAGGCCAAGTAAGATTACGACAGCGAGTAATGATAAGGCGAACACCGGCATAACCAGCCAAAAAGCGATGCCAGTCAGTATACCAACTCCTAAGCTTGCCCACGGGCGGATTTTTAGTGTTTCACCGCTGCCGCTCAACAGTCGCGGGTACAGCCAGGCAACCAGCAGGCCTACGATCAGCAAGGACATCAGGTTACGCAAAAATGTTTTCCCCCAATGGGCAAAGGCTGTGATTTGACGCTGCACTATTGAGACCGGCACTTCACGGACTTCTGGTTTGGCTTCAGGCGCGCCTGAAGGAGCCTTGGTCGGCTCAACCACCTGTGTGAAGTCAGTCTCGCCTGCGACTGCTCCGGTGGGGATGTTTGCTTCTTTCGGAGAAGTATATACAAGGGAGCCGCCTATGCTGGCGTTATCGCCAACGGTCAGGCCCGCAGGGACCGCGGGAACTGCTGGCATGTTAGGGATAAAATTGAAGGGATTAAATGGCATATTTGATTCTGTACCACCAACTTCCACATATGCGTCGCCGCCCACACTCCCCTGCAGGTCCAGGCTGTTGCCCGCAAAGACCAGATCTTCCTCTACTGTGCTGGCGAGCAATGCCTGGTAACCGGCAAAGTTCAATGAACCGCCTATCTGACTGCCCGATTTCGTTTCCAGGCTATATGCAGCCGACATCATGTCATCTCCGATTTGGGCGGTATCATCCAGAATAATAACTGCACCGGCAACACGAGCGTCATCCTTAACGATCCCTTGAATATCGAGCACCTGACCTGCGGCGATCAAGTCCCCTTCGACGACTCCCGTAGGTCCAATTACCACCTTGGCGCTGAAACCGAGCAAATCACCCTTGATTGTGCCGTTTACCAGGACAGTTTCTGCAAAGACATATAGATCATCCGGGACGATTTCACCTTGTTTGATTTCGACCGTGCCCCCTGAACGTGTCTCGCCGGCTATGGCAGTTGGAACGAAGAACATCGCCAAGATGAACACAATAGTTAATACACCAGCGGGAATGATCCATTTACGGGCTCTCATCGAATTCTCCTTTATCGTGAAACAAATTGTTGGCTGATTCTCTGGATACACTCATTACATTACCAGAAATAGAGCTGAGAATCAAGTAACATTCCTGATCATCCTGTCTGTAACATACATGGGATGGTATTTCCGCCTACACCAACGCCTATGATGCCGGCAGCGAGAGCAACACAGAAGATTTCGCCGACCTTGTACCGCCCTGCCCGGCACTGAGCGGTGTACCTTCCAGCGATCCCGGCAGCGGCACCAGCAACCCTGTGCGATATGAAGGTGGTGTGGTCAGGATGCACGCCGGTATTGAGGCTTGTGTTGACCTGCTGCCCGAGATCCACGGCTTCGAAAGCCCGGTGGCGATGGTCACCATCATCCCCACCACCTTGAATTGGGGGACAATCGTGCGCATGCTATGACATGCGCACGATTGTTGTTTAGGAATGCCATCAGTTCAGGTAAGATAATGGTAAAATCTCCCCGATACGATCGGTCCACATAACCCTGGCATCCGGTCTTTTCCGGAGTGAATTGTAGAGGATGGAGACTGCAATGAAATCGTTCACCCGCACTGAGTGGATCTTGCTGATCGGGGGGATTGTGCTGCTATTGGCGGCCTGCCTGATCGCCTATTTCTTGATCCTGCCTGCTTTCCAACCGCAGGCACCCGCGCCGACCGCACCCCAGGTAACCCCTACGCCGCCTGTAGCTGCCTGTGAGGCCCGCTGGCCTCAGATACAGGCCCGGGGCAAGCTGGTGGTAGGTGTCTCAGCCGATTACCCGCCCTTCGAAAGCTACAATGCCCAATACCAGGTCGATGGCTTCGATATCGCCCTGATGCGCCTGGTTGGGCAGGAGCTGGGCTTGCAGGTCGAATTTGTCGATTTCGCCTTCGAAGGTCTGGCAGCCGCGCTGCAGCTCGGGCAGATCGACGCGGCCATCTCTGCGATCTCGGTCACTCCAGAGCGCCTGTCACAGGTCAACTTTTCGGATATTTATTATTACGGGTTCGATGCCACCCTGGCCCGCCAGGATGCCCCAATCGGCGAGATCACCTCGGTTGACCAGATGGCAGCCTACCGGGTGGGCGCGCAGTCCGGCACGGTTTACCAAAACTATCTCCAACAGAACCTGGTGGCGACCGGTAAGATGCCGTCCGCCAATTTATACAGCTATACGCGCACCGACCAGGCGATCAACGATCTGAAAAACGGGCTGGTCGATCTGGTCTTGATGGACCTGAATCCGGCCGAGTCTTTCGCCGCAGCTGGCGGGGTCAAGATCGTAGCCAAAGGTTTCAGCACCCAGAGCTACGCGGTGGCGGTCTGCAAAGGTGGGCTGGACCTGCAGGAGCAGATCGACCGGGCTTTGACCAACCTGACCAACCAGGGTAAAGTGACCAAGCTGGCGATCCAGTATCTCAGCCAGCCGCCGGATGCCACACCGGCCCCCACGCCAACCCCTCTGCCGCCGCAGCCGACCCCGACGCCGCTGCCGCCGCCGCCCTGCATCGCGGGTATGGCCTTCGTTGGCGACCTTAATCTGCCGGATAATAACATGAAGAACCCGCCCCAGCTTTCTCCCGGACAGCCGTTCATCAAAGGCTGGCGCATCCGCAACACCGGCACCTGCGATTGGACGCCGACCTACTCACTGGATTACGCCTACGGCAATACCCCAGCCTCACAAATGGGCGGTCAGCGCACTTACATCCAGCGCAATGTGCCTCCCGGCGGGGTGTACGATATTTATGTCAGCATGGTCGCCCCGGTTGTCCCAGGTGTCTACCAGGGCTTCTGGCAGATTTTGAGCTCCATCAGCTATCCATTCGGCCAGAAGGTTTGGGTGGGCATCGAGGTGCTGCCTTACCCGACCGCCACACCCAAGGCTACCCAGACCCCATCGCCTTCGATCAACTTCAGTGCCAACCCGACCGCGGTGATTTCCGGTGACCCGGTAAACTTCCTCTGGGATGTGCAGGGTGCAGAAGCGGTGTATTTCTACGCACAGGGACAGCCCTGGCAGGAAAACAAAGTAGCCCCGCAGGGCACCCGGGTGGTCTATCCGCCCCAATCGATGACCTACGAATTACGAGTAGTCTGGCCCGGCGGCAATGTCGAAGTGCGCCAGCAGCGCATCGAGGTCGCTCCGCCGCCGCCCGGAGCTCCGCTGATCCGGCAGTTCAGCGTCGCACCGAACCAGATCATGACAGGGCAATGTGTCACACTTCAGTGGTCGGTAGAAGGTCAGGTCAACAATGTCCGCCTGTTGCGTGACGGTGTACAGATCTGGGGTGATGCCCCGCTGGGCGGGACGTTCCAGGATTGTCCGCCTGGACCCGGGCAGCTCACCTTTGCCATCGAAGCCAGTGGACCGGGAGGCACCAGCCGCCAGCAGCAAACGATACAGGTCGTGTCGCAGCCGACGGTTGTGCCGCCGACAGCAACCATGCCGCCCCCACCGCCTCAGATCAGCAGCTTTGCCGTTGACCCGCTGCAAATCCAGTTGGGAGCGTTCGTCAGCCTGTCGTGGAACGTTGGGGGAACGGTAGATAACGTGCGCATCACCCGTGATGAGGCGGTCATCCAGGATGGCGCTGCGCTGGTCGGCAGCGCCCAGGATTCACCCCCAAACCCGGGGCAGGTGGTCTACTCGATCACTGCCAGCAATAATGCCGGGCAGTCGGACAGCCGCTCGGCAACGGTATCCGTCCAGCAGCCAGTGCCTAGCAACCCGCTGGAAGGTACGGATTGGGAGCTGCTCAACCGATACGATGGGGTCGGGGCAATGCTGCCTGTACTGGAAGGCTCCGATGTCACGCTCTCATTCGAACAAAGATTCAGCATCGATGGCTCGGCAGGCTGCAATACGTACAACGGTCAGTACCAGCTGCAGGGCAGCCAGCTGGCTTTTGGCGAACTGACCATCACCCAACTGATGTGCGGGACGCCGCCCGGGGTCATGGAGCAGGAGACTGCCTATCTCTCCCTGCTGCAGAGTGTCACCACCTATCAGCTCCAGGCCAATAATCTGCGCATGTTCGACACAGGCGGCAAGCTGGTCCTGGAGTTTGAATTACCTATTGAGCCAAGATAGGTAGAAGTAATAGGGGGTTGTATTTAGACAGGCGTACGCTTGCCAAAATACACCCCCAATTTGAGCTTAGACGCTGAAAACTCGGCGGATGCCGGGTGTCAGCAGGTAGATTAGGATAAGAATTGGGAAGATCAGGCTGATGCTGCCGCAGATCACCCCCCACGTTCCGCCGCTGAAGATGCTGACCACTCCCTGTAGGAGGTTCAGCCCCACGCCGACCAGCGCCAGCCACCAGGCCCAGCCCTTCATTCCCAGCAGACCAAATCCCACCACAATCTGAACCACGCCGGTCAGTAAAGTTAAGAACGCCGACCAGGCTGTTGAGGTGTCGAAGGCGGCCACCTGATCTGCTCCGATCAGCCCGCCTCGTCGCTTTTGTCTGGTGATTTTTATTGAACTATAACGTGAATTCGGGATAAGATATCACTTCTTTTATCGTTATCCCGAACTGGCGTAACGATAAGCACCTCCCACAGACATTTGTGTGGAAGGTGCTTATTATGAGCTATTCTTCTAATCAGAGCGATGGTGTATGCCCGTCCAAACACCCCCCCAATTTCCCCTGAACTGCATAATTTCTATCGGGTTAATACATCAAGGGCTGCCCAATTAGTCTCGGGCAGCCCTTGATTCTAGACTTATCCTAATCCGGTATTGGGACGTGTTGATCCTTGGTTCTTGTGAGTCCCAACCTGTACTTTAGCCCTTATGCAGCGACTACGGCGAAAACACCTGTGGTACTGAGGGCATGTAGACCACATGACTGAACGGCACTGTTTCAAACACCAACCGGCCTTCGATCGCCGGAGAGATAGTGCCTTGATCAGTCACATAGCCGATGACCGAATCGCGCACGTAGAACTGCGTGTCGTTCACGATCTGGTCCAGCGGCCACAGGGAGACACCAGCATCGTTGAAGTTGCACGAACCGGCCGCCAGGTAGTTGACGGTAGACACTCGGTATTTTGTAACCGCATCATTGAAATCGACCGCCTGACCGTCGAATTCCAGGGAGAGGACATTGTTCCCGCCCGGGAACGCTGGATAGGTATCCCGGTAGGTGATCTGCCCGCCGGAGTTGATATCCAGCATGCAGGTGGTGTAGTACGAGTAGCCGCCATAATCCGGAACGTACTTGTAGTAGAAGTAGTTGCGGTAGCCGCGCTCCAGGACTGCCTTGATCTGCGGTCCGGTCATCTCCATCACCACCAGTGAGTTCTCGTAGGGCATGAGCGAGAACATATCGTTGACGATTAACTGGGTAGGCGTGATGGGTGTCGCATCCGGCGCGATAAGGCGGTTGCTCATCGCTCCCGACAGGTGGAAGGTGACCGAAATGCCGTTATTCTCCTCGAGCTCCCATACTGCCGCGTCAGCCTGCAGATTGGCGCCGTTGGTCTCTTCGGTGTAGGCCTCCAGCGCATCGATCGGGACCGTTGTTTCACCGATGGGGGTGTTGTTGTAGGCATCCAGGACAGCAACGTAAGGATCTATGAGCGCCTTGATCTGCGGGTCTTCAGCTCCAGCAACATCTACCTGGATATAACGCCCGCTCTGGCTGACCACATCATAGCCGGAGGCCTCGGTTGACTTTGGCCTCAAGCCGAGGATGACCTCACCCAGGGTGTTGTTGTAGCGGTAGGCATGGTTGATGATCACCGGGGCATTGCCGGGTCCGGCAACGATGGCAGGCAGGTACAGGTAATCGCCGAAGCCCTTCGACGGGTCGGTGTGGCTGTGACCGCCGATGATGGCATCTACTCCTGTGACTGTCGCTGCCAGGTTCGTATCAACATTGGCATCCACCTCGATGCTGTTCGGGTTCTCGGCGAAGCCAATGTGGGTCAGTGCCAGGACGATATCGTTGTTGGAGCGCAGCATGTCCGAGAGCTCCTGGGTTTTGGAGATCGGGTTGGTGAAGGTCAGCCCGGGGATGTTGCTGGGCAGCTCGTAGTTGGGCACGCGGTGGTTGCCGATACCCAAGATGGCGATTTTCACGCTCTCGGGTCCAACCACCTTCTGTACATAAGGCTCCACAGGCACCTCACCCAGCCCATATTGCCCATCATCCATGAGATTGGCCTGCAGGACCGGGAAGTTAGCCAGCTGCAGCGAGCTGGTGAAGACCTGATGGCCGAAGTTGAACTCGTGATTGCCCAGTGTGTAGGCATCGTAGTCCATGGCGTTAAAGGCTTTGATCAGCGGGTTGATCCACATTGCAGGAGGCAATGCGGTGCCGTCGGCGGCGTAGCCCAGTGCGGCAGACTTGAAGTAATACATCATCGAGTCGCCCTGGATGTTATCGCCCGTGCTGAGCAGCATTGTGCGGTCCGGGTTGTGGGCGCGCTCTTGCTTGATCAGCGCTGCCAGTTGGGTATAACCGGGGCGCGATCCTGGGACCAGGTTGCCGTGCGAGTCGTTGTGGTGCAGGAAGGTGACCGGGATGATGCTGCCGCTGGTGTCGTCGCCATCGCGGCTGATGCGCCCATCCAGCTGACCATCACCCTCAGGTCCCTTGTAGGCGGTAGCCGGGGTTGCATGGTTGGCGCTTAACCAGGCGTTGACCGAATCGAGCATGTCACCCCAGTAGCTGGTGTTGGTCAGGTACTTGAAGGGCACGAAGCCATCCTGACCTGCAGGCGCCAGGAACTCGTTGGTGCCTACTTTATAAGTCTTGGTCAGGTCGAGGGGTTCGCACACGCCACTGGTCTTATTAATCAGGCAGGCATCGAATGCGCCCCATGCCCACGGCTGCGGGCCGGGCAGGGCGTCAGTGTAGCGGTAGAAGCTGTACTCCATACCCGAAGTCTGCAGGGCACCCTTGAAGAGGGTGGCGCTCTGGTTGAGCAGCTCCAGGATCTGGGCGCCGGTCATCTCGCCGATGATAGTGGCGTTGCCGAACGGCAGGATCTGGAACATGCTGCCGTAGGTCAGCGTCATCGGTTCGTGCGCCCACACGCCGGGCTCGCAGTCTCCGGCATCGCTGCTCCAGACATAAGTGCCCGAGCTAGGTGGATCCTCTTTATCGCACCAGTCGATGCGGATGCCGCCCGGGTTGTTGAAGAAGACATCCACGTCGTTGAGCGGCTCGGCATCACTGTTTAGCTGGTTGTAGAGCGCGTCATCGACAAAGTCTGCCATCATGCTGTCGCCGTTGTAGTTGCGCAGCAGGTCGGTCTGTACGTAGGCGATCTCCTGATTGACGAGCGCCAGGTAAACAGGGTCATTGGCATAGCCGTCAACGATAGCCTGAATGGCTGCATCTTCAAGCCCGCTGGTGCTGATATCAATTTTTTGCCAATTAACTGTGACCGTACCCAAAGAATCAACTGTGATATCGGCACGACCGAGCTGGCGGCCGTTGTAGCGTGCCTGGACGACGGTTGTTACGCCGCCCACAAGTGGTGGAGGCACACTCACATTTGTATGGCTGTGCCCTCCAATGATCAGGTCGGCGGGCTTGCCAGCGTCGATCAGCATCTGCGCCAGGGTCTGGTCGCCGTAGACATCGAAGCCGTAGCCATAACCGCCATCCGTGAAACCTAGGTGGCTGACTACCACGATCACATCCGCCAGGGCATCCACAGCATCATAATAGTGCAGGATAGATGCAGCCGGGTCTTTGAAGCACAGACCCTGCGTAGCGGCGGCGATGGTGATGTAGGGAGTCTCCTGGCTGGTGACACCGATGAACCCCACAGTCACCTCATTCGGGGCGGTGCCGACAGTCTGCACGACATAGGGCGACGTTACAAAGCTTGGACTCCCCCAGCCAGCAGTTGCGCAATCGCCAGTATCGTTTAACACGATGTTTGCGGACACATACGGATAAAGCGCTTCTCCTGTGCGGGTGATCAGGACTGTCTGCCCCCAGTCGAACTCGTGGTTGCCGAAGGTGGCGACATCGTAGCCCAGGTTGTTGTACACGTCGATGACAGGCTCGCCTTGATAGATGTTGGAGAGCAGGCTGCCCTGCATCTCGTCGCCGGCATCCACTAGAAGTACATTATCTGCGCCTACTGTGGTGCGGATGTCATTGACCACGTATGCCAGCTTTGATATTCCCGGGTTGCTGCCCGCAGCCTCGAGCTGCCCGTGGAAGTCGTTGTGATGCAAGATGGTGATAGTTGTCGGGCTGGGTGGCAGTTGTTCCTGTTTAGCAAAGGCAGCCGCGGGGAGAAGGATGCTGATCAACAGGAAAACGCTCAAAAGGATATTAAATTTTTTGGTCATTGAAGATTACCCTCCCAAAGATTGACAGTATGATCTGGATGTTTATATGAATTTACGATCTTCCTTCATATGGTGTTGGTTATCTTGATTTCTGCTTCCTCCTTTCACACGGTGAACACTAACCTAAACTGCAATTAAACAAAAAATTGCGCTTCCATTATGGAGGTGCGCAATCTGGGGAAATTGAAAGTGAAGTGAGATACACGCGATTGGTGAGCATAATTAAAGCCTCACCAAAACCAATTCCAGACCGGGTGTAACAAGCCATTTGGATTTGATTGCGATGCGCAGACAAGATCCGCATTAGTTCCCCACCAACTGGATACCAACGGATAAGATAATCTATGCTCCCATATTGAGTCTCTGATATGCCCCGATGGTCGCTTGTAGTATAGCTTATGATGTCAGTTATGTTAGGTGATGTTAGACACTTCTTATTATATGTCAAAAATACTTTTCCGTACCTTAAGAAAACTTCGGAGTTGTAATTTGGCGCTATAGCCGTCAAAATACAACTCCAGCAATGAGGTTATCAATCATTATCATCCGGCAGGAACCAGCTCAACACGCCGCTGATAATGCTGATGATGATGGCTGCGATGAAGGAAGTAACCAGCACATCGAAAAAGCCACCGTTGAATTTCAGCAGGCTTCCTGCCAGGAAACCGGTCAGCAGCAGCATGGCGGCATTGATGACCAGGGTGAACAACCCCAGGGTCAGGCAGGTGATCGGCAGTGAGAAAAGCTTGACGATCGGCCGGATGAAGGCGTTCACTACACCGAAGATCGCCGCTACAACCAGCAGCCCGACAAACCCGCCGATTATTTCCATCCTGCTCGACAGCAGGTAAGCTGTGGCTCCCAGGGCGATCATGTTGATGATGATGCGGATGAGTATTTTCATTCGATTCTCCTTTGAAAATCCAGGACAATTGGACAAATTGTCTTATGTTGGTGGAATTTTCTGCTGCTCGCGCTGTGCACTCGCTCAACTACAGTACATTTGGATGATGGTGCTGATCTGATTATAGCAAATATCTGCCTGGTTTGATAGAATGGGTAGCGGTAAATCTTGGATTAGTCAAGTTCCTGTGAGGAGACTTCCATGAATCACAGCTTCAATTCTCCAGCAACCCGCCTCACCTGGCTGGCTGTTCTATTGGCAGGCGTTTTGGTATTCGGCACCCTATCGCTTGCACAGCCCGGTCAGGCTGCCCATGACCCACAATCTCAAGCAGCAGACCCGACACCGACCCCGGCTGACCAGCCGCAGGCAACGCCCCTGCCGGGCGTGCCAATCGTGGTCGGCGGGGAGGTAGCCGGTTATGTGCGCGAGTGGTTCGGGTCAGCATCCCCGTCAGACAGAGCCGCAGCGATCAGCGACCGCCTAAATGACCTGGCGACCAATCCCTTCGCCCCGCCGGTAGAGATCACAACCGCCGAATCTGACCTCGGCACAGCTATTTTAGCGGACAATCAGATCTTGCTGATCGTAACCGATAAAGACGCAGCCGCGGTAGGAGTTACGCGGCAGGAATTAGCAGTCGTCGCGGCTGACAGGGTCATCACAGCCATCGAGCGCACTCGCCAGCAGAATACGCCACGCGCGCGTGCAATGGCGCTGCTCGAATCCGGGGTTTTTCTGCTGATAACGATTCTGGTTTTCTTTCTCATCAACCGGCTATACCGCCGCCTGGTGAGACGGATCGATGAGGCACCTACCGGCGTGGAACAGGATGGAATCTTCCGCAGCACGAATTTCTACCGCTCAGGAGCCTGGAAGGGAGTGGCTAAGTTTGCCCTGACGATCCTCCGGCTGCTCTTATATCTGCTTGTACTGCTCGTCGTGCTGCCATTTGTGCTGCAGAATTTCCCGGCAACGGCTCTACTAGCCGATAAGCTGCTGAACTTGATCCGGCTGCCGCTGCAAGCCTTCTGGACCTGGCTGGTGGATAACCGGTCGAATTTCTTCACCATCGGTCTCATCGTTGTGGTTGTTTACACCCTGATCCGGTTTGTGCGCTGGATCTTCGCTGAAATTGCAGATGGATCGATCAAGATCAGCGGCTTCGAGCCGGAATGGGCGCCATTCACCAGCCGTATGCTGGCATTCTTGCTGGTGGTGGGTGGGGTTGTGGTGTCATTTCCATACCTGCCAGGCTCGGACTCGGCTGCTTTTCAAGGTGTCTCGCTCTTCCTGGGCGCGCTGATCACCATCTCGTCCGCATCTGCAGTGACCAATATCATCGCCGGCATCATCCAGACCTATACGGGTGCCTTCAGCGTCGGCGATGTGATCCGCATCGGTGATACGACCGGGTTCGTCATCGAGAAGCGCCTGCTTACAACCCGTATACGCACATTCAAGAACGAGGAAGTATCCATCCCCAACTCGGCGGTTTTGAACGGCAGCGTGACGAATTACTCCACTGTGGCGAAGCAAAGGGGGCTGGTGCTGCACACCACGGTGACGATCGGCTATGATGTGCCCTGGTTAAAAGTCGAGGAGCTGCTGATTGCGGCCGCCGAGGCTGTCCCCGGTGTAGCGGATGACCCAAAGCCTTTCGTGCTGCAGACCAGCCTCAATGATTACAACGTTTCATACCAGATTAACTGCTTTTCCGACAGCCCGGAGCGCATGCCGCGTATCTACTCTGCTCTGCATGCCAATATCCAGGAACAGTTTAACCGGGCCGGGGTCGAGATCATGTCGCCCGCATTCAGCGCTCTACGGGATGGCAACCAGGTGACTATCCCGCCGGAGAACCTGCCGGAGGATTATCAAGCGCCCGGCTTCCGGGTTAATCCTTAACCAATTTATCCCTAAGGGCAAACAAACGGCCTCCCGCATGGTCCAACCGGCGGGAGGCCGTTTGTTTTGGTGGCACACTTTATTAATCCATCCGCTTACGGCAGCGGTAGTTATAGTGACGTATGAAGATGCAGTACATTGCAGGAAAGAGTATAGGAGAGAAGAAGCTCATGAAATACCGTATGTTGAATAGCATCCTGCTGGCTGCCTGGCTGGCTTCACTGACCCTGGCGGGCGGCTGCCGCAGCACAGTCCCTGCACCGCCGGGCGAGCCAACCTTGGACAAGACTTCTGCAGCCGGCGAGTCCGCAGCTCAGGAACCAGATGGCGAAGCCACGCTGACAGTGCAGCCAGCCCCGGTCGAAGACCAATCGGCGCAGGAAATTCTGCTTCCTTCAGAGCTATCCGGACTCGCAGGGCTGCCCTTCGACCGGTACCTGTCGGATTCGTTCGAGTTCATCCTGCTGCGCGATCCAGAGTGGGTTACTTCGGAAGGCATCTCATCCCTGATCGGCGCGGATCAATCCCGGCTGACCGATATCTCAGAACCCTACCGGCAGGAGAGCCTGAGCATGTACAGCGCCATTCTCGGGCTGCTCCAGTCTTATGACCGGAGCAGCCTGCCGGCAGACCAGCAGGTCTCGTATGATACTTATGCCTGGTATCTGGAAGACCAGCTGCGCATGGGGGAGTTCAGGCATCACGAGTACCCGGTGAACCCGATCATCACCGGCATCCAGTACCAGCTGGAGTATCTGTTTACCGACCTGCACCCGCTCGCTGCGCCGGACGATGCTTACGATTACCTCAGCCGCCTATCCCAGGTGGCACTTAAGCTCGAGCAGCTGGTCGAGAACCTGCGTATCAGCCAGGAGCAGGGCTTATACCCTCCCCAGGTAGCCATCCAGGCATCTTTGGGCGGCATCCAGGCGATCGCCGCCAGCTCGCCGGAGGGGACGCCTTTCTACATCGCCTTCGAGGACAAGCTGGGTGAGATGGATGGTCTGGATGAGGCGGAGCGCCAACAAATGCTGGAGGCAGCACGCGAGACCATCGGCAGCTCGGTGATCCCCGCCTACCGGATGCTGGCTGAGTATCTGGGTGGAATGCGGACGGTTGAGACCCACCAGGGCGGAGTC
>JAQBDA010000238.1:0-9640 GCA_032124675.1 Chloroflexota bacterium
CAGCGCCGAGGTCTTCAACCTGCTGACGATCGAACGCAGCTGGTCTAAGGAGCAATACGCTGTCTGGCTGGCGGATTCCCTCACCCGACTGCTGCTGGCTTGATTCGAAGGACAATCAATTGAATATCACCTACCAGCCTATCGGCGTCATCCACTCACCCTTCACCGACCTGAAGGACATGCCCATCCAGCCTGCCAGTCGCCACAGCGCCCCTGGCACCGTCGAGATTTACCCACAATACCTTGCCGGGCTGCAGGATCTGGACGGCTTCTCGCATATTATCCTGATTTACCACCTGCACAGGGTCACCCGCACTGATCTCACCGTCACCCCCTTCCTGGATAGCAAACCGCACGGCGTTTTCGCCACCCGCGCTCCCACCCGCCCCAACCCGATCGGGCTTTCCATCGTCCGCTTGCAGCGCATCGAAGCTGAGCGCCTCTATGTGGAAAGCATTGATATCCTGGATGGCACCCCCCTGCTGGATATCAAGCCTTACGTACCCGACTTCGACCAGCCGGAACCTCCGGTAAAGATAGGCTGGCTGGAAAACGCTCCGGGCAGAGTGCAGACCTTCCGCTCAGACGAGCGTTTTGTTGAGAATGATGAGTGAGATCAGGGGAATGGGGGATTTGGGAACTGGACTATTACAATTCATAATACCTGTATGCTGTATATTGGCTTACAAAAAAAAGGGACGGCCTGGGGTCACCGTCCCTTATCGGTCATTCCATCAATTGATCTTCAATTGACCATCAATGGCAGGTAAATCATCTCATTGGCAGCGGTGAGGGTAAAATAATCGAAATCGGCTGGGATCTCGGTTGCAGCATTTTGGCCTGAAGCATATAACCCGACATACTGGGGGGCGAAGGTTGGCGTGTGACTGCCCACTTCTTCCCAAACGACGCCATCTGTGCTCACATATCCGGTATAGACACCCCCCTCAAATTTCATCAGCAAGTGCGCTTCATTCTGCAGTGTGATCGTCATGATATCGCTGAATGTGATCATTCCATTTACGACAAAATCGTAGTAAATGGCGTTGCCCATGCAATCAGGCGCAGGCGTGCTGCAGTAGGCGCGGCCAAAATTCAGTGCGTTTTCATTATCTGCAAAGATACTCAGTCCCGCAAACTGGTAGTCTTCAGTAGGGGTGAATTCAACTCGGGTACGGATTTCAAAATCCCCTGCTGGCATATCCTGCACCAGCCTGTTCTGCGTGGGCGACTGGGTTATTATGCGCAGGTAGCCCGGGTTTGCTGTCAGGCTCCAATTCGAAGGATCCTCATCTATCCACGTCCAGTTATCACCCAGGCTGGCAGCGCTGAAATCATCCATCCAGACCGGAGCGAGGAAATCGCTAACCCGTGTTCCAAATGGGTCCAGTGTAATCTTCCCGGTGATCCCCTGGAAATCGTGAGTGATTCGAACCGCGGTCGCAAGCGCAGACCGGTCGATAACCAGGTTTCCACCCCCATCCACGCTGCTGACCTGATCGAGGCGCGTCAGCAGCAGCATCGCCGCGTCATACGCATATTTGGCAAATACCATCGGCGGATGACCGGCGGCTGTTTCGAAATCCGCCTCCCAGGATTGGGCCGAGGGCAGACCGCTGACCCACACATCCCAGCCATCGAATATCGGGTCAGCGGGGATAACCCGGTTGAAGACGCCTGGTCCAAATTCATACAGGGGCGCACCGGTATTCGATGGCGATATCATCGTTAAGCCAGCAGTGTCGAATACCGGCAGTGCGCCTATTGTGCTGCCTGAACAGAATGGACCGATTACACCCACGTTCTGGGTGTTGGCTACGATATTGGCTGCCTCTGTGGCAGCCACTGTGCCGTCACAGCCGGTATCGTGCAGATTACTCTGCGCTGAAAAGCCTTTGATGGTCCCGTAATCCGCCATCGCCATTTGAACTGCAATGTGCAGATCGTCCGTCCCAGGGATGACATTCGAATAGGCGATGGCAACCTGGATCGGATTTCCTGGAGCGATGATAACCATCCCCGCCTGCGGGTAATCTGGACCCAGGTCCGCAGAGGCGTAGCTTGGTCCCCATGCTAGCGGAATTGTCAATGTGAGTATTAACGCGAAAAAGAGCCATGTAGGCCCTTTGCTTGTCTTTTTCATGAATCCCTCCCGTTATGAAGTTCAGCCGACTAGCAGTGAGTTCCCCAGACTTTCCCTCGCTATATAACCCTCCGCCTTTACATTATAGCACCGGCATAAAAACCATGTCAAACGGTTGCAGCTCAATGGGTGCATTTCAAATTGGGGGCCAATCTGCCTTTTCCCCAGAACTGAAATACACCCCAGAATCAATAATAGATGGCTATGCGCACAACCTGGTTATCTCTAACCTGTACTATTCTACGCGCACGAATTCGAGCGCCGGCACGCTCGCCGGATAGGCGCCCACCCTCATGCTTAAGGTATCCCCCTCACAGATATATTCTGCGCTGTTGGCGGGCGGTTTCAGCATGGGAATGGCGCGCAGGATCTGCTCTGAGGAAGCCAGCTCCTGCCCCATCGCCTGTGCGGAGGCGCTCAGCCCGCTGGTATCCATACCCGTTGTAGTCAATACTCCCCCGTTAGCAGTGTAGCGACCCACGGCTTCTCCATCCAGGCTGGCAGTGACCGGCACGGTGAAGATTGACGCCTGGGCTTCGAAGAGCAGCTCCAATCCATCTGCCTGCAGCCTGGCCTGCCCATCAGGACTCAGGATGAGATAAGCACTGCCGCTGTTGCCTTTGTACTCCAGAGCGTACTGCTCTACTGCTTCGGCCGGGATCGCGGCCAGTATATAATCATGGATGCCATTGATCTCCCATGTACCCGCCAGACAGGTCACCGCGGACTCGGTGGGGATTGCTGTCGCAGATAAAATGCCTTCGCCAGGCAGCTCTGCTCCGCTGCCCGTATCTTCACCCGCCATTACTGAATTTTCGATGCCCTTGACGATTACTTCCGGTAGGTTGCATGCCATCAAGAGCATGCCAGCCAGCAGAACTGCAATTCCTAAATGTTTGTTTCTCAAAATATTTTCCTGCTCCAATCAGGTACACAAGTCCTTCCAGTTTCAAATGCAGGTGCGATTGTACTATGCTTTCCGGGGAGAATGCTCTATCACGGCTCTTGATTAATAAGCTCTAATGGAGGCAAAAAAGCTCCCGTAGGCGATGATCGCCTGCGGGAGATGCTACTTCACTCGCCTTTTCAGCGTCGGACCAGCGGCAGGAAAGCCTGCCAGGTGGGTCCCAGCAGGGCATACAGCCCGCTTTTACACACCGGTAGGGCGTAGGTGTTGTTCAATCGATCGTGATCTGGCGCTGCAGGCGGGTCGCACGTCGTGGCAGCATCTTCCCAGGCGCTGCCACCAAACCACCATAGCTGCAGCTGGTCAATATTCGCCATCAGCCGGACATGATCCGGGCTGTACTGCAAGGTGACCGTTACTGGTGTAAGTAAATCCAGAGGGTTGTCCCAATTGTTGTTCGCAGTTACGTTCAGAACGAAGGCATGCCCGCTGAATACGTAGCCACTGCCGGGCGTCGCTAGCGTGGGGGTGATGAGCACGTCGTTGGTGCTGCCCACCGCGCCAGCAGGGAATTCGAAAACTGTCGGCGAGCCCAGCGTGTCCGTGTATACCAGGGTCCGGCTGCTGCCCGGCTGCAGCACCGCGGACAGCGGCGCCGGCAGCAGGGTGAAGTTCTGAGCGCCTTGGCTCGGCGGCAGGTTGGCAGCTCGTGATGGCGGTGCGAACACGCACAAGTTGGCCGGGCAACCAATTGGTAGCTGCGGTAGCAGGGTGTACTCCCCTGGTGGCAGGTCATCGAATCGGTAAACACCGTCCGCGTTGCTGGTGGCTGTCAGAGTCTCGCTGATCTGGACGGTGATGCCTGCCAACGGGCTCTGGTTGGGCAGAAGCACCTGCCCGAAGACCGCAGACGGAGACTCCTGTTCGTAACGCAGGATATACAGGCCGCTGAAATCGCGCGGCACGTAGACCAGGTCTCCCTGGGCGGCGATGCCATGCGACGAATCCGGCAGCGAGTAGAAACCGTCCGGCACAAGCACCAGCGGGACGTTGGCATCGTAGGCTGCCAGGCCGCCGAGTCCTGCGCCGCCTGGGTCTTCGACGGTCAGATAAACCTGGCCTTGCTCATAGGTCACCGCATGAGAGTTTCCTGCCGGATATGTCCCCATTACTCTGATCGCCAGCGGAACGTTGATGTCGATCGCCCGCATCCCGGTGGACGATTCGGCAGCGTAGAGGATGTCTCCATTGATGACCAGGTCCTGGAAATCTGCACCCGGGATGCCTAGATCATCTACCAGCTGGACATTGGCAGGAGAAACAATGTCGAAGACCCAGATGCCGCTTTCGTGGGCATCGATGTCGGAATACAGCACGTAAGCATAATTTCCCGCCACCGCCACACCCTTCGCCAATCCGGTATTTCCGGGCAAGGAAAACGAAACGACCTCCTTGGGGTGTACCGGGTCGCTCACATCCACCACCCGCAGACCGCCCGACCAGCAGGCCACGTAAGCATAGCCACCCTGCACGGCAACATCATCGACAGCGTCCGGCATCGCCAGGCTGCCAAGCGCCTGTGGGTTGTGCGGGTTGCTGATATCCACGATGTACAGCCGGTTGGCGTAACTCGCCAGGTAAGCAGTTGTTCCCATGATTTCGACGTCCAGGATTGCCCCGTTGGTTTGCAAGAACCCCAGCTCGGAGGGATTTGTGGGATCGGCAATATCCAGTACCCGCAGCCCCTGGGTATCACCCAGAAAGGCATTTCCAGCCCCATCCAGGGCGACATCATGGAAGTTCCCATCATAATGACCGACCAGCGCGAAGCCATAGCTTTGTCCCGGCGCGTACTCTGGTCCAGGTATCTCGCCTCGCAGCAGGTTATGATACTGCGGGCTGGCTGCCGGTATTGTGGCGATGCCTGAGGTGGTAGCAGCCGAGCCAGGTGCCGCCAGGCAGAGCAGCATCAGGATGCACAGGTTGGAAGCAAGTGTGCGGTACATTTTCCTTACTCCTTTTCTAGCAGATTCATAGTAGCACAAGTATCGCCTGTTTGTTACCATCAGTTCTCAGGCAGCAAGGCGAAACCAGCCTGCAATCTGGCATTTCTCTCAGATAATCGAACCTTAACCAGCCCCAGACCGACCTTGTAGTATTATCATTTCAGGAGGTCATTCATGAAAGGTGAGATGAAGCCCGCCATCGCACTCGGCCTGTTATTTCTGATTCTTTCGGCGAGTTTTCTCGGTATCCCACCTGCGGCTGCCAGCCCTACCTTCGGCAGCGGATTATCGATCTGCGCCCCACCCATCCAGCCGGTGACGCTTTCCTCCCCCATTATGGTCACAAACTGCACCCGGGCAGGCTTGCAGGCAGCCCTCGACCAGGGCGGGCAGATCAGCTTCGACTGTGGTCCAGACCCGGTCAGCATCCCCATCGACGTCACCCTGCAGCTCAACCCGGCGGTCGATACCGTCCTGGATGGCGGCGAGCTGGTCACCCTGGATGGGCTGGGTTTGAACCGCATCCTGCACAAAGACTGGCATGATCCTTCACTTGGAGATATAACCATCACCCTGCAGAACATCCGCCTGGTGAACGGAAAAGCGCCCTCGGGCGGCAGCACCGGAGACCATTCCGGCGGGGCGCTGGCAGCCGGACACCCCGGCACACGCGTGCACATTATTAACTCCACCTTCGAGAACAACACCACCCGCGATACGACCACGCCCGATAACCAGGGCGGGGCAATCTTCGTGCACAACGCCTACGAGACGATTATCTCGGGCTCTATATTCGAGGGCAACCTGGCGGGCAATGGTGGCGCGTTCGGCGGCATCGCCACCGGTCTGGTGATCTTCAACAGCCGCTTCACGGGGAACCAGGCGCTGGACACCACATCGGGCGGCATCGTGCGTGGCTACGGGGGCGCCATCCACCTGGATGGCGTCAGCAACAGCTACAACCCGGCTTCCAACAATCGCATGCACGTCTGCGGCTCAATCTTCGAGGACAACACCTCTATCCGCGGCGGCGGCGCGCTGAGCGTGGTGATCTCCGATAACCTGGGCACCAAAGCCATCTACGAGCACTCCACCTTCACCGGCAACAGTACCCTGGGTGTCGAAGGCAGCTATGGGCAGGGCGGCGCCATCTACCATATCGAGGATGACCACGCCGGTGGCACGGCTGAGGATAACCTGGAGATCGGCTATTCCACCTTCCACGGCAACCAGGCTGGTCGCCAGGGCGGTGCCGCCTGGCTGTACATCCTCGGTCACGGAACTGTGGTCAACAGCACCTTCGAGGGAAACAGCACCTCCGCCCCGTTCAATACCGTCGGTCAGGGCGGAGCTATGGCGATCACATTGGGGAATATCGATATCACCAACACGGTATTCGCCAACAACCACGCCGCCTACCAGGGCGGCGCGCTGCATGGCGGTGGTGATGGTGACCCGGACCGCGTCATCACCCTCAGCAACACCATCTTCCTGAACAACACCCTCAACGAGCAGGACCTGCCCTCCCCCACCATGTGGCAGGGCTACCACACCAACCGCCCGATGGCGGATGGTGGCCAGAATATTCAGTTCCCGCGCTATAAGCCCACCTACAACAACGACGTCAACAACAATATCACCGCGGACCCGATCTACGCCGACCCGCTGCTTGCTGCGCTTGCTTATAATGGCGGACCCACCCAGAGCATGGCGCTGCTCCCCGGCAGCCCGGCCCTCGACCAGGGCAACCCCCTCACCTGCCCGGCGGTCGACCAGCGCGGCTACCTGCGCAGCGGTCGCTGCGACATCGGCGCCTACGAAGCCGGCGGCATGCCGTTTGAAGCGGCTTATTACCTGCTGCTGCCTTTGGTTAACTTGAGTAAGTGATAAGGCTCTTGGTTAAGTGCAGATCCTATATTCTGCAATTAGGCTGCCAACTGTTTGTTTATTGAATTGGTTTGTCCTTTATTACCCCATCTTACCTTTACCTATTATTTGACTTCGATAGGTCCTAGAGCCCCTACATTTGCTACTGGAGTCATGCATAAAAAATAGATCGGACCATCGGTTTGATTTAAAACGATTGAATGGGGGTTGCCGTCTGTGGGAAATTCGTAAAAACCGACTCTTAGCGACCAGGGAGGCTGGGGGTCATAAAATGACAGATCCTCAAGATCTTTTTTGGTTTTGTCTGGATCGAGTCTCAGAATCGCTATACCGACGGTGTCGTGTTCCTTGATATTTCCAATGACCTCCAGGGTGACATCCTTTCCGGATGGGATGGTTGCCGGTCCCTGCAGGGTACATTTTTCATCAGCGCTAAACGTAACGGTGATATTTTCGGGAGCGGCGGTGGAGGCGCAGGCAGCCGCTGGCAGGATGAACAGCACCAGAACAATTCCCAGAGTAAAAAGAAGTCTGTGTTTCATCTTATTCTCCTCTTGTATTATGCTTCCATCTCACAATATTTTGTCTGGGATGCCACTTCGCAATGATTCTGTCCCCATTTTTACCCAAAACAGGTGAACATTTGGGTGGGATTTCCTTAATTTTACCCTTGTTCTCACTATTCTGCAATATTTTTTGGTGATCAATTTCACAAACCCGAACATTCGATAAAGTTTTGTTCCTGCTCTGTCGCCTTATTCCAACCATTCGATCCCATATTTTCGAGAGATCGCCCTGTGCTTTGCGTCATCCATGCCCCCGTCCTGCAGGGCGGATTCGAGCTCATCGAAGAACCCTTCCATCCCGCCGGGGATTGCCAGTGCCAGAATCCTGAGAGGCGTATTCACCGGGTTGTAGAGCGCGTGCGGGATGCCTTTGGGCAGGTGGGCGACACTTCCCTCGCCTGCTTCCAGCACCCCATCGCCTAACCTGATCTGGATCGCTCCCTGCAGGACGTACACCACCTCGTCCTCATAGGTATGCACGTGCAGTCTGTTCCCGCTTTCAGGATCGAACTCTGCTTCGAAAAGATAATAGCCGCCCCCGGTCTGCTGGCTGACCAGCTTATGCGTGACGCCGATCCGCTTCAGAACTCTGCCGGAGGCCGGCGGAACTACGAACGGTTTTGTGCTGCTGGGTTGCATGCTGCTCCTTTGATGAAATTAGCTGTCCAACAGAGAGCTCAGTCGTCGGGTGATTCTAGTGAACCTTGAAATACTTTAACTTCTTTGCTCCTCAATCTCTATTTACCATCAACGCCAGGAATCGGTCCACATCGTACAGCGCCGAGTGAGCTGGCGGGGATATTTGTGGAAACAGCAGGTCAAAGCCGTGCTGTGTCCAAGGAAAAACCACGTTGATGGCGGGCACGCCAGATTCAACCAGTTTTGCGTAGAGTGCCTGGGTGTCTTCTATGGGAACAAGGATATCTTTGTCTCCTTGAATGAGCAGCGTAGGCGGGCTTCCGGGATGAATGTGGGTAATTGGATTGGCCAATTGATACCTGTCAGGGACGTCCTCGGGGTGCCCGCCCAACAGGATATCCAACCGACCAGCATAAGAAAATTGATCTTTGCGTTCGATTTTTGTGCCAATCGGCACTGGGGGCAGTTTTGCTGATAAGTTTTTTACATCATATATATCATATCCAGCCACCAGGTCTGTGGGCGCGTAGAAGGTGAGCAATCCGCATACGGACAGGTCGACACCTTTGAGTTCCTCTGGTGTCAACACTGGATGCTCAGGCGTATACCCTGCCAGCAGGGCGATATGTGCCCCTGCAGAACCGCCCCCTAGAACGATCTTTTCAGGGTTGACACCATAACGGTCCGCATTAGCCTTCATCCAGGCAACCGCACGTTTGGCATCTCCGACTATGCCGTAGATATCTGCTTCAGGAATAAGACGATAGGCTACATCCATCACGGTATGCCCCTGTGCTGCCAGGTGGCTGAAGAAAGACCTTGTGAACATATCTTTATCCCCAATTGCCCAGGCGCTTCCGTGCAGGAAGATGTATGCCAGGCCGGAAACGCTGCCGTCTGCTGGACGCCAGATGTCACACAGCAGCTGCCGCTCGGTATCGGGAATCGTCCAGAACGGGATATCGCGCTCCCAGAGCGGCTCCGGAGAGGCTTTCATATTCAAATAAAATGACCAGCGTCGCTTGACCATATTCCTGGCTTGCTCAGGGGATATTTGGTCTGACCAACTGGAACCAAAGGCATTTTCAAAACCCTTGTGGTCCCGGCTACATCGCCAGACGTACCAGGTCATCCAACCCGCACCAAGGATCCCCATGAGAACAGCCCAGGGAGCGCCATACACCCACCCAAGGATAGCGCCAGCTGCGCCTATGATAGCTATATAGGCAGACAATGCTCCTGCGGTCAGAGGAAGAAATAACACGAACAGCAGTGAAACCCTTGGTTTAATCAGAAACAGGATGCTCATAAGCAAGGATATACCCGAGAGCATGGTTGCTAGAATGATCATGATTACCTCCCCAAATTTGATTGAATTGCTGAAAATCGCACTGTCCAACAGCGGTTTGGTTGAGCCAGGGTTAGGCAATTATTCCCAATGGTGAATATTCACGCCTCCTGTCCCAGGAACAAGTGTAGTTGTGCAGCGTGC
>JAQBDA010000239.1:0-4609 GCA_032124675.1 Chloroflexota bacterium
TTATCTGTGGCTCTCCATTACATACATGTAATCTGCCAACAGGGTTCAATCCGTGTAAAAGTTCTGCCCTGCTTTGAAATTATTCGGTTAACCGCAAAAAAAACAAGTAAAACACCTGCTGTCTTGTACAGCAGTGCCGCTGGTTTGCCCCAACCTTTACTTACTCAGATCAGTGGGAGTCCGGTAACAAATCACGAATTACGTATATATACGCATAATTTTATACAATAATTTCACACCCAAAGTCAATAGGTTTTGCCACCTCTAATTTAACACTAATATTTAACCCCCAGGCACGCCTTCTTGACACATTTGTCTCACGCCTGTAAAATGAAGTCACCAATCCCCAAGGCGTGCGAACCGCTTACTCAAAAATGTTTTCACAGACACCAACAAAGAATCGACATGCAATCCGGGACATTCCCCGCAGAGATGCTGCCGGGAGGTCGATATTTCTACAATCCACATCACAAGGACCCGTCGGGAGGATAAAACAAACATGTACGGATTGAATACATTCGAACAAATTGCCATCTGGAGCGTTCTGGGGGTAGCCATACTAGGACTGCTGTATGCCGTTTTCCTGCGCTACCAGATCATGCGGGAAGATAAGGGTACGGACAAGATGCAGCAGGTATGGAACGCTATCCGCGAAGGAGCGGATGCCTACCTGCGGCGGCAGCTGCGGTCGATCTTGCCGCTGATTGCCATACTGACCATCGCATTGTTCGCGTCTGTGTATATCGTGCCTCCAACACCTGAGGCTTCTGAGTGGTACTGCCTGGCATTCAAGGGTGCATCCATGCAAACTGCGATCGAGTGCGCAGAAAACCTTACACCAGCAGAAACCCAGCAGGTGCGTACGCTGATCGGATTCGGACGGGCGATCGCGTTTGTAATGGGAGCCATCTTCTCACTGGCCGTCGGGCAGATCGGCATGCGTATGGCAGTGCAAGGGAATGTCCGTGTGGCTTCGGCGTCACGCAGATCATTCGGTGAATCTCTACGCATTGCATATCGGGCGGGTACGATCACCGGCATGCTGACCGATGGGCTGGGGTTATTCGGGGGAACGATCATCTTCATAATATTTGGGATTGCTGCACCCGATGCGCTGCTAGGATTCGGCTTCGGAGGCACTTTGCTGGCATTGTTCATGCGTGTGGGCGGCGGCATCTTCACAAAAGCTGCCGACGTCGGTGCAGACCTGGTCGGTAAAGTCGAGGCCGGTATCGCCGAAGACGACCCGCGCAACCCGGCGGTAATTGCCGACCTGGTCGGCGATAACGTGGGTGACTGTGCCGGGATGGCAGCCGATATTTTTGAATCCTACGAAGTGACGATTGTCTCCAGCCTGATCCTGGGGGTAGCCCTTACCTCCATCACCGGACGTCTGGAGTGGATCATTTACCCGCTGTTGGTGCGCGGCATCGGTGTGGTGGCATCCATCTTCGGCACCTATCTGGTGAAGGGCGGTGATGGCAAGAGCGGCGATGCAATGAAAGCCATCTTCACCGGGTTCCTGACCTCGGCCGGCATCTCTGTGGTGCTGTTCGGAATTGTCGCACTACTGTATATGCAGGATGTCTCGGGCGGCTGGTGGCGTCCTTTCCTGGCGACCGCCTTCGGGGTCGCCCTGGCGATAGCCATCGACCGATTGACCGAATTCTTCACCGGCACACACAGCCCGCCGGTCAAGGAAATCAAGAAATCGGCCGACACCGGACCGGCAACCTTGATCCTGTCCGGAATTTCGGTGGGCTTCGAATCATCAGTCTGGTCGATCCTGATCATCGGGCTAACCATATTTCTGTCTATCCTGCTCTTCTCAGGGGTTGATGTCACTTCATTGGCTGCAACCTCCGGAAAAAGCCCAGAGTTTATCACCTTCACGTTAACGCTGTATGGTGTGGCTATGACCGGGATCGGGATGCTCACCCTGACGGGCAACAACGTTGCCATGGACTCATTTGGACCGATCTCAGATAATGCTAACGGGATCGGCGAAATGGCATGGCACGGTTTGGATGACCCGGATACGAATGCAGCCCGCCAGATCATGGCAGATCTTGACGCTGTCGGCAACACCACTAAAGCGATTACCAAAGGCATAGCTATCGGCTCTGCCGTGATCGCGGCTGTCTCATTGTTCGGCTCATTTATCACTGACGTCAGCCGCGTCGATCCCACCGCGCTTGCAGGAGGCATCCGTGTTTCCATGCCAGCAGTATTTGTTGGACTGCTGATCGGCGGCGCAGTACCCTGGTTGTTCTCATCTTATGCAATTCAGGCGGTCAGCCGGGCAGCCGCGCTGATCATTATCGAAGTACGCCGGCAGTTCAAGCTCGGTGTGTTGGAAGGCAAAGTTGAACCGGATTACAAGCAGCCGGTAGCCCTCGCTACCGCAGCCGCCCAAAAAGAGCTGGTCCCCCTGGCTCTTATCGGTGTGCTCAGCCCAATTATCGTCGGTATGCTCTTGCAGGTGGAAGCCTTGGGTGGTTTTCTAGCGGGTATCATCGTGTCCGGGCAGCTCCTGGCAGTCTTCTTGAACAACTCGGGCGGTGCCTGGGATAACGCCAAAAAGCTGATCGAAGATGAACCCAGCGACCCGGAGAACAACCTGGGCAAAGGATCGGAACGCCATAAGGCCAGTGTCGTTGGTGATACGGTTGGCGATCCCTTCAAAGACACTGCCGGTCCAGCACTCAACCCAATGATCAAAGTAGTCAACCTGGTTGCTCTGATCATCGCACCCGTTGTCGTGACATATAAGACGTTGGGTTTCTCTGGCTGGTTAATCGTCTTGATCCTTATCGCAGCACTGGTATGGGCGATATTCCAGAGCAAAAAACCTGCCAAGGAAATCGCACCTAGCCCTGCGAGCGGTGACTGATCCAGACCTACTATTCTAAGTGGTGTTTATGTGGACGGGTGTAATTACCCGTCCATAATTTTTACGGCATTCAGACAACCTTACAAATCCGTAGCTTACGAGAAAATGGCGGCAAAATACTTGCAACATACCGTAGAATAGGGCATACTAAAGGGAAGGGCACATTGTGCAGTTACGTCATTTAACCGAAAAATATAGAATATTCCTTATCGTGCGCTGGTCGTGTTCAGGGGTTGAAAACACAACGCCGGAGATCGAGGACGACCCATTAATCTTCAACCTGTGCCCTGCGACCAGACAAGGGAGCATCTTCTATGGCTAAGATTCCACTAAGAGCTTATACCAAGGAGATCGACGGGCTGATCGATCGTGGACAGTACGAGCAGGCACTCGCTCATTGCCGCTACATATTAAAAATCCTGCCCAAACACATCGACACCTACCGCCTGATGGCGAAGGCATATCTCGAATCTCAGCGCTACAGCGATGCCTCCGACGTATTTCAGCGCGTGCTCTCCTCTATTCCGGACGATTTCGTTTCTCAACTCGGAATGAGCATCATTCGCGAGGATGAGGGCAATCTGGATGCTGCAATCTGGCACATGGAACGGGCATTCGAGGTCCAGCCTTCTAATGGCGCCATCCAGAGCGAGCTGCGCCGGTTATACGGCCGGCGTGATGGATTTGAACCGCCTAAAATCCGATTGACGCGCGGCGCACTGGCTCGCATGTACTACAAAGGCGAGCTGTACCCCCAGGCAATCAACGAGCTGCGCGCTGCCCTGGGAGAGGATCCTCAGCGCCTGGACCTGCACCTGACGCTGGCAAAATCCTACGAAAAAGCCGGACAGAGGGTGGAAGCGGTTAACGCCTGCACAGCCGTGCTGAAAAGGCTGCCCTACTGCATTGAAGCCAACCGCATCCAGGCAGAAATATTGGAAGGCATGGGGCGCGAGGAGGATGCCAAGGTCTACCGGCAGAATGCCATTGCATTGAATCCCTATCTGGGTCAGACCAACCCTAGGGCGCCAACTCCAGAGCTGGTACCCGATGAAGCAGTGGTACTGGAAAAGCTCGATTGGGTACCCGACCGGAGTGTCGCAAGCCAGCCCCGCTGGGCCTCCTCACTGGGTGTTGACCTTGGCTCGCAGCAAAGCGACCAGGAGGATACCCCGGATTGGCTTCAAGAGTTGGAAAATAATGTACCCGGAGGACAAGCCGGCACCGGCGAAGGCAAGCTGAAAGTATCTCCTTTCGTCTCAGAACAGGAGGATACGCCCGGCGGCGACAAGCTGATACCGGAATGGATGAAAGATGCAGGCTGGGAACCATCTATGGGAGATACGACCCAGGCTGAAATGGGTTATACCATCGATGAAGAGAACGGCGATGAGGAAGGCGAAGAGCTGGCTCCTGCCGAGATCCCTAGCTGGCTGCGCGGAATAGCCCCCGAAGAAGCATTCGCCTCTGACCAGCCAGCGGGTCTGGATGATGAGGTAGTCGACCAGAAGCTGATCGAAGCGCTCGATTCTGCTGCGTTACCCTGGTTGGAAGAAAGCCCACCCGGACCCAGCGACACGATCACTGACTGGCTGGGCGGCGTAGAATCCACGCCTGAGCCTGAGGGCGAGGAAAGCTCCTCAGAAGGACTTCCCGACTGGCTGGTGGGTGCAACCGCAGCCGGCATTGGTATCGCGGCTGGCGCCGCAGCCAGCA
>JAQBDA010000240.1:0-25373 GCA_032124675.1 Chloroflexota bacterium
GCCTTGAACCAGCGCCAGGCAGTACGATAGGAGACACCAAGTGAACGGGCATAGGCACTCAACTTCATGCCCGGATACTAGCACAAATGTTCTTGTTTGTCAACAGATGAACACAAAACGAATAATCAAATTCAATACCTAGCAGACTCATGCAGGGATCACATGATCTTCAGGTGCCACACGGCGGTATAGGTATAACGCGTTCGCCAGTATCGCGATAGCGATCAGAATCAGGCTGACCGGGAAGATGATATTTGGGTTCTGGTTGTATAGAAAACCTGCGATGAAGGGAACGATGATGTTGGCTGATGAGGTGATTGTCTCGCTCAACCCGTACGCCAGCCCCATATTTGCGGGATGGACAAGGGTTTGTACCTGGGCAATTGCCAGTGAACGGGCGGTACGGTAGCCTCCGACGAACAAGAACGCCAGCCCATACCATAACATCCCTGTCTGCCGCCACAGAATAGCCGCGTAAAATCCTACCAGCACCTGTCCTAGCAGGTATCCCAGGCGGTGTTCGAGGTTGCCAAGCAGCAAATTGCCAAGTACGACACCCAGCGAGCTGATCGAGTAAAGCTGCCCGATCTGGACCAGGCTGAGCCCGCGCTCATTCTGGAGGAAGTTAGGGGTAAGGGGTTGAGGCAGATACATGGCAAATGACGCCAGGAAGACCAGTGACATGAACCGAAGGTAGCGTGCATTATTGATGATTTTGTCGCCCCGCTCCAGGCTGCTGCGAACTTCAACGGGTTGAGGGCTGATAAAGAAGATTAGTACGGACGAAAGGCCAAATATGATCGCAGCCACAGAAAATATACTGCGAAATCCGTAAGTCTCACCGATCCAGCCTCCCAATAAGGGACCCAGGATGGCACCAATATTGTATGCAGCCGAGATCATCGTCAGTGCCCGCCCTACTGTCAGACGACCACGCGCAGCAGTCACATAACTATTCAGTGGAGAAACCACAAACATTGTCATGCCATATAACAGCATGCCGACTACGAAGACGGGGAGGGTCGTAGCCAGTGCCATCAGCCCAGTCGACACAAACCCGAAAATCCAGGCAAACCTCATCAACGGGCGCCGACCGATCCGGTCTGCCAGGTAGCCAGCCGGGATATGGGCAAGGGTTTGAGCGATTCCATACCCTCCGAGGATCGCTCCGATCGCGATCGGGTCAGCACCTAACTGCTGTAAATATAAAGGCTGAAAAGAGAAAAAGGCACCCTCCCCCACCCCCCATACCGTCAGGGAGAGTGAAACCAGAACCAGATCACGGTTCATGGCTGCTTATCCCACAACCACCAGATCACGGTTCAAATCCGTCAGACATTCAGTGCCGCTTTCTGTGATGACCAGATTATCTTCAATGCGTACACCGTTGCGGTTGGGCAGGTATATTCCCGGCTCGATGGTAAAAGTCATCCCCGGACTGAGCACCTGTTCATTTGCCGAGAAAAGATAAGGTCCTTCGTGTCCCTCCAGACCGATCCCATGACCCGTGCGGTGGATGAAATAGTGCCCATAGCCGGCATCTTCTATAACGCGACGTACGGCAAGATCGATCGACCCGGCAGCGATGCCCGGTTTTGCAGCCTCGCGCCCTGTGGTATTGGCCTGCAGGACGATCTGAGCAACCTGCCTCATTTCGGCGTCTGCCTCCGCGACCGCGAAGGTGCGGGTGATGTCGGATATATAGCCATCATAGGTTGCTCCCCAGTCGATGACAAGGCAATCTCCCGGCTGGAGAGGGCGGTGGGAGGGTGTGGCGTGTGGGTTGGCACTGTTTGGACCGGCAGATACAATCGGTGAGAATGGGATATCTGGCTCTGACCCTCCCCGCAGAAGCTGGAGGGTCAGCTCGGCGGCGATCTCTTTCTCTGTAGCTCCAGTTTTAATCAAGGGCAATGTTTCGTTCAGAGCGAACTGGGCAATTTCTACCGCTTTTCGCATAGCTGTAAGCTCGGTTTCATCTTTAATCATCCGTAGGGAGGATAATACATGCTCAGCGGATACATAATTGATACGGGACGCCGCACTCTCCAGCAAGCGGTACTCGAGCAATCTCAAGCGATTTGGTTCAACACCGATTTTTTTCTCTATTCCCCAGTTGGCTGCCTCAGCGGCCTGCTTATAAACTTGCTGCCAGGTCCCTGGATCATCACCAAAGGTGAAAATCTGTACGGCATAGGGTAGTCTGTCCAGCTTGGCGATCTCAAGCTCAGGTACAACCATAATGATTGGCGCGTTGGGGATGAATATTGCTGTTACAGGACGTTCCATCAGATGGAATTCAAGACCGGTAAGATACTTCATGCTGGCACCGGGATTGAGCACCAATCCAGAAAAATCACCAGTTTGAAGGGCGATTGAGAGTTGGTTTTGCCGAATATGATATGAGGGGGATTGGATTTCTATCACAAGACCTCCGGTCAATCTTTGTGTTCTGATTGGTTTGTGGGAGAGTTCCCAGCCGAATAATGCCGTCAGCGCTGCAGGTTCATAGGATTATAGCCTTATCAGGGGCTGGATGGAAGTCCAGGATTAAACTACAATTTGAAAGCTATCTGCAGGTGCTATCTACGGAGGGAGGGGTAGGCAAGTTCTCAGTCAATTGAGGTCATAGTTCATTGCTTCCTCAGATACAGCTGCAAAGCCTGCTGGCTGCTGTTTCTTGACAGGTATGCAGGCCTCATTTAGAATGAGAGCGCTTGTGGTGATGGGCCTGTAGCGCAGTTGGGAGCGCGCTTCAATCGCACTGAAGAGGTCGCGGGTTCGAATCCCGCCAGGTCCACTTGTTGACGAATTGTCTTTTTCAAAGTACAATTCCGGCTACTTAAATTGGGCCCATAGCGCAGTTGGGAGCGCGTCTCAATGGCATTGAGAAGGTCGTGGGTTCGAATCCCACTGGGTCCACTTTGTAGAAGTTTCTGGAATTAGTCGCCTAAGCAATGAGCTCTCATTACAGGCCTCGACTGTTTCCAAGAATAAAAAATAGTCAAAGCAGGAGTAGTAAGCCATCCGGCAGCGATTCGGGAGAGCGAGGTGTGAGCCCGATAAAGTGTCACCGGAACACGACCAGTTCGATTTAGGCCGAACTCGCCTGCTGCCCCTCAGAGGGGCAAACTTTGCCGGTACAGTTGAGCCATTCTGCTCAATCAGCCTGCAGCGGGATTCGCCCGTTATTGCGATCTAGAGTGGTCCGGGTTAGCATGTGACGGTATTGCTGACCGGGCAACCAGGGTGGTACCGCGAAGTTGATCTTCGTCCCTGTGGACGGAGGTCATTTGATTTAACGACAGGTTCTAGGTATGAGTTCTCATCAGTTCAAGTGCATGCTGTATAAAAAGCTTTCTACCACGATGGGATCGAAATGTTTGCCTTCGAGCTGTCTCAATTCTCTGATCGCCTCGCAGTGTGTCCGGGCTTTCCGGTACACTCGGTTATGAGTCATCGCTTCATAAGCGTCAACGACAGCCAGGATCCGACCGCCAATTGGAATTTGCTCCCCATAGAGCCCCAACGGGTAGCCGCTGCCGTCATATTTTTCCTGATGAGTATGGATTACAGGTGCGATATGCTCGATTTTCTTTAAGTTTTTTACCATATTCGCCCCAATGGTCGGGTGGAGCATCATCACTTTCCATTCACTGCAAGTCAATGGTCCGGACTTCATCAGCACGCTGTCTGGCACTCCGATCTTTCCTATGTCGTGGAGTAAGGCGGCCCAGTACATGCCTTGCACATCCACTTCTTCCATCTCCAGGCAGAGGGCGGTCGACCTTACCCAATAAGCGACCTGAACACTGTGCTTTCCATCCTGGCAAACGCGCGAATCGATATAGCGAGATAGATTAATATACAACTGAATCCAGACCTCATCGGGATAATCATTCATATCGCCTCCCTATGATTTGAAGACAGGATGATTCAACGGACATGGGATGCAAGGTGTATGCCATCAGATAGGTGTGTTCGAAAGGCAACAAATGATGACTGGCTCGAGAACAAGAAATAAGACTGAGTGGGGGGAGTACCGCCCACAATTATTTGAGGCGAAGTGGCAGAAAATTTGGGAAGAGACCGGAATATACAAGGCTCTTCAATCCAGCGACCGGCCGAAATATTACTGCCTGGATTTCTTCCCCTACCCATCTGGAGAAGGGCTGCACGTCGGTCATTGCCGCAACTACATTCCCACTGACTTGCTCTCCCGCTTCATGCGCATGCGTGGTTATAACGTGATGCACCCGATGGGATGGGATGCTTTTGGGGAGCCAGCAGAACAATTTGCGGTTTCTCACGGCATTCACCCGCGCTATTCGACAGATATGAATACGGCAAACTACCGGCGGCAGATGAAGCTCATCGGCACCAGCTACGATTGGTCGCGCGAAATTGACTCATCGCAGCCTGCTTTTTACCGCTGGACACAGTGGTTCTTTCTGCTGCTGTATAAGCGAGGCCTGGCTTATCGAGATACAAGCTGGCAGTGGTGGTGCCCGACCTGCCAGACGACACTCTCCAGCCACGAAGCCGCGGGAGGCGTTTGCTGGCGAGGGCATACTGGCATACGTAAGCGTGAGATCCCCGCCTGGTATTTTAAGATCACCGACTACGCTGATGAACTGATCTTGGGTTTGGAGGAGGTCGATTGGCCTGAAAAAATCGCTGAGATGCAGCGCAATTGGATCGGCCGGTCTGAGGGCTATGAGATCGATTTTGAGGTTGTTCAGTTTCCCGGAAGCGGTGATGGTGACAATGAACGGCATATCACAGTCTTCACTACTCGGCCTGACACATTATTCGGGGCTACATTCCTGGTACTAGCCCCTGAACATCCAATGGTTGGCAGGTTGACCAGTCCGGAGCAGGGTACAGCAGTCGAGTCGTATCTCGTCAAATCGAGCCAGAAAAGTGAGCTGGACCGGATGATCACCGACCGTGATAAGAGCGGTGTATTCACAGGAAGTTTTGTCATCACCCCGCTGAACGGTGAAGCAATTCCGGTATGGATCGCCGATTATGTGCTCCCCGGTTACGGCAGCGGCGCAATTATGGGTGTGCCAGCACACGACGAGCGAGATTTCGAGTTTGCCGAGCGGTATGCGGTTGAAATCCGTCCGGTGATCCTGCCTTACGATCAACAAGCTGGTGAGGGCCAAGAGATATCCCAACCATTTATGGAGAATGGATATCTTGTGAACTCGGGCGTGTATACAGGTTTATCCAGCGTTGATGCCGCCCGGCGTATTGGGGATGAACTGGTAGCAGGAGGGATCGGTCGAACGGCGATCCAGTACCATATGCGCGATTGGTTGATCAGTCGCCAGCGATATTGGGGAACGCCAATCCCTATCGTGTACTGCGACCAGTGCGGCACCGTGCCTTTGCCTGAGAGCGACCTGCCTGTTCTGCTGCCTGAGATGGACAACTTTTTACCGGATGGGAGCGGGAGATCGCCTCTGGCACGCGTGCCAAAATTTGTCCATACAACCTGCCCAGATTGCGGGAGTCCCGCAGAGCGTGAGACCGATACCATGGGAGGATTCGCCTGTTCGTCCTGGTATTTTTTGCGCTTCACCAGCCCGGATTATAGGGAAGGTCCTTTTGAGCCGGTTGTAATGCGGCACTGGATGCCGGTTGATCTCTATGTTGGCGGAGCAGAGCACGCAGTACTGCACCTGCTGTTCTCACGCTTCTGGGTCAAGGTCATGGCAGATGCCGGGCTGGTTCCATTCCGCGAGCCGTTTAGCAAGCTGCTCAGCCAGGGACAGTTGATGGGTCCGGATGGGTGGCGGATGGCAAAATCGCGCGGGAATGTCGTTAACCCTGACGAGATCGTTGAGACATATGGGGCGGACGCCCTGCGCATCTACGAATTGTTCATGGCGCCTTTCGATCAGGATGTCGATTGGAATACGGATGGAATAAATGGCGCCTGGCGTTTTTTGAACCGGGTCTGGATTCTATATGCGGACACCTATTCTGTGAGCGCTGATGCCGAAGGACGGGATCATGAAATCGAACAACGTCTGCATTCGACCATCCGCCAGGTGACTGAACGGATCCAGGGATTTCGCTTCAATACCATGGTCTCCGCCTTAATGGAATTTGTAAATTTCTTGAAAGACAGACAGGCCAACAACCGCTGGCAGACTGCTTCATATAACCAGGCACTGACCACTTTAATGCTCATGCTGGCACCGGCAGCCCCCCATATCTGCGAGGAGCTCTGGCACTTGACCGGACACAGCGGCAGCGTCCACCAGCAAGATTGGCCGATATGGGATCCAGAACTTGTACAGGAGACCACTATACAACTTCCGGTTCATGTAAATGGGCGTCTGCGAGATGTAATCGAGATACCAGTAGATGTGGATGAGCAAGTTGTAACACAAATTGCTATGATGCAGGATAAGATCCAACCACATATCACCGATCGAGAGATCACCCGGCTGATCTATGTGCCCGGGAAAGTTCTGAATATCATCACAGGCGGCTGATATCGGTATATGGTTCAGTTGAGGATATAATTCCTTGCAGTAATCCAGCGACCAGGAGAGAGAATGAAGGAACAACCAGTCTATATACCTGCAGAGATCGAACCGAAATGGCAGGCGAAATGGGAAGCTGATGGGTTATACCATTCAGATATCGATCCCTCCAGACAGAAACATTATGCTCTGACGATGCTGCCGTATCCCTCGGGTGATCTGCATATTGGGCATTGGTACGCCATGACACCATCGGATTCACGGGCCCGCTTCATGAGAATGCGAGGCTATAATGTCGTGTTTCCGATGGGCTTCGACGCTTTTGGGCTTCCGGCTGAGAACGCAGCCATCAAGCGCGGCATCCATCCGAAGGAATGGACGTATTCCAATATCGACCGCATGCGTGAGCAATTGAAAAGCATGGGTACGATGATCGATTGGCGTCGTGAGGCGATCTCTGCTGACCCGCAATACTATCACTGGTCGGAGTGGTTCTTCACTCAATTACGGAAGAACGGTCTTGTATATCGCAAGATGTCACCGGTAGATTGGTGCCCGCACTGCAATACCACCCTGGCCCGCGAACAGGTATGGGGTGAAGACCGCCATTGTGAGCGCTGCGGGACCCCTGTAATCAAGAAAGACCTGGAACAGTGGTTTTTTCGGACCACTCAATATGCGGACGAACTGCTGGATTTCTCCCATATTGATTGGCCGGATAGGGTTCAGGCATTACAAACCAATTGGATCGGACGCTCTGATGGGACATCAGTGGTCTTCTTTACGGAAAGCGGCGATACGCTGGATATCTTCACCACTCGTCCGGATACGTTATGGGGTGCGACATTCATGGTGCTTGCACCGGAGCACCCGCTGGTCGGAAAGGTGACTTCTAAGGAACAGAAAAAGGTAGTCGATGCATACATTCACCAGGCAGTGCGGCAAACGGATATCCAACGCGAAGCTCTAGATAAGGACAAGACCGGCGTGTTCACCGGCGGCTACGCTATCAATCCGGTGAATAATGAACGTATCCCCATCTGGATTGCTGATTACGTCCTGATGACCTATGGCACCGGAGCGATCATGGCTGTCCCTGCGCATGACCAGCGTGACTTCGAGTTCGCCCGGATGTATGGACTGGAGGTGCGTGTCGTCATTCAGCCCGATGATACGCCTGCACTGGATGGCAATAGCATGACGGAAGCCATTCCAGCCTACGGCGCGATGGTCAACTCAGGGCCGTTGAGCGACACTCCGGCTGATCTGGCATTTGATCGGACGATAGAATTCCTTGAAGAGAGCGGTATCGGACACTTCACTGTGAACTACCGGCTGCGCGACTGGTTGATCTCACGCCAGCGATACTGGGGCGCGCCGATCCCGGTCATATATTGCCCCGTGCATGGCGCTGTGGATGTCCCAGAGGATCAGCTTCCAGTAATGCTGCCGGATGATGTCGAGTGGCTGCCGACCGGAGAATCACCGCTGAAGCTGCATCCCACCTGGAAGTACACTACCTGTCCGCTGTGTGGTGAGCCAGCCGAGCGCGAGACCGACACGATGGATACCTTTATGTGCTCGTCCTGGTACCATCTGCGGTATTTAAGCCCGGAATACACCATGGGACCCTTCGATCCACAGGAGTACGATTACTGGATGCCGGTCGATACATATACCGGTGGCATCGAACACGCCACGATGCACCTCATCTATACTCGCTTCTTTCACAAGGCGCTGCGAGATATTGGTGTTGTAAAAGGACCGGAACCCATGCTGCAGCTACGCAACCAGGGAATTGTACTGGGTGAGGACTCTGAGAAGATGTCCAAGAGCAGAGGCAATGTCATTGCTCCGGATAATCTCGTTGCGCAGTATGGGGCTGATACCGTGCGGGCTTACCTGGTGTTCTTCGCGCGTTGGGATTTGGGTGGACCATGGAATAGCAGCGGGATAGAGGGCAGTGTACGCTGGGTGCGGCGGGTTTGGAATTTATTTACAGAGCCAGTGCCGGCAGGCAAACCTGCAAAGCATGAGCTGCGCTCATTACGCCGCAAAGTGCACCAGACTCTACAGCGGGTGACGCATGACTTCGAAAACTTCGAGTTCAACACTATCATCTCCAGTCTGATGGAGCTGCTGAATGAAATGTACCGTCTGCGCGAGCAAGGTGTGGGCGGCAGCTCAGAATGGGAGGAAGCGGTTGATATCTACCTGCGTATGATGGCACCGGTGACACCCCATGTAGCAGAGGAGCTGTGGAGTCGCCTCGGTAAACCATACTCTGTCCATACCCAACCCTGGCCAGAGGTGGATGAATCCGCTGCTGAAGAAGAACAGATTACTCTGGTTGTGCAGGTCAATGGGAAGCTGCGTGACCGGATCGATGTGCCTGCAGCCATATCGGAAGCCGAAGCAAAGCAATTAGCGCTGGCGAGCAGCTCGATTCAGAGGCATCTTGATGGGCGAGAGCCGAAAAAGGTAATTTACGTACCCGGAAAACTGGTCAATATTGTCGGATAAAGGAGTGTCTATGTCAGCAAAGCAGATTGTCGTCACGGATAAAGCACCCAAAGCGATTGGCCCCTACAGCGTAGCCAATCGATATGCAGACCTGGTGTTTACTGCCGGGCAGCTCGGACTTGACCCGGCTACCATGGAGCTGGTGGAGGGGGGTATCGAAGCTGAAACCAGGCAGGCGCTGGTCAATATTAAACATGTCCTCGAGGCGGCAGGATCATCCCTTGAACTTGTGCTGAAGACCACAGTCTTCCTGCGCGATATGGGTGATTTCACCGCTATGAATTCGGTCTACGCTGAATATTTTTCGGATAACTATCCAGCCAGATCGACAGTTCAGGTAGCTGCACTGCCGAAAAACGGGGCCGTAGAAATCGATACTGTGGCAATCTTGCTTGATGGATGAAAGCACCTTCTATTCCTTCTCAGGGTGGTAAAGAAATCCACAGGGGTCAGCAAGAACCCGCCGATGGTTAGCGTTTCCTGGTATTAGATCAAAACACAATTAGGACAAAATACCTGGTGAACTCACCGACGGCATCAATAATCGTCCCATGTTACAATGAGCAGGCGACCATTCGCCTGCTCCTGGAAGCGATCTACGTCCAGACCTATCCCCGCCAAGAGATCGAGGTGCTTATATCTGATGGTCATTCATCAGATGGAACGCGTGAGGTCATCCAGGCATACAAGGATGAATACCCCGATCTGTCCATTCGTGTCCTTGACAATCCACAGCAGGGCATCCCGTCTGCATTGAATATTGCGATACGTGCTGCAAAAGGTGAGTTTATCATCCGTATGGATGCACATGCAAAGCCTTACCCGGATTATGTGGAACGCTGTATTAGTGCCTTGAGATCTGGCAAAGGTGATAATATCGGTGGAGTATGGGAAATACAACCTGGCGGGACGGGGTGGATGGCGGGGTCCATAGCAGTCGCGGCAGCCCACCCGCTTGGGGTAGGAGATGCCCATTACCGGGTTGGGGGTGAGGCGAAAGCGGTAGATACCGTCCCTTTCGGGTCGTACAGGCGCAGCTATGCTGTGCAGATGGGTCTATACGACGAGACCCTCTTGACCAATGAAGACTACGAGTTCAATACACGGATCCGAAATTCAGGGGGAATCGTCTGGTTCGATCCCGGTATCCGCTCCATCTATTATTCTCGTGGAAATATCCTCGCCCTAGCTAACCAGTATTTCCGTTATGGATATTGGAAAGGGAAGATGCTCAGGCGCTACCCATATACATTAAGGTGGAGACAGCTACTCCCACCATTACTTGCAGCCAGTCTGCTTATTTTTAGCATCTTAGCATTATTCATCCCGGTGTTCAGATGGTTATTGCTCTTCGAGATCGGGATCTATCTGCTGGTATTTCTGACAGTAGGTCTGAGCTTAGCCTTGAAAAAAGATGATTTGTCTTTGATTATTGGCTTCCCACTGGCAGTCGCGACGATGCAAGTTTCCTGGGGCTGCGCACTGCTGTGGAGCATAATACATCGATGACCCTCTCAAGACAACTGCGTAAATCCAACCCCTGGAAACCGCGCCCGGGAGAACGCCGCTATTTGCTTCTGCTGGGAGACTTCTTGATGGCGCTGTTTTCCCTTGTGATTTCCTTGATCTATTGGGGTACCACAGTGCGGTTTATTGATTTCGACCAGCAGTTTCTTATTGAGCGAGTCCCGATCTGGTTTTACCTGTTGCCCTTTGTTTGGATTGTTCTGCTGATTGAGCTGTACGACGTACATAGAGCAGGAAACTGGCCTTCAACGATTCGAGGTGTAGCGACCGCTGCACTCATTGGCTTTGTATTGTACCTGGTACTTTATTTTTATTACGTAGACCCGCCTCGTTCCCTCCTGCCGCGCCGCGGGGTCGCCAGTTTCTTGATACTGGCTTCAATGCTTACGCTAGTGTGGCGCTGGTTGTACATTCGTATATTTACCGCCCAGCAGTTCATGCGCCGGGTTCTTGTTGTGGGAGCCGGCAATGCCGGACTGACACTCCTGCAGGTTTCTAACGATCTTTGGCCCCCACCATTTTTCGTGGTTGGGATCGTCGATGATGACCCCGAGAAGCTTGGCAAAGAAGTAGAAGGGCAGCCGGTCATTGGTTCCAGCGAACAGCTGCTGGAGATCGTCGACCAGCAGAATGTGTCCGATGTTATGGTTGCAATTACGGGAGAAATGAAAGGACAGATGTTCCAAGCTCTCCTGGATGCACAGCAGCTTGGCGTCGAGATCATCCGCATGCCGCGCGCCTATGAAGAACTGGTCTCGCGGGTGCCGATCCGGGTATTGGAAGCCGACTGGATATTGCGTTCTTTTGTCGATGAGGCTCGGGTGAGCGGGTTTTACGAACTGGTGAAAAGATTCCTGGATATTCTCGGTGGTCTGTTTGGGACATTCATCACTATCCTTGCTTTTCCATTCCTGGCACTCGCCATCTTTATCGATGACGGTACGCCGATTCTTTACACACAGACAAGGTATGGACGGGGCGGGCAGCCGTACAGGATTATGAAGTTCCGCACAATGCGCAGAGACGCTGAAGCAGACGGTACGCCTAAATGGGCCAGAGAGGACGATGAACGAGCAACACGGACCGGTCGATTCTTGCGCAAGACACACCTGGATGAGCTGCCCCAATTCTTGAATGTACTGCGTGGCGAGATGAGCCTGGTAGGGCCGAGGGCAGAAAGACCGGAACTTGTCCAGTTGTTCCAGAAGCAGGTGCCATTTTACCGGGCGCGCTTACTGGTCAAGCCGGGTATCACGGGCTGGGCGCAGATAAATTTAGGTTATGCATCAACGATCGAGGAAACAGTCGTAAAGTTAGAATATGATCTGTACTATATCAAACATCGCAACCTCCTGATGGATTTGATGATCTTGCTTCGCACTCCGGCGACAGTTTTTGGATTTAGAGGCAGGTAGCAATTCGATGAAATTACCCGACCTCGATAGTGTAAGGCAGTTTATCAGAACCAGGCGAATACCTGCACCAAAAAATTGGATGCTGTTCGTAGGGGATTTATTATTGATTGGAGTTGCGGCGCTTGGCAGCTTTGCACTGCGGCTGGATATCGGCCCATTGTTCGTCTGGTATCTGCCCCAGGCATATTGGTTTGTGGCTATTGCGCTGATCATGAAACCGGGGGTCTACTATATCTTCGGTCTGTACAGGAGACTGTGGGCTTATGCCAGCACACAAGAATTGCGGTTGATCATTGCCGCGGTAACGACAGCTTCAGTTGGTGTCTCGGTGGTTGTAGTTATCTTACGTGCCATGCAGGTGCTGCCAAACTTCCCGCGTGGCGTGCTCCCGATCGACTGGCTGCTGTCTCTGGTCCTGGTGGGGAGCTTCCGGTTTTCCTTGCGCCTGCTGGCAGATACAAGACCTTCGACAGCCGAGCGAAACGGCAGGATGCGGAGGACGCTGATCGTCGGAGCAGGAGATGCCGGGGCGTTGGTCGTGCGGGAGATGCAAAAGAATCCACAGTTGAATATCATTCCAGTATGCTTCCTGGATGATGATCCTGCCAAGAATAAACTGCAAATCTACGGCATCCCTGTCATAGGGACGCTGGAAGACCTGTCCAGAACGATCACCCTGCGCCGGATCGATGAGGTGGTAATCGCCCTTCCCAGCGCGCCGGGTCATGTCGTTCGAAAAGTTGCCGACATCTGTCGGGGTAAAAATGTACCATTTCGGACAATGCCCGGCATCTACGAGCTGATCGGTGGAAAGGTAAATGTTAATCGCCTACGAGATGTAGAGATCTCTGATCTGCTCAGGCGTGAATCCGTGATGATGGACTATCGAATGATTGGTACCCAGCTGGGTGGGCGGAGGGTGCTGGTGACAGGTGCAGGGGGATCCATAGGGCGGGAGCTGTGCCTCCAGGTTGCACGCTGGCGCCCTGCCGAGCTGGTGCTGCTTGGACATGGGGAAAACAGCATCTTCGAATCGCTTCTTGAGATCGAGGAGAATTACCCTTCGCTTCCTTTTCATCCGGTGATCGCCGATGTGCGCGACATCGACCGTATGGGCGTGATCTTCGAGGATCATCGCCCGCAGGTCGTTTTCCATGCCGCCGCGCACAAGCATGTTCCCCTGATGGAAGTCAATATCGAAGAAGCCGTCACCAATAATGTTCTCGGGACGCGCAACGTAACCGAAGTATCCATCAATCACGGCGTCGAGCGGTTTGTGCTGATTTCCACCGACAAAGCAATTCGACCCTCCAGCGTATATGGGGCGACAAAGCGGCTGGCTGAGTTGCAAGTCTTGGACGCTGCCAACCGGACTGGCCTGGCTTTTTCTGTTGTTCGTTTTGGCAATGTCCTGGGCAGCCGTGGGAGTGTTATCCCCCTATTTGAGAATCAGATCGCTCTGGGAGGTCCGGTGACCATCACCCATCCGGATATGGAGCGCTATTTTATGACCATCCCGGAGGCGGTTCATCTGGTGCTGCAAGCTTCCGCCATGGGGAAAGGCGGGGAAGTGTTTGTGTTGAACATGGGTGAGCAGGTTCGCATCCAAACATTGGCGGAGGACTTGATCCGTTTATCCGGTCTGGAGCCGGGAAAAGATATCGATATCGTGTTCACCGGAATCCGCCCCGGGGAAAAGCTGAGTGAGGAATTATGGGATAAGAATGCCATCTATAAACCCACCCAGCATCCCGATATCGTGCTATTGGAAGATGAAGATTTTATTGGAGGGCAGGAGCTGCGCAGAACGGTAAACGACCTGATACATCTTGCACGTGAGGGGGATACGGCTTCAATCGTGCGCATCTTCGACGAGTTCGTGCCGGGTGCTGTAGTGCGCAGCACACCGCCACCTGATCTGACCTCCATCGTTTGATTCATGCCTGAAGTATCTCCAGCAGGATGGAACCAGTTCGTCACCCGGCACCCATCTGTCCACTTACTGCAAACCTCGGCCTGGGGAGAGTTGAAGTCGGGTTTTGGTTGGCAGGTGGTCAGGGTTGTCCGGGGAGATTGTGGCGCGCAGGTCTTGGTACGCAAGCTGCAACTTGGTTTGTCCATGGCATACATCCCCAAGGGTCCCCTGGGACAACAAAGCTGTTGGGGCAGTTTATTTCAGGAAGTTGATCAGGTCTGCAGGAGACATAATTCCATCCTAATGATTGTAGAGCCAGATCTTTGGAAAGCTGGCGGATTTGCTGCCGGGGATTCTATACCTTCTGGTTTTGATCCCGGACTGCAGAATATTCAACCACCACGCACCATCGTCGTCACCCTGGCTGGATCGGAGACCGATATCCTTGCCAGGATGAAGCAAAAGACTCGCTACAATATTCGCCTGGCTCAGAAGCATGGCGTGAAAGTGAGCCAGAGCACCGATATTGCAGATTTCCATCGCCTGATGTTAGAGACTGGCGAGCGGAATGAATTTGGAATCCACAGCCTTGAATATTACCGGCGTGCCTTTGCGTTATTCGCTCCTGAAAATCAGTGTTTGATCTTAACGGCTGAGTACGCAGGTGAACCCGTTGCCACGCTGATGGTATTTGCTTTTGCTGAGCGAGCATGGTATTTCTATGGTGCATCGAGCGACTTGCATCGAGAGCACATGCCGACCTACCTGCTTCAGTGGGAAGCTATGCGTTGGGCACGCCAGCAAGGCTGTCTGGAGTACGATCTCTGGGGCGTGCCTGATGCTGATGAAGCAATATTAGAAAGCAATTTTATGCAGCGCAGCGATGGTCTGTGGGGGGTATATCGCTTCAAACGCGGGTTTGGTGGGGAGCTGAGGCGCTCCTTGGGTCCCTGGCAGCGCGTATATAACCAGCCTCTCTATCTCCTCTACCGCTGGTGGGTAAAGCGTAGAAATGTGGACGCATAACGGTATGGCGGAGATGATCACCTCGCCTGCAGTAAACTCTGATGGGTGGAATCGCCTTATGGCCGGTCTTCCGGGAGCGCACGTCCTGCAATCCTGGGAGTGGGGACACCTTAAGTCTCTATACGGTTGGGAGAGGTTTTACTGTACCTGGGTAGAGCAAGGGGGTGAGGCTGTACTCAAGCAGAGCTTGTCCGAATCAGGAGAATCTGTCGTTGGAGCAGCCCTGGTGCTGAGCAGGTCTATGTCAGCCGCGGGTATCAGATTGCCACTGCGCATTATGTATGCGCCCAAGGGACCAGTGATCGCGGATTGGGCAAACATTCAGCTTCGAAAACGGATTTTGGATGATCTGGTCAGGATTGCTCGTCAGAACGGAGCAATCCTGATAAAGATCGACCCAGACGTGCGCCTGGGAGCCGGTGTTCCGGACTCCGGCGGTGCCAGTGATGACCCAACGGGTCTGGCTGTGAAAAATGAGCTCCAGGATTCGGGCTGGGTATTTTCCGCCGAGCAGGTGCAGTTTCGCAACACGGTGGTCGTAGATTTGAAACCATCCGATGAGGAACTCCTGGCACGTATGAAGCAGAAAACACGCTATAACGTTCGTCTGGCAGCAAGGAAAGGGGTTGTTGTTCGCCGGGGCACGCCAACTGACCTGGAGATGCTTTATCAGATGTATGTAGAGACCTCAGTTCGCGACGGCTTCGTCATCCGAGATAAGCAGTATTACCTGGATGTCTGGCGGATTTACATGACCGCGGGGATAGCAGAACCGATCATCGCTGATGTGGAGGGCACCCCTGTTGCGGCGGTCATCATATTCCGGTTCGCTGGACAGGCCTGGTATCTGTATGGAATGTCCCGTCAGGAACACCGCGAGAAGATGCCCAACCACCTGCTCCAATGGGAGGCAATGCGACGGGCGAAAGCAGCCGGGTGTTCATCCTATGACCTGTGGGGAGCGCCAGATGTCTTCGAGGCAGGTGATCCTCTGTGGGGCGTATACAGGTTCAAAGAAGGGTTTGGCGGTAATATAATCCGCCATATCGGGGCCTGGGATAAACCCTTGAAACCCGTTTTGTACCGAGTCTACACACAAATCCTGCCGAGAATGCTGGATAGAATGCGACAGCGTGGTCTGGCGCGCCTCAAGCAGGAACAAGGTTAATTTGGTAAGAACAGGAGTCATCCAGATGATCGATCTGCCGCGTGTCAATATCGCTCACCTCCCGACACCCATTGAGCCATTGCCCAGGTTATCTCAGCACCTAGGAGGTCCCGAGCTGTGGATAAAGCGGGACGACCAGACTGGATTAGCACTGGGAGGCAATAAAACACGTAAGCTTGAGTTCCTGGTTGCAGATGCGCTGCTGAATAAAGCACGTACACTTATCACCGCAGGTGCTGCGCAATCCAACCACTGTCGCCAGACTGCTGCTGCGGCAGCCAGGTTCGGATTCGACTGCATCCTGGTTCTGGCTGGAGGTCCCCCTGACCGCTATTCAGGGAACCTGGTTTTAGATCAAGTCCTTGGAGCTGAGATTGTATGGATGCGTGACGCGCCACGCGAACTAGTTCTGCAGGAGACCTTTGAGAAAGCGTATGGAGATGGGCGGCAGCCGTACTTGATCCCTTATGGCGGCTCAAATACGCTCGGTGCTGCTGCGTATGCCCTGGCAGTTCTGGAACTCGCCAAACAGAATCTGAATCCAGATTGGATCATTGTGGCGTCATCGTCAGGTGGGACTCAGGCAGGCATGGTGCTTGGAGCCCAGATAGCCGGATTAACCAGCAAGATCCTGGGTGTCAGCATTGATGAGACCGCGCATGACCTTAAGCTGCGCGTATCAGGGTTGGCTTCTGAGACCGGGGCGCTGCTTGGTTTGAACATTAAATTCCACCCAGACGATATTCTGGTGGTTGATGACTATCTAGGGGGAGGTTATGGGGTAATCAGTCAGCTGGAACGAGGTGCGATCTCACTATTTGCCCACCATGAGGGCATCCTGCTCGACCCGGTTTATACCGGCAGAGCCGCAGGTGGGATAGTGGATATGATCAGGTCCGGCTATTTCCAGACTGGGTCAGCGGTCCTCTTCTGGCATACCGGTGGCGCGCCGGCATTATTTGCTGATAAGTATCTTCCCGAACTGGTCTGATTATCGGATGCTTTTACCTAAGAGATATCATGAGCGCCGCGCGTCTGGCTTGTTATCCCCTCTTCCACTGAGCAGGCGCTGGAACCAGGCACGGTAAGAGATGGCCCTGATCTCCCTACTTGTTTGCTGGGCAGTGTTCATGTCTGGCTGATAACCCTGGCTGTAAGTGGCGGTCTGGTATTCGTCCAGCAGCCGGTGCGCAGGCGAACCGGCAGGAGGCAGCTCAGTCTCGAGAGATGCAACTCGCTCTGCGGGTGTTTCAGTCAGGGCCGGGTTTTTCCCCAGTCGTTTGAGGGCGGAGTTGATCTCGTGGTAATAGCGAGCCAGCGGGGAGAGCCGGGCTCGGCGCGCCCATTCCAACAAGAAGGCCGGCGGCTGTAAGCCAATACGGCGCAGGCTGTTCTCAAGAGTGATCGGAATATTGGGGATCCTTTCAAATAGCCGTTTTCTGCGGATCAATGGCAGGGTAATTATTACCAGCACTACGAACAGCCCAATGATGGCCACACCGGTGCCGATGGCCCGGGTAGTTGCAGCGCGGGCAGCAGCTTGATCCGCGGCTTCCAATTCACGCAGGCGTGGATCATCGAAATTATCTCCCCGGTCCAGCTCGGGTTGGTTTGGAATAGACCCTGGATCGGGACCGCTGCTGCTCGTTTCGCCGGCTGGGCGGGTGATTGCCGGTTGTGACACTGTCGGCTCAAATTCAACCCAGCCAATGCCCGGGAAATAGACTTCTGGCCATGCGTGAGAGTCGCGCTGCAGCACGATGTAAGCGTTGGTCCCTTCCACCGGCTCACCCTGGGCGTAGCCTACCGCCAATCGCGCGGGTATACCGACTGCCCTGAGCAAGACGATCTCCGCTGTGGCGTAGTAGTTGCAGAACCCTTGCTTGAAATCGAACAGGAACCAGTCGACGAGCTCTTGGTCGTTGGGTAAGGTGGGGATGGTCTCGCTGTACTCGATGTTCTGCCTGAGGTAATTAGTAACCGCTATGACTATGTCATATGGGGTTTCCTTGCCAGCAGCCAACTGGCTGGCAAGTGCTCTGGTGCGGGGAGTAATTGTCTCTGGCAGCTGGAGATATTTTTCGGTTACCCAGTCTGGATAGCCTGTGCCCGCGTTTTTCAAAGCCGCAATTGAGATGCTGTTCAGCGAGGATCGCACGTCATATTGTTCACCTGCCCGAATGGGTGGCGTGGCACGGATGGTTGCCAGGTCGGCCTCACCGCTATCGTTGTATTCGAGTTCTAGCTTAACCGGGCGGCTCACCCAAACCGCCTGGTGTGGTGTAAGCAGAGTCGATAGTGGGGAAGCACTCCTGAACGTAAATGGGTATAAACCGGGCGCATTATCCTCGAAGTCTGGGAACTCGAAGTCGAAAGTGTTCGAATCGACCAGCTCGGTTGCGAGCAGCGTACTGCTCCATCCACCCTTATAACTGTCGTAATTACGAGCTTTCCAGTACAGCCGCACACCTTCCGGAAGTTCATCGGGTGCCAGAACGGTGAACACCTGCCGGTCGGTTAGCTGCGTGCCTCTCCCCAAGGATAGGTTCGGACCATAAAAATCGGACACGATCCCCACGGTTGATCGCAGGGAGGCGAAGGCGTTATCCATTGTATTGCGCATTTCGTTCCAGGGCTGCTTCAACCTTGTCCACACATCCTGGGCCTGGGGAAGTGAATCTGCCAGGGCGGGTGTTGTCCAGGACAGGAGAAGCAGAGCTACTGTGGCAACCAACGCGATCCGCACGAAATCTACACCTATATAAGGCGGGATATAAGTATTCGTTTTTGCCCAACGGCTGCGGTTGTGCAGGTAAGCTAGCCGGGCAACCAATATCAATGAGAAAAACAGGAAGACCACCAGATACCAAGCCCGGCTGGTCAGGTATGCATCGTATGAGTGAATGAGAACCATGGCTACACCAGCTGGGATGATAATCCGCCACGGATTGGCATATCGGGTCAGGGTATATCCAGCATGGATACTCAGCACCCAGAAAAGCACCCCCATCAGGACCAAAAAGAGGAAGCTGTCGGTGACCGCCTGTCTTTTTGTTAGCTGGGTGATAATAATTTGAAGCCGACCGCCCATGCTGATCAGCCGCTCATCCCATAATATCCCCTCTCCCATGAGCATGCCTAACCGCCAGGGGATAATAAATAAACCATATGCAAACGCTAAGAATGCTGCAATCTTGGCTGAAAAGCGGCTCTGTCCGATAGCTAGCCCGGCAAATAGACCGAGGTACGTGATATAGCGGGTGACCACCAATCCTTGGGTCCATTCTGTTGCAACCAGCCGGGAAAAGGCGGTTGTCATCACCACCAACAAGATGACTGCTGCTGGCAGATCCCACCAGTGGGTACCGGTCGTATTTACTTTCACTTTCTCCATCGCAATTACCCGTCCTCGATTCTACTGTACATACCGTTAATGCTATCTTGTGGGTTCAGTTTACCCTAAAAAAGCAGCGATTGTCATGAATTTATGATGAGATGTAATAGATGTCAGAGGTGTTGTGTGAAACTTGTAACATGGTAAAGCTTAATAGATTATGGTAAAATGTCAGCCGTTGGTCAGTCTTCAGACACTGTTAGCCAGTAACGACAAGCGGCGAGAGTATCAAGAGCACGGATCTGCGTGTTCTTGATGCAACGGCTTGTCTACTTCTCTGATTGACAAGGAGCGTCCATGCTAAACGACTGGTTATTTATAGGTGTATTTTTGGTTCTGGCACCTGTTTTCCCCCTCTTAGCACTCGTTATCCCCCGAATAATCGCTCCACGAAAACCCAGCCCGCTGAAAAACCAGACTTACGAATGTGGCATTGAGACTGTTGGAGAATCCTGGGTCCAGTTCCGCATCCAATACTATATCTTCGCCCTGGTATTTCTGGTCTTCGATGTCGAGCTGGTGTTCCTCTTTCCGTGGGCAATTGCCTTTGAACAGCTGCCAATTTTTGCTGTGCTCGAAGGTGTGCTGTTTGTCTTGATACTTATTGTTGGATTGGTGTATGCTTGGCGTAAAGGTGCGCTTGAGTGGGTGTAAATTTGATTGCAGAAACGATAAGGCTGATGGATCAACCACCAGCCTTATCTATGTTAACTGACCCGCATATTTATATGTCAGGAGTATTTCATGGGTGACCCGGTGACTGCGATATCACAATGGTTGGAGAGCTTATTCCTGGGTTGGGGATTAGCACCAGGATGGGTAGCGATCATACAGGCATTTATTGGTGTAGTGGCGATTGCCACCTTCGTGCTGCTGGTAGATATCCTCCTTGTTTGGGTCGAGCGGAAAGTTGTAGCTCGCTTTCAGGACCGCCTGGGTCCAAACCGGTTGGGGCCGTTCGGTCTGATCCAACCTTTAGCGGACGTGATCAAACTGCTTATCAAAGAAGATATCACCCCAATCGGTGCGGACAGGATTGTATATAATTTGGCTCCCATCATGGCTCTGGCCACCGTACTCTTATTATGGGCTGTGGTCCCTTTGGCACCCACGATCGTCGGAACAGACCTGAACGTGGGTGTTCTTTATATTGTTGCAATCGGTGCGCTGGGCACGCTTGGGATTATCATGGCAGGCTGGGCTTCGAACAATAAGTACGCTCTGCTCGGTGCTTTCCGCACGGTAGCGCAGATGGTCTCCTATGAAGTGCCGATGGTCATCGCGATCATGGTGCCGGTGATCCTGGCTGGGAGCATGGGGATTAATACGATAGTATTCTCCCAAAGTCCGGTTTGGTACGTGGTTACTGCTCCGATGGCTGCTTTGATCGTGCTTATCTCTGCCATCGCTGAGTTGGGACGAGCACCATTCGATCTCGCTGAAGCCGAATCCGAGATTGTAGCTGGGTTCCACATCGAATATACGGGTATGAAGTTCGGACTGTTCTATGCTGGAGAACTTCTTCACGCATTGACGATGGGGGGTATTATCGCCTCGTTGTTTTTGGGCGGATGGCGTGGACCAGGTGCAGAGACATACCCGATCCTGGGAGTCTTCTATTTCTTCCTCAAATCATTCTTCCTGTATTGGGTCATCATGTGGGTTAAATACTCCTTGCCGCGCATCCGCATCGACCATATGTTGAATTTCAACTGGAAGTTCCTGACGCCCTTATCTCTCGTGGTTTTGCTGGTAACCGCTGTTCTGCATAAGCTTCTAGTGGGTCTTCCTGACTGGCAGTATGTAATCGGGATGCTGCTCGCTAACGTAATCCTGTTCTGGGGCACCCTGTATGTGCTGCGAAGGTATGCCAGAACCGAAAGGGTGCAGGTAGCCGAACCGATGCCGGTGGCAGTACCACCCGCAGCCCCCATGTCTTCATCCCAATCATAAGAGTTGGAGCGATTTCATGACTGGAATACAAATTATCTTCATCATCGTCGCTGTAGTAACTCTGGGAGCAGGTCTGATGTCTGTCATCACCCGCAACCTGGTGCATGCAGCGTTGTGGCTGGTGCTCGCCTTGTTAGGGGTCGCCATATTCTTCGTTCTGCTCAATGCAAGCTTCCTGGCAGTCGCCCAGGTGGTCATTTATATCGGCGCTATCGCCATCCTGATGATATTTACCATTATGCTTACCCGGCGGGTGGCAGTCGGCAGTGCTGATTCGCAGCTCAATGCCAATTGGGGTTGGGCAGCATTCATCGCGGTCGCATTGTTCGCTGGACTGGTCTGGCTGCTCTCGGGATGGAATGGTTTCAATATCACAGCGCAGCAGATGAGTCCCAGGACAGACACTATCCGCCAGCTTGGGACAGCGCTGGTATCGCCAAGCGCATATGTTATTCCCTTCGAGGTCGCCTCAATCCTGCTGCTGGCAGCTCTGGTCGGTGCGATTGTTGTCGCCTGGGATAGAAAGTCATAGGAAGGTGGTCGGATGATCCCAATTTCGTGGTATCTGGTTTTCTCGGCAGCATTATTTACCATCGGATTGTTCGGCGTGCTGGCGCGCAAGAATGCAGTCGCCATCCTGATTGGGGTTGAGCTGATGCTCAATGCAGCCAACGTCAACCTGGTGGCATTCTGGCGTTACGTCACACCCGATGCTATTGGTGGGCAGGTGTTCGCAGTCATCGTTTTCGCTGTGGCAGCTGCCGAAGTTGCCGTGGGTCTGGCATTAATAATTTCGATCTACCGCCGTCGGAATACAATTGTGGCGGAGGAGATCGATATGTTGAAATACTAAGAGGGTCTCGAGCGATTATCTGAAAGAACCTGTTCTTATCAGGAGTACTTATGTCTACAGATTTGATTACCTGGCTGCTCCCACTCCCCCCATTGCTGGCATTCCTTCTGGTGATCCTGTTTACCAACCGGAGGAAAGCGCTCAGCCATACGATTGCTGTTGGAGCGGCTGCCCTATCCTGGTTAGGAAGTATGGTCATTTTTGTTCGCGCAGTGCAGGTCGAACATCTCGGTGAGCATCCTTTCCATTCGACTATCCCCTGGCTGCCAACCGGAGATTCTGTTTTCACAATTGGCGTGTTCGTTGATCCGCTAACGGTAACCACACTCTTCTTTGTCTCCTGGACAGTGCTGATGATCTTCATCTACAGTGTAGGCTACCACAATTACGGTCAGCCGAAGGGTGACCATGATATGCCGGGCATGCCTCCACATGGAGCCACAGTCACCGACGAGCATGGGCGCTCTAAAAAAGTGCTGTCGATAGAACCTATGTATGCACGTTTCTTCGCGTTTATCGGTTTATTCGCCGCAGGTATGTACACCCTGGTCATCTCGGATAATCTGCTTACCTTGTTTATTGGTTGGGAGATCATGGGATTATGTTCATATCTGCTGATTGGTTTCTGGTATGCCAAGCCAAGCGCCAGGGCAGCGATGATCAAGGCTTTCATGACCACCCGCATTGGCGATGTGTTCCTGCTGTTGGGCATTGTATATCTCTATTCCGCCACCGGAACGCTTAGCTACCGGGATATATTCTACAACCAGGAAGTCCTGAACTCTCTGGCTGCCACCCCATCGGGGTTCCTTGGTCTCTCGGCAGCTGCGCTGATCGGTATCCTGATCGTTATCGGTACGATCGGTAAGTCTGCCCAGTGGCCGTTACATGTCTGGCTGCCGGATGCGATGGAAGGCCCCACTCCCGTCTCAGCAATGATCCATGCAGCCACTATGGTCTCGGCGGGTGTATATCTGGTGGTCCGCTCTTACCCGCTCCTCTCAGCCGGGTATGTTCACGGTCAGCTCACTGCCCCGATGCTTTTGATGGGCTTCATCGGTTCATTTACGGCCCTATTTGCTGCTACAATCGCCGTCGCCCAAAACGATATCAAAAGGGTATTGGCATATTCGACCATCTCCCAGCTAGGCTTTATGATCGCCGCCCTGGGGATCGGGGCATATGTCGCCGCTGCTTTCCATCTGGTTACACACGCATTTTTCAAAGCGCTGCTGTTCCTCGGCTCCGGTTCGGTAATCCATGGCATGGAGCATGGCGTCATGCATACCGACCAGCATATTGACCCGCAGGATATGTTCAATATGGGCGGTCTGCGCAAGAAGATGCCAATCACATTTATAACATTCCTGATCGGCGGGCTGGCACTGGCTGGATTCCCGTTTGTTACGGCAGGTTTCTGGTCCAAGGATGAGATTTTGTCCGATGCCTGGGGGCAAGGTTATACCATGGTGTTCATCGTATTAGCCCTGGCAGCCCTGCTGACTGCGTTTTACACCATGCGTCAGATCACCCTGACATTCCTGGGCAAGCCTCGCACAGAGGTCGCTGAGCACGCTCATGAAACACCATGGACGATGACCGTACCGTTGATCATATTGAGTCTGTTCGCTATCTCAGTTGGATGGTCAGGCATCCCGGAAAAATTCCCGATCATTGGCAACCTGTTCCCCAATTGGTTCCACGAATATGTGGGCGGTTCCCTGCTCGAGCACCCGGAAGCGGTCGAATTCAGCGTCATACCGCTGCTGACTTCGTTGGTTGTATCGATTGGGGGAATTACGTTGGGTTGGTTATTGTATCGAAGAATCAAGGCCGGATCCAAAGACCCACTGGAATCCTCGCTCGGGTCCTTCTATTCCCTGCTCAAGAATAAATATTACTTTGATGAGCTGTACGATAGAGTATTCGTTCAGCCAGCTTACACGATCTCAAGAAATTTCACCTACCTATTTCTCGATAGAAAGATTATCGATGGAGTGCTGCATTGGGTGGCATATGTCTCACCAATCATCGGCACTTTCCTGCGCAACTATATCGATAAACCGATTGTAAATGGATCGGGCGATTTTGTGGGTGAGGGGACAAAACGGCTCGGGCGTACATTCCGGTTCATCCAATCAGGCAAAGTGCAGCAATACATGATTGTCGCTCTGGTAAGCCTGGCAGCATTCAGCGTGCTCTTTTACTATCTGCTGACCTCAGCGCCATAAGCTGACAAAATGAGGAATTTATTATGGAAATTGTCTCAAATTACCTACTAACTTTCATCCTCTTTTCGCCTGTTTTTGGCGCACTGGTATTGGTTCTGATACCGCGTGACCAGGTGAGCCTCATCCGCTGGCTGGCGTTTGCCCTCAGTCTCATTCCATTGGGGCTTTCGATAGCCCTGTGGTTTAATTTCCAGTCTGATCTTCCAGGGTTCCAATTTCAAGAGCAGGCAACCTGGTATGCCCCAATCAATTCCACCTACCATGTTGGGGTAGATGGGATCTCACTGACTATGGTCTTATTGACCACACTGCTGACCCCGCTGGCAATACTGGCTTCATTCAATATTACCGACCGGGTCAAGAGTTATATGATCCTGTTTTTGCTGTTAGAAACTGGGCTGCTGGGTGTATTCCTCTCCTTAGACCTGCTGGTCTTCTTCCTGTTCTGGGAGATCGGTCTGGTGCCTATGTACTTTTTGATCAACCAGTGGGGAAGCGAGAAAGGCGAGAGGGAGCTGTGGGGTGGGCGAAAGATGCCTGCTCGCAACTATGCTTCGTTCAAATTCATCGTCTACACCATGGCAGGCTCGCTTGGGCTGCTGCTGGCAATACAGATGATCGGTGTAGTCTCGGGGACTTTCGACCTTCTGCGGTTATACGAGATATGGCCTGCGCTGAACCAGCCGCTGTTTGGGATACCCAGCGGGACAGTGAAAGCAATCGCATTTTGGGCTTTTGCGATCGCATTTGCGATCAAAGTGCCGGTGTGGCCCTTTCACACCTGGCTCCCGGACGCGCACACCGAAGCCCCTACCGCCGGATCGATGATCCTGGCAGGTGTGCTGCTGAAACTCGGGGCATATGG
>JAQBDA010000241.1:0-27070 GCA_032124675.1 Chloroflexota bacterium
TTGCCTCCGGCATGGCGGACATCTTCGGCTTCGGCAACCAGCCCCTGCCCCTAATCCCCTACTTCGGACCCTGGCAGGCAGTGGGGGTGATGATCGGCGAGGCAACCATCGTGCTGGGCTTTATCCTGCTGATACCATTTCGATCCACGGGAGAGCAGAGAAAAGAGAGTGGAGAGTAGGGCGTGTTCATTGGATGAAACTTTCGGAATGAACCAGCCGTCTTCTCTTTCCTACGGGCTGTAATTGCCGATCTTGATCCCTACATCCGTGGCGGCTGGGTCGGATGGCAGGCTGAGCAGCAGGTCGCCGGTGCCGTTGGTTGTGGCGGTAGTATTGCTGATCGCCGGAATCCCCTGGCTGGTGAAGGTATGCCACTCTATCGCCAGGGTGGTGTTGGGAGAAAATCCATTGATGGAAACCGTGCCCGGCAGACTGCTTGTGCCGCTGGTGCCATCCACCACATTCTTCCAGGTGTGATTTTTATTTTGCACCCACAGGTGGGCGCGGTCGTTCTGTGGGTCTATCTGTCCCCCCAGGCGCAGCTTTGGGTCGCTGGTAGCTGCGACCACTGCCTGGTAGCCCCCGTTGTTGAGCGGGATATTCTGCATGAAATCCTGGAAATAGCGGTAGACCTCATGCAACCCGGGACTGCCGTCCGGGCCGGGCTGTGTCTCCCGGTTTTCACCCCACCAGTAGAGCTCTACCAGGGCGCCCGGGTCAACAGTCGACCACAGGTAGTTATGCAGCCATACCCCGTCCTCATCCAGGGCTAGATCCGGCTGCTCCACCTGCAGGCCCACCGCATCGATGCCTGCTTCACCCCGTACGACCGGCTTGCCGATAGCCCACCCACCGGTGATCTGGCTGTGACCGGTGTGATAGTAAGCCGCATCCCACTGCATTATTTCCAGCTCCGTGTCCGGGATGCCAACCGAGCTGGTGCTGATATAAGCGTGCAGATCGGCGTAATCGACGTTGGGATAGCTGCTGTTCTTCCAAAACTGCTCTGCCGGGAAGGAGTGCCAGAATGAGGTGCTCACTATGTGGTCGTTGGGGTGGTCGTAGGCACAGCGCTGCCCGTCGCCTGCCGGTACACTCACCCCGAAGACACCGCAGTGCATGAATTTACCCATCTCATCGGTGAGCTGGTAGTGAGTCTCCAGCCATGGGTCGCCCTCGTTGGTCGCCTCCCAGGAATGGATGGCAGTTGAGGAACCCCAGCGCGCCTGCAGGTAGCGCCACCAGGCTTTCTGTAGCCAGCGGGTCTTATTATTTCCCCTCCCCAGCCCGTAGAAACCATCCTGGTTATCATCCTCACCGCTGATCACAAAGCTGCCGTCGTCATCCAGCTTGTAATAGATCAAGTCGTTCTTTTCCATGGTCACCAGCTTGAGATAGACTCCATAATCCTCGGCAAGCCGGACGATTTTATCCAGCGCATAAGCGCTCTGCTCGGGAAAGTACAGTTCGTACTGCATGGATGGCTCGTTGATGATTTCCGGACCCAGCTGACCATTGCCCAACTCTTCACGGAGCGATATCGAACGAACGTAAGCTTTGCCCTGGACCACATTCTCAAGACCGAGATAGATGCGCGGCAGGAAGTTGTTGCTGCCCGAGTTCCAGGTGCCCTCCAGGGCAGCCCAATCCGAGGTGCTGCCGCCGTAGCCGGTGATGACATTGCTACTGCCGGGCTCGTAGCAGTCAACCTCCCAGCCACCACCGATCTTGCCCACCAGTCCGTAATTCGGGTGGCTTGGGCTGCGAGGCCCGCTGATGCCTTCACCCCAGTAGGTGATCTGCAGGCGGTAGTTCGTGTTCTGTTTTACCGCCTCCGGATCGTTCCAGAACTGGAAGCGGCAGGCATCGTACCAGCCTGTATCGCCGCCGGTCTCGTAATCCAGCACCATCGCCAGGCTGTCAATATCCCGGACGGGGTCGTGAAAAGCCTCTGTACCGGCCCGAGGCAGATAGCCATCGTACTGGTTCCTGCCGCCCAGCCATTCCAGCCAGGCTGTTCCATACATCCCGCTGATCCAGATGCGGATCAAGTTGATACCGTTTTGGGCGTAGGTCTGGTAGTGCGGCTCATTTGCCAGTGCAGGATCATCGAACGATCCTGCACCCTGAAACCCTAGGGCGTGGAACGGCGCGCCGCTATCGAATTCAAAATAGCGCGGGTCAGCACCACTGACCTGTAAAAAGCCAGGGTGTTCTGAGGCGATCACGCTGAAAGAAAGCGGAGCGGAAGTGGTGCTGCCGCTGCCGTCTTGGGCGGCGAGCCTGTACTGCCAGCTTCCGGTCAGGTGCGGTGAGAAGCGCGCTTTCCAGGCGAAGCTCTCCGTGGGATGATGCCACTCGTGGTTGTAGCCATCCCAGCTCATTTTGACCTGGTCATCGAAGTACTGGTAGTAGAATGCCGGCTGGCGAATGGCTTTTCCCCAGTCCGTCTCTCCGGGGGGCAGGAAAAGAGCATCGACTGTGATGCCGCTGTGCATTGGGTAGGATGGGTCGATACCGGCGGGAGGGTTGGGGTCGTATGGCAGCTGGTAGTTGCCGGCGACCGAATTCTGTACCTGGAACGTGATCTCGAGCTTCTCGTATCTGGGCACCTGGCTGCCCGGGTAGCCTGCCCGGTTGTCGCTTACATCCGTTATTACTAGCGCAGATTGCTGGCTACCGGTCTGAATGGCAGGCAGGAAAACGCGGTATGGGGGAGCCGTCTGGCTGCCAGCAAGACAGACGGTTGGCACTGCCAGAAGGATGAGGGTGATGATGATGCGGTTAAGCAATTGTCATCTCTCGAACATCGGTTGGGGCTGAGAGGAAGCTGCACAAGAGGGTTCTTTCACAACCCGCTGATTGTTTTTCTATCGGTGATCGTTCAATGTCAGCAAGCTCATTATAACCACACCAGATGGTCCCACAGTGGTTATGGTTTGCTTAAGGGTTCTTGCGGGACCCTTCCATTATATAAACAAAATGGAGCCTCGATCTCAAAGCTCCACTTTACACAGTTCATCGTAGAGTCGCTGCGGTCCGCGGTCGGCAGTTGTCAATCACCTGCTCACTATCAGGCACCCTGCGCTACCTCCAGACCCATCGCCGCAAGCATCTCCGCGTTGCTGGCGAACTTGAACTCCTCCAGCCCCTGCTGTTCGGCCTCTGCTTGCTCCGCAGCTTCCAGCTTCAGGATATCATCCTTGGATATCACCGGCTTGCCGAGCTGGCTCAGGCGTGCCCGCAGCTCTGCAAACGTCTCATCGGCATTGGCGGCAGGCGGCAGAGTCTCCAGGTACTGCAATAGCGCCCGAGCCCCCCGCTCGCCGTCTTTGCGCGCTATCCCCACCAGCCCGCTGCTGGCTTCGCGAGACCAGCCGGCAACGAATATCCCGGAGAGCGGTACACCCGCCTCCTGGTCGTATGCTTCGAACGAGATGTCATCCACCGGATAAGACGGGTTGGGGTTCTTCACGAATTCGTTCCACTGCACCGGCAGACCGAACTGGTCGTCCACCCGGTCACCGATGGCGAAGATGACCGTATCCACGTCCATGATGAACCGGACGCCTGTACCGCGCGCCTTGGTATCTCCATTGGCGAGCACCAGTTTCGTCTCTTCGTACTCCAGCCCGCTGACCTTCCCGGTCCCGTCGTCCAGGATCTGGGTGGGGGAGGACAGAAACTTCAAGTAGAAGCGCGTCTGTGAGAGCGGTTCCTGCGCCTTGGGCAGCGCCGAGTGGATGTACGCGCGCGCCTCATCCACATCCTGACCGACCGCTTCCATCACCGGGGTGCATCGCCTCAGCTCCTCATCCAGCGCCTGCAGGTCCAAGTTGGCGATCACATATTCCATTTCCTTCTTGTCGAATTTGACCTCCGCCGGGCCGCGGCGCGCCACAGCAGTCACCGCATCCACTTTGACCGTGCGGATCAGCCAGCGGGCGATATCCAGCATGACGTTGCCTACGCCTACCAGCGCCACCCGGCGCCCGATGTAATAAGGCCTCTCGCTGTAGGGAGGCAGACGGTTGTAATGGTAAACAATATCCTTGGCATGGTAGACACCCTTGGGAATATCCTCACCCGGCAGCCCCAGCCATTTTGTGCCCTGCGCTCCGGCAGTGACCATGACCGCCCTGAAGCCCATGGCTTTCAGGTCCGCTAGAGTCAGGTCACCGCTCTCTCCGACCGTTATGTTGCCGAAATACTCCAGGTTGGGGAGCTGCATGATCTGGCGGAACTGCCTGCGCAGACCTTCCTTCATTTTATGTTTGGATGGGTAGATTCCATATTCTGCCAACCCCCCCGGCTTGATATCTCGGTTCAGCACCGCCACGCGCAGCCCGGCGTTTGCCAGCTCGCGCGCAGAGAACAATCCTGCCGGACCGGCCCCAATAACGATGACAGCTTGTTGGTTTTGGTTTTCGTTGCTCAATTTTGCCTTCCTCTGCGTATACGATAGATTGACTTCAGCGATTTCCTCAAGCCCATATTTCCCTGATTACCTTCGCAGCTTCTATCATTATAGTAGGGCATAATTGAATCGGCAAGTACCGTTGTGCAGGGAGAAGTTCAGGATTAATTACCTGTTTTGCTTTCATAAATCCTTTCTCTGTGCTATATTCAGGGTGGTTTGCTGCAATTGGTGAGCCGGGTAGCGGCATTGGAAAACAGTGGTCTTGGTATAGCGGTACATCTGCCTGCCGCCTTCGACCGCAAAAGGAGTTAGGCAATGGATAACTCTCAAGATGATCACATGGCAGCTGACTATGGCAGCCTGCAGACTGCCGGTGATGTAGTAGATGACGATAGACCTTTAGAGGAGCCACCACGCTGGCTCTGGCAGGGCAAGCTGGGCCCTGCCTTCTGGACGGTAGCCAGTCTGATCTCACTCAGCATCAACATCTTTCTGATTGCCATTCTGGTGCTGTTGGGGCGTGAGATCTTCTCCCTCAAGGCACTGGTAGACCAGCAGCTTATCAGCGGGTTGTATAAAAACTTCATCCGGATGGATGAGGCCCATATCGTTTCCACTATCCGGGTACAGGATACAATTCAGGTCAGCGATCAGATGCCGGTGGTTTTCGATCTGCCCCTGCGCCAGGATACTCAGGTAGTCTTGACCCAGAACACACCGGTGAAAAACGCCACGATCTACCTGAACGGTGCAGCCGTACCGCTGGACCTAGTCCTCAAAGAGGGCACTCAGCTCAATATCCGCCTGGATATGACCGTCCCGGTCAGCCAGACCATCCCGGTAGAGCTCACAGTGCCGGTGGATCTGATAGTGCCGGTGGACATCCCGCTCAACCAGACCGAGCTGCACGAACCGTTCATCGGTCTGAGGAATGTGGTCGCGCCATATAACCAGCTGCTCACGCCGCTGCCAGATTCGTGGCAGGAAACAGCACTGTGCGGTTCCTGGACCGGCTGGCTTTGCGGTTGGATTTTTGAAGAATAATATACTTAGAAGTTACGCAGTTGGTGGGAGGGTGGCCAATCTCACCTGAACCGCGTAAGTACTAACTCTAATCTTTTTCGGAGGGATCGTTTACTTGTCGGGACAAATGGAGTATCAAACTATTTCGGATCAATTGGTGACAAAACTGCGCCTATCCAACGGCTTGCTGGTGATGCTGAAAGAAATCCACAGTGCGCCGATCATCAGCCATTGGATGTGGTACCGGGTTGGATCGCGTAATGAGTCTGCTGGTACGACCGGCATCTCACATTGGGTCGAGCACATGCTTTTCAAGGGCACTCCACAATTTCCCAACACCGTGTTGGACAAAGCCATATCTCGGGACGGCGGTTATTGGAATGCCTTCACCTATCTGGATTGGACGACATATTTCGAGACCATGCCGGCAGATAAGATCGACCTGGCTTTGCGTCTGGAAGCCGACCGTATGGTCAACTGTACGATTGATCCCGGTGAAGTAGAGTCTGAACGCACGGTGATCATCTCAGAACGCCAGGGTAATGAGGACCAACCGCTCTTCCGCTTAGGAGAAGAGCTGCAAGCCTCGGCGTTCCGCGTGCATTCTTACCACCATGAGATCATTGGTGACTTGTCCGATCTGCAGACGATCCGGCGCGAGGACCTGTACCAGCACTACCGCACCTATTACGTGCCCAATAACGCCGTATTGGCAGTGGCAGGAGATTTTGACACGCGTGAGATGCTGGAGCGCATCGAGGAGCTGTACGGGATCATCCCTACAGGTCCTGAAATCCAATCGCGTGCCAGGACCGAACCACCCCAGGCAGGCGAGCGACGCATCACAGTGGAAGGGCAAGGTGAAACCACCTACATTCAAGTAACCCACCACACGCCGGCTGGTGCACACCCCGATTTCTTCCCGCTGACTGTATTGGACAGCCTGCTGACCGGACCGAGTAATTTGAATATGTTTGGCGGCGGTATATCGAACAAAACCTCCCGCCTCTACCGCGCCCTGGTTGAAGGCGAGCTGGTGGTGAGCGTCTACGGCGGCTTGCAGGCTACCATCGACCCCTTCTTGCATACCTTCACGATCATCCTGCGCCCGGACAGGCAAGTAGATGAGGTGCTGCCAGTCCTGATCAGCGAAATCCAACGCCTGCAGGAAGCGCCGCCTCCGGCAGATGAGCTCGCCCGGGCAGTCAAACAGGCGCGTGCCATGTTTGCCTACGGCAGCGAAAGCATCAGCAACCAGGCGTTCTGGCTGGGTTTCTCGGAGATGTTCGACGATTATGATTGGTTCCAGACCTACCTGGACAGGCTGGCGGCCGTCACACCCAAGGATGTCCAGCGGGTGGCCCAGGAGTACCTGCGCCCGCAGAACAGGATTACGGGTGTGTATCTACCGACCGGGAACGGCATCAATTCCTCACAGGGAGGTAGCGAATGACTGCATATTCTGGCTCTGACTCGCTTCCCGGTCCTGGCAATATCACTCGCACCCAGCTTGCAAACGGCATTGTCGTGCTGGCACGCTCCAATTTCAACAGCCCATCTGTTGTCGTGAGCGGCTACCTGATGTGCGGCAGCCTGTTCGACCCGGTGGAGAAGCTGGGTCTGGCGGATTTCACGGCTTCGGCGCTGATGCGCGGCACACAGAAACGCAGTTTTCAAGAGATTTATGAAGCCCTGGAGTCAGCAGGTGCCAACCTCAGCATCGAGGGCAGCACGCATTCGACCGGTTTTGGCAGTAAAGCATTGTCAGAGGACTTAAAACTGCTGCTGCAATTGCTTTCAGAAGCCCTCCGCCAGCCTTCCTTCCCGGAGCAGCAGGTGGAACGGCTGCGCACCCAGATCATGACCCGCCTGGCGATCCGTGCCCAGGATACAGGAGAGATGGCAGCACAGGCATTTGACTCGCTCGCCTATGCCAATCACCCTTACCGCTTGCCGGAAGAGGGCTATCCGGAGACGGTGCAGGCCATCACCCGCCAGGATATGATCGATTTCCATCGCCGGCATTTTGGCCCTGCTGGCATGGTGATCACCGTGGTTGGGGGGGTCGACCCACAGGAAACCGTGAACCAGGTTGAAGAGGTCTTCGCAGATTGGGAAAACCAGGAACAGCCTGCACCCTTCGAGCTGCCCCCCACAACACCGGTCACCCAGACGGCAACTGAACGAGTAACGATCCCAGGCAAGTCGCAGGTTGATGTTGTAATGGGCGCAGTCGGGCCCTCGCGCTTCTCACCCGATTTTTTCGCGGCCATTCTGGGCAACAGTGTGCTGGGCCAGTTTGGCATGATGGGGCGCATAGGTGATGCAGTGCGGGAGAAGGCCGGTCTCGCCTATTATGCATACAGCAGCCTGGCGGGTGGTCTGGGACCCGGTCCATGGACGATGCTGGCTGGCGTCGATCCGGCAACAGTGGAGCAGACCATCAAACTAATTAAGCAGGAGGTGACTCGTTTCACCAGCGAACTGGTCGAGAGCGATGAGCTTTCGGACAGCCAGGCGAATTTCATCGGCCGCCTGCCTCTGACCCTCGAATCGAACGGTGGTGTTGCTGGCGCCTTGATTAACCTGGAGCGTTATGATCTGGGAATGGATTATTACCTGCGCTACCCGGACCTGGTGCGCTCGGTGACCGCAGAGCAGGTGCTGGAGACCGCCCGTACTTACCTGCACCCTGAACGCCTTGCGATCGGCATGGCGGGCCCGTAGGAACGTGGTAGCTCAGTTATGCCAAACCGGTCATTCATACAGCCAGATCGCATCACTTATTATCAGTCCATAATTGAGGTAGCGATTATCCATGCCGCTGTCCACAGGAGTTGACCTGGTAGAAATACAACGCTTGCAGGCAGCCATTGACAGGTATGGCAAGCGTTTCTTGGAGCGCATCTTCACGGGCCGAGAGCTTGATGAGGTGGGGCAAAATACAGCCTCATTGGCAGCCCGATTCGCAGCGAAGGAGGCTGTAGCAAAGGCTTTGGGCACCGGCATCGGGGCGGTGAACTGGCGTGAGGTCGAAGTTTTGCGCGGTCCTGCTCGCCAGCCGCTGCTGCAGCTTCACGGTGCAGCACACCAGCTGGCGGACGACCTGCAGTTAAAGCGCTGGTCGCTCAGCCTGAGCCATACCGGCACACATGCCATTGCTATGGTCGTGGCGGTTGGCGATGATCTATCCTGACCGGGCATGCAGTATTGCCAGTCGTTAAAAACAAAATATATATAATCCTGTAAGTGGTGGGGATTTCGCGAAAGGCACGATCTAAATCTTCCAATTCGCATTCAATGGAGGTCCCAATGCTGAGGAAAATATTAATCGGTTTGCTTGGCATTATTCTGCTGCTGGTGATCCTGGGGACCGTTCTGGGCATTTTTGCGGTTCGCCGTTCATTCCCCCAGGTCAGCGGGGAGATACAGATGGCAGGGCTGGATGGTCCGGTTGATATCTACCGCGACCAGCACGGCATCCCGCACATCTACGCAAGTACATCCCACGATCTTTTCTTCTCCCAGGGCTATGTGCACGCTCAGGATCGTTTCTGGCAGATGGATTTTTGGCGCCACATTGGCTCAGGACGCTTATCTGAAATGTTTGGGGAATCCCAGTTAGAGACCGATCGATTCTTGCGCACCCTGGGATGGGTTGGAATCGCACAGCAAGAGGTTGCCGCTATGACCCCTGATGAGCAGGCGATCCTGCAGGCCTACGCTGACGGTGTGAATGCATATAGGGCAGATCATCAGGGCAGTGCTCTCAGCCTGGAATATGCTATCCTGAAACTGCTAAATTCAGGTTATGTACCGGAAGCCTGGCAGCCTTACCACTCCTTGACCTGGGCCAAGGTGATGGCATGGGATCTGGGCGAGAGCCAGATGGGGGCAGAGATTGATGTTGCCCGCATGATGGGATTCCTCTCCCCGCAGCAAATCGCTGAGATTACCCCGCCTTACCCTGCCGACCACCCCGTGATCGTGCCCGGCTTTACGATCGCTGGTCACCCATTTGTGGCCAATGATCTTGTATGGCTGGTGGGTGTCACCCCGGCATTGGATTCCCTGGCAGAGCGTGTTGAGCGCCTGGATAGTGCCCGCGGTGCTGTCTCTTCCGCTTTGCGGGAATCAGTAGGCTCGAACAATTGGGTGGTCTCCGGTCAGCGCACTGCCAGCGGAATGCCTCTCCTGGCTGACGACTTGCACCTTGGCGTGCAGATGCCGTCAATCTGGTACGAGGTCGGTTTGCATTGCGTGGAGAAGAGCCCAGAATGCCCCTTCGCAGTGACCGGTTTTTCTTTTGCTGGGGTGCCTGGTGTGATCGTCGGTCATAACGACCGGATTGCTTGGGGCTTCACCAATGTCGGGCCGGATGTCATCGACCTCTATATTGAGAAGGTCAACCCCAATAACCCAGACCAGTATGAGTACAACGGGCAGTGGGTGGACATGGAAGTAACCACTGAGGTGATCGAAGTCTCCGGAGGAGAGCCGGTCGAGCTGGTCGTGCGCCGTACCCGCCACGGGCCACTGATCACTGATGTTTACGGTCCGCTGGAGGAGTTTGGTCTGGAAGCCGGCATTGAATTGCCAGAACAATACGCGATTGCCATGCGCTGGACCGCGTTGGAGCCTAACCGGTTGATCGGGGCGGTTCTGGGCTACAACAGAGCCCAGAACTGGGAAGAGTTCCGCCAGGCGGTGCGCGACTTTGTTGTACCATCCCAGAACACGGTTTATGCCGATGTAGACGGCAATATCGGCTACCAGACCCCCGGCTGGATCCCAATGCGCAATCCGGGGCATGACGGGCGCCTGCCGGTGCCCGGATGGACGGACGATAACGAGTGGCAGGGCTATATTCCCTTCGAAGAACTGCCCTATTCTTTCAACCCGCCTGAAGGGTATATCGCGACTGCCAACAATGCCGTGGTTGGTCCGGATTACCCATACTCGATCTCGTACTATTGGGCACATGGCTACCGCGCCCGCCGGATCGTAGAGCTGATCGAAGATGCTCCGGGCCTGATCGGCGCAGAATACTTCCAGAAGATGCACGGTGATAACGCCAACCTGAGCGCTGAGACCCTGGTTCCTGTCCTGCTCCAGGTGCCATTGAGCGACACAAACCTGGAGGATGCACGTACCCTGCTGCGCTCCTGGGATTTCCAGGATCACATGGATTCGGTTGCCAGCACGCTGTATAATGTCTTCTGGCAACAGCTTCTGGCACAGACCTTCCACGATGACCTGCCAGAAGATTTCTGGCCCGGAGGAGGCGGTCGCTGGTTCGAAGTGATGCGCAATCTGGTATCCCAACCAGACAGCGCCTGGTGGGATGACAGGACGACCCCGAAGGTAGAGAACCGGGACCAGATATTTGCCAGCGCATTTACATCAGCAGTAGCGGAATTGGAAAGCGCCCAGGGTAAGAACCCGGAGCGCTGGAATTGGGGTGACCTGCATACGGTGACCTTTGCCAACCAGAGCCTGGGTCAGTCAGGAGTAACCCCGATTGAAGCCCTGTTCAACCGTGGCCCATTCCGTACCTCCGGCGGATCGGAGATCGTAAACGCCACCGGCTGGGATGCTGCGGAGCCATACCAGGTGAAGAGCATCCCCTCACAGCGTATGATTGTGGATTTGAGTGACCTTGCCGCATCATTGTCTATCCACCCTACCGGGCAGTCTGGGCACGCCTACCACCGCAACTATATCGATATGGCCGACCTGTGGCGGCAGATCCAATATCACCCGATGCTGTGGGATCGCGCTCAGATCGAAGCCAGCGCACAGGGGGTTTTAAGGCTGGTGCCTTGACAGAAAACTTTGGGGCAGATATTTGACGATCTAGTCGCCAAATATCTGCCCCCACTTTCCCCAGAACTGCGTGACTTTAATAAATTATTCTTGCACGTCCAGGGTGGATTCTACTTTGGTCGGTGGACCATAACGTACCTTCAGGAACTCGTATACACCCGGCAGAACAGAGATGACAATGATCGCCAGCACAACGAAGGAGAAATTGTTCTGCACGAAGGGCAGGTTGCCGAAGAAATAGCCCAGAGAGGTAAATAAACCCACCCAGGCGATCCCGCCGATCACATTGTAGGTGATGAAGCGACCATAGGACATCGCCCCGACACCTGCCACAAAGGGGGCAAAGGTGCGTACAATCGGCACAAAACGAGCCAGTATGATCGTCTTGCCGCCGTGCTTCTCGTAGAATTCGTGTGTGCGGTCGATGTATTCTTTCTTGAGAAAGCGGACATTGCCGCTGAAAGCCCGCGGGCCTATTTTGTGCCCGATCCAATAGTTGACTGAATCACCCAGGATGGCTGCGAAGCTAAGCGTAAAAAAGAGCACCCAGACATTCAGCGCACCCAGCCCGGCCATCGTGCCTGCCGCAAAGAGCAGTGAGTCTCCCGGCAGGAAAGGGGTGATCACCACTCCGGTCTCTAAAAATATGATCGCAAACAAGAGCAGGTAGGTCCATACCCCGTAATTCTGGATGATCACGGTCAGGTGCTTGTCCAGATGGATCACCAGGTCGATAAAGTTAGAAAACAGTTCCATATTGATAGTTACCTGTACCCCTTTGGATAAATAGAGTCGGGATTATACTATACATCTTCTGCCTGTACAGCCTGCCGCCGCACAAGCGCCCGGTTCATCGATAAAAGTGCAAGGAACGTCCCAGCAGCCAGCGTACCCAGGAGATATGGAGCAACCTGGCCGGCCGTCACGAATAATCCGCTGCCTAACGGCTCTTCGATCATATTTGCGAATGCGCTGCTAATTGCCATCCCGTTCCACAGCCCGTGCAGCAACACAGCCAGCAGGTAAACTGCCCCCAAGCGGACGTAACCGCTAAATGTGCCTGGTTTTGCCCAGGCTTTGACCAGCGCCCACCCTACCAGCCCTGTGGTGAGGATATGCATAACACCTGTGCTGATGCGGACAAAAGCCAGCACAGCCCAATCCTGCCCGCTGTTGACCATGAACAGGCTCTCGACCAGGGCGAATCCGGTGCCGCTCAGCACACCGGCTGTGAACCCTTCTGCCGGAGTCAACTCCCTGCCGGCCAGCAGCCAGACGCCCAGGGGTTTAATCATCTCTTCAATCAAAGGCACGATGATTGCCCCAAACAGCAGGGCGGTGATGATTACAGCCGGGCTGCGTAGGATTGGCTGCAGGATGCGTAGAGCGATTTCAGGTGCAGGAGCAGCCGCCATCAACCGTTCTGCAAGGGATGTGAGCGACTCTGCCAGCTCCGGGCGCATGGAAACCACGGCGATAAAAGCCCCCAGCCCGGCCAGGATTGCGATCCCTTCTGCAAGCAAGATTAATGGGGGTGCCACCGCCAGCCCGCTGGCGAAAACGCCCGTCGCGCGTTGAGGCGAGCCAGTTGGTAAACCACGCACGCCCAGGTATGCCAGCCACAGCAGGGGCAGGCTGATCGCCAGCACGTGAATAGGTGGCAGCAGCCAGGCCCCGGTTTCAGATCGCGTGATCCAATACCCCAGGCTAACCAGCACCGGATACGCCAGGATCAGCAGAGGGGGGCGCAGCCGGTAGAAAAACCCAGGCGTTTTTTCCACCGGTCGGCCGATTATCCGGGCCAGCGAATACCAGGCAGAGGGCAGCAGCAGCACACCGCAGAATGCCATTCCCGCAGCGATCATGAAGATCTGCAAGTCGTTGGCAACTGGCATCGTGCCGCCCAGGCGTTCACTGATCCCGACCAGCAGCGCGGATAACGCCATTCCCCATAGAATCAGCACTGCCAGGGTGCTCAGTCCAAACTGGATTACTGAGTACCAGTCAGTTGGTCCCGTATTTGGTCTGCCCTGAGCTTCGACCTGGCTGGGCAGCATGTCTATCTGCATGGGATCATACCGGGCAGCTAGTTCTCTTCAATTGAGATGCTCAAGATTATGTCACCTGGAGCTTGATTAGGATTTTTTGCCGGGTCACGCGGCGTCAGACCCTCCACAAACTCCATCCCTGAGATCACTTGTCCGAAGATCGTGTAGCCCCCATCCAATTGAGGGGTTTCGGTATAGGTGATAAAGAACTGGCTGCCGTTGGTATTCGGACCAGAATTCGCCATTGCAACCAGACCGGGTCCGTCGAACTTGAGGTCGGTAGTTTCGTTGACGAAAGCATAACCAGGACCGCCGAATCCGGTGCCGCTGGGATCACCTGCCTGGGCAACGTAATCCTCAATCACACGGTGAAAGGTCACGCTGTCGTACCACCCGTTTTCCGCCAGGAAGACAAAGCTGTTTACTGCAATCGGTGCCTTGTCAGGGAACAGCTCGATGACGATCTCGCCTGCCTCTGTCGTGATGGTGGCGATGTACTGCCGCGATGTGTCGATGGTCACCGGGGGGCAGGCAGTGTACTGGCGTTTTTCCAGCAGCTTCAGTTCGATGATCGCCTTGATATACTCATAAGATAAGGGTAGTTCTTTAGGCCACGCCCGCCCGTCAACCACCAGGAAAGGAGTGCCTGGGATATTGATCTCCACACCCCGGTCCCAGGTGCCCTTGACGAACTCGGAGATGTCCTGGCTGACCATGTCCGTGGTGAATTGATCGGATTCCATGCCCAGCTCTCCGGCGCGCTCAACCAGCCAGTCCTGGAACTGGTCCACTGTCAGCTCGACCCATTCGGATTGGCGCTCGAACAGAAGGTCGTGCATGGGCCAGAACTGGTCCTGTCTACCGGCGGCTTCGGAGGCTTGCGATGCCAGGGCGGCTTTGTCGTGAATGCTGATCAGCGGGAAGTGGCGGTAAACCAGACGTACATCCTGTGGGTACTCATTATGGATTTGCGCCAACACGGGCGCAAGTGATGCACAGTATGGTCACTGGAAATCGCTGTATTCGGTGAAGGTGATCTGTGCGCTTTCGCTGCCAGCCACCCAGTCATTTACCCCAGTGGGTGGGAGCAGCGCCTGCTCGGTGGGTCCTGGGGTAGGGAATGGGCTCTGCACTGTGCAGCCTGGACTGCTGCCAGCGGTCAATTCCAGGCTGGATGCGGTGGCTTCACTCACCGGGGTGTGGGTGGCTGCTTTCGTGGCCGTCGTCGCAGCCGTTGTTGGTTCGGGAGTTGCGCTTGGCTGTACAGTTGCCTGGGGGGTAGATGCCTGGCAGGCTGACAAAAGCAAGCTGGCAAACACCAAGATTGGAAAGATTCTTCTCATAAAGACTCCATGATATCTAAAGAATGGCACTAATTTTACCAGTTATGTGCGAGGTGCTCAGGCACTATCATCGTGGATGGTTTCCACAGCCCGCTGAAGCTGCTCGAAGGACGACATCCACGAGATGGTTTTTAGAAATGCTGCCAGAGACGGGCTGTTGGCTCGTAGTTGGCGCACGGCCTCTCCCACCGGGTCCTCGCCGGCTGCGCCGCCGGGCTGGTCTGCATAGGCACCGTAGAAGGCAAAATAGGCCTGGTTCAGCTTGCGGATGCGGTAGCCATTTTCCCATAAGTAAGCCCGCCGCAGCTCCATATAAGCCTCGGCTTCTTCGACTTCGCCCTCCACCAGCAGTTGGTCGACCGTGACCCGCGTTTCGCGCATCTCAGCCCGGAAGTCGAAGGGCGGTGGTTCGGCAGGTGTTCGATTTTCATCTGCAGGAGGAGGTTGGGGTGCCGGCGGAGGCACCAGCTGCGGATAGAACCGTTCCACCAGCGCTCTCCCGATCTCAATGCCGGCGATAGATGCCGCCGTCTCGTTCATCGTGCGCAGCTCTGGGCTGGTCAGGTAATTCAACCCCAGCGGGCGCAGGGTTAGGAAATTATGCACCCATTCGTGCGCTACCACCTCGCTAAGCCAGTTGAGATCGCTAGTCTGCATCACCATGGTAGGGTACAGCCCGACTCCGCCAATTCCGACAATAAGTGAGGATACATCCAGACCATCGTCCACTGCTTCCTCGAGTGCTACGCGCTGTTCGAGGGAAAGTTCGGGGGTGAGGGATATATTCGCTTCCTGGCGGATGACATCGCGGGGCGAAATGATCAAAGCCGGGGGCAAGGGCGTGCTGTGGAAAAGCACTGGCGGCACGGGCTGGCCTGCCGCGCTCAGCCCAAGATCGGCAACAACTTGTGAGATCTGGTCCTGAAGTATGGACTCAGCGACAGGAGAGAGAGCCTCCCGCCTCCGGTAAAGCTCACCCAGTTCTGAGCGCAGGTCTGCAGATGCATCTGCCGGGTCGCTCACGTTCGGGTCAGCGTAAATGTTGTTCAGTTGGGCTTCGCCTCTTTGAATCTGAGCGATCAGGTCGATGTATTCCAGGACGATCTCAAGCCCTTGCTGGTTGGGCAGATAGCTGTTGCTTTGCAGGGCGACCTGGCTGAGCTTGACCCCCAGGGCATTAAATGTCCAGGCGATATAATCGAACTCGATGTCCCGTGTATATGCCCGCACTCGTTCGATCCGGTCTCCAGGCGGGATAGCGCTGGTGCCAAGCAGCAAGATGGCTACTGCCAGCAGGGTAGCGAGCTTGAGGAACCTTTTTATGGGGTTGACCCCGCGCATCATAACGAAGATCATAATGCCTTGCAAATCGGGTGTCAATCGCCTGGGATTAAGGCTGTCTTAGAATTTCGCTCTCGTGCTATAATCTCATCAGCCATCTCTAAAGACCAGCAAGGTGGTATTTTGGCAAACCGCCGCAAATGTCTTTAATTACTGTCTCAATCTGGTCGGCGGTTTGCATAAGTAATTCGCCGGAAACCAAACCAGCATTAGATAAATATCTTTTGGCGAACTGTCTTTGAACTACCGTTATTGGGTAACCGCACACGATGAATTTTCTAATTACCGGCGCCGCCGGCTTCCTGGGATCAGCGCTCGCGAACAGTCTGGCGCGAGAAGGACACCAGGTGCGTGGGCTCGATGATCTCTCTACAGGAAACCCGCAGGCGTTATCCCCGGATGTGCTCTTTACCCGGGGGGACGTGGATGACCGGCCCAAGCTATGGACTCTGCTCCAGGACGTGGACTGTGTCTATCACCTGGCGGCGCGCGTGTCTGTGCCCGAATCGGTGCTTTATCCACGCGAATATAACGCCGTAAACGTTGGCGGCACAGTCAGCCTTATGGAAGCCATGCGCGATGTCGGTGTGCGCAGGGTTGTATTTATCTCATCTGGCGCGGTTTACGGCGACCAGGGAGAACAGCCGCTGCGCGAAGGCGCTCCGCCAAACCCTCGCTCTCCTTACGCGGTTTCAAAGCTGGCGGCTGAATATTACGTGCGAACGATAGGCGACTTGTGGGGTATCGAGACGGTAAGCTTGCGAGTTTTCAACGCCTATGGCCCCGGGCAGAACTTACCCGTCTCACATCCACCGGTTATCCCTTTCTTCATCCGCCAGGCTGTGCGCGGCGGGACACTGGTTGTGCATGGTGAAGGCGTTCAAACCCGTGATTACGTTTTCGTGGCAGATGTCGTGCGCTGCATGGTCGCAGCGGCAACAGCCCCCGGGCTCAACCATGCGGCGTTGAATGTGGGCAGCGGTACGGAGACTGGTGTCCGCGAGCTGGTACGCCAGGTGCTGATGATAACCCGCAGCAAGTCTGAGGTGGTCAGCAACCCCCACACCGACCCTGGAGTGTCAAGAATGCGGGCGGATTTGACGCTGGCTCGGGAAAAGCTGGGCTACCAACCCCGCATCTCGCTGCCGGAGGGGCTGCGCCTGACTCTGGAGCGCGATATCCGCTTCAGCCGGGAAATTCCCACTCGTCCACTCAACGAATAAGGGGTCGAGCCTCCCTTTTGATAGTCGGTCAAATCACGCTGACGTCGTGCGCACACCTATCGCCACACCAACCCGCTGGAGGTATCCACTGAATGTCGGCTGCGGATTGAGAAGTTCTGCAGCCGACCGTAAGTCCCCGTAATCCAACAGAACCCTGCTTCCTGTTCTCCATTTCTCTATTCTCTTATTATTATTCCCGTCGTACAATATCCACATGTTTGAATCCAGTCGCATGGGAAGAGATTTTTTCAACCGTGAGACCTTGCAGGTGGCGCGGGAACTGCTGGGTATGCGGTTGGTTAGGATCGATTCGAGGCGGCGGATATCCGGGGTGATCGTTGAAGCAGAAGCTTATCGAGGTGAGGAGGATCAGGGCTGCCATGCCCGTGCCGGTCAGACACCACGGACGAGGGTGATGTACGGGCCTCCCGGACACGCTTATGTCTATTTCACGTACGGGATGCACTGGATGCTCAATTTCGTTACTGAAGAGACAGGCTATCCTGCTGCGGTGCTGATCCGTGCTGTATACCCGCTAGAAGGCCTTGACCTCATCGCCGGAAGGCGAAAACCGCAGCCACCCAAGCGCTGGACGGATGGGCCTGCCAAGCTGTGCCACGCATTCGGTATCGATGGCAGCCTGAACGGTCACGACATCTGCGATCCAGATGCGCAGATCTTTATCGAACGAGGAGAACCGATTCCAGATACTGCCGTCACCAAATCACCCCGTGTGGGTTTAAATAATGTGCCGGAGCCTTGGAAAAGCATGCCCTGGCGCTTTCTGACCGGGGTCCACCGGTAAGACCGGTAAGCGAGAACTATTCAAGCCAAATGAGGAGGTAGTGATGAACTTACTGCAAGGCAAGAACGCCCTGGTGTTCGGTTTGGCGAACGAGCGCTCGATTGCCTGGGGCATTATCAAGGCATTCCATGAAAATGGTGCCACGTTGGGCATCAGTTATGCTGGTGAAGTCCTGGAGCGGCGCGTGCGCCCATTGGCGGAACAGATCGGCTGTACATTCGTTGAGGAGTGCGATGTCCAGCATGACGACCAGATCCAGCGTGTGGCTGATAAAGCGGCTCAGACCTTCGGTTCGGTCGATATCCTGGTGCACGCCATCGGATTCGCCAACCGGGATGAGCTGACCGGACCCTACTACAACACCAGCCGCGCCGGTTTCCATCTGGCGATGGATATCAGCGTGTATTCTTTCACAGCCTTGGCCAAGGCATTCCAACCCATCCTGCGCCCAGGCGGCGCGCTGCTCACTCTCACCTATTACGGCTCGGAGAAGGTCTCGCCGCATTACAATGTCATGGGGGTTGCTAAAGCAGCACTGGAAGCCTCCGTGCGCTACCTGGCATACGATTTAGGCAAGCAGAATGTGCGTGTCAACGCCGTCTCGGCGGGGCCGATCCGCACCCTGGCGGCGGCTGGGGTCTCAGGCTTCAAGACCATGTACCGGCGCTTTGCCGAGGTTGCTCCTCTGCATCAGAATGTGACCATCGAAGATGTCGGCGGGGCAGCTGTATTCCTGTGCTCTGACTTATCAGCCAAGACCACCGGTGAGGTGCTTTACGTCGATTCGGGCTATAATATCCTGGGCATTCCTGAGCCGATCGATGACTGAAAACCGTACATCAATGATGGTGAGTGCCTGCCTATCAATATTGTCTTGAGTACCCGTAGGAGTATTTATGTTCCGCAGGCGCAGTGATACCGCCTCTCTGACAGCTCAACCGGCTCCAACCGAAAGGGTAACATCGGTCCTGGGGACGGGGATTGCATGGAAGGGAAGATTGAGCGGCAGTGGAGGTCTGCGTATCGAGGGCACCTTCGAAGGCGACATCAATCTGCGAGGACTGCTGGTGGTCGGCGAGACAGGAAGAGTTACCAGCGAGACCATTCAGGCGAACACCGTGGTTATCGCTGGTGCAGTGCGCGGAAATATCACTGCTGAGAAAATTGAGATACGCGCTACCGGACGTGTTTGGGGTGACGTTGTAACGGCAGCTTTTGCCACCGAAGAGGGCGCCTTCCTGCGTGGGCAGATCACCATGGAAGAGAAAGTCGAGCTGGGAAGCCTGCCGCCGGAGCCTGTACCTGTACCTTCTGATGCTGACACTCCCCTTGACGACCCCCCAGCCGCTGAAGACTAATAGCACTTGGCTGTTTTACAGGAACTGAAAGATGCAATTACCCCTGCTTATCAAGAGCAGGGGTTTGAATAATTCCGGCTGAATAAAAATATCGCCGATTCCACAGTTAGCATAGAGTAATTCTCGCTAGTCGTCATCTCCGCCTCTTCCTCCACCTTCTTCTTCGTGCCCTGTTGGATGGCAGCGGGTGCAGTCCTGAAAGCTGGATATCCCTTCTTCTCTGTGCTTGCTTTCGATTCGATCAGGTGAATGTTCGTGGCAGGTATAGCAAGTGTACACTGCCAGGCTATCCGGATGGCAGGTGCGGCAGGTGTTTAGCTCGCTTTCTCCGTGGTTTATGGGGAAGGTATGGCTGAGTTCGAAGAGAGCGGGTAGCCAGCTGTTCGTGTTGTGGCACTCGGCGCAGGTATTTCCGAAGAGTCCGTGATGGAATGCAGTGTCGGCATGACAGGCTGAGCATTCCTGTGGAGTGCCTTGAAATATGCCGTTCAGGTGGCACGAGTCACAGGCGGTCGTCTGGTGCGCGCCTGTAAGCTGGAAAGTAGCCAGGGAGTGATCGAAAGCTGCTCCTTCCCAGCCATCGGGTGAATGACATTGGGCGCAATCCTGGCCGAAGCGCCCCTGGTGATCGTCGTCTGCCATGTGGCAAGAATAACAATCTTGTGGAGTGCCTTGAAATACGGCGTTCAGGTGGCACGAGTCACAGGCAACCGACTGGTGCGTGCCTGTAAGCTGAAAATCAGCCAGGGAATGGTCGAAAGCTGCTTCTTCCCAGCCACCGGGTGTGTGACATTGGCCGCAATCCTGACCGAAGCGCGCCTGGTGAGGGTCATCATTGCCATGGCATGCGGAGCAAGCTACGGCTGTGTTCTGTAAATCGATGATCTTGCGAGCGCCTACATGGCATTGGCTGCAAATCACCGATGCATGTTCTCCTTGGAGTGGGAATGCTTGCTGGTTGTGGTCAAAACCCTTACCATAAGTGTCTAACCCATCGTGGCATGCCAGGCACTCTCTCCCAAAGGCTACCAGGTGATCGTCCATATACAGCCTATTTATACGTTGGTGGCACTCTATGCATATAGCTATGTCCAACTCTCCTATTTGGCTGCCGTGGCAATCGGAGCAGGTGAACCCTACACCCGCAGGGTTTTTTTGATGTGCGATTAACGAATAACCACTAGCGTCGTGCGGAAAGCGGCTCAAATCTGATATGGTCAGAGAGGCCTGGGCGCCATTGTGTTCCGTATGGCAGTTATGGCAATCCCAGCTCCAGCTTTGTGCCACCATCACCTTGTGGAAACCTTGAGGGTCGTTAACCAATGCCTGGTGGCAGATCAGGCACCGGTCAGACATCTTATCTCTCTGCCAGACTGCCGTATGACAGGCTGAACAGCGCCCACCGGTCTCTGCGTGCGATACTACGCCCCCTACTGGCTGTGTCCCTGCCTGCGAATTCAGCGCACCGGGGTTGAACAGTACACCTCCACGGGCTGCTCCAATGGCACCGATGATTAGTAAAGCGATCAGCGTTATGATGACCCCGCTGGTAGAGATGCAACCTGACCTTGGTGCCTTCATTTGAACCTTATTGCCCTGGATGTTTCTATTCGCAAATTGTTTTAGGTCTCAGGATCAACGGAGCAGCGTAGCATAATACACCGCTGCCACAATATGGATGAATGCGGCTGTAAAAAGTACCATACCAATCGGAATATGAATAGTATGCCAGAGTGCCATCATATGGCGGGCAGCTGCAAGAGAGCTTAATTGGCGCTCCATGGTGCGCTTGCGTTGGACCAAAACTTTGAGGCGATCAAGCTGCATACTTACAGCTGGACTGACTTGGCTTTTCACACGCTGCCATTCGATACGGAAGCGTAAATCGCTGAACGTTCTACCAAATAAGGTGGATACTGAGTCTTTTTCATCGCCCACGGAAGCTATGGTTCTCTGCAGAACGGCCTTTGTCTTTGCTGGGCTGTCTGCCAATAATCCCTCTAGTTCATTCTCCACGTGGGAGATTTGATGTATCAATACATCAGAATCCACCTCTACTCCATCTATACTCCGTGGTACAGCGGTGTAGATGTACCGCCCAACAAATCCGCTGATAACTATTATTACGGTTAGCAGCATCACAATCCCTGCTAGACCGTTAAATTTCCATGAGCTGTGAAGTAGCACCAGGTAAGGTCCTACCAGACCGGTGAAGATGTGAAAGTCCAGCCAGGATGACATCCGTCCCCAGCGAGCAGCACGGCTGCGTTTGCGAATCGAATATAGCGTCTCTGTCATTAGCATCAGTACGAAGCCGATGACACCGATGCTATGCCCAAAAAATTCCCGGGCTGGTGGGATTCCGCCCAACGTGGTGACCATGAAGCCGTACAGGAGTGAGATCATCACTATGGCCGTAAAAGCCAGCCATAGCTCACGATTGCCTCGCGTTCTCATATTGGGTTTTCCAATCTGTCCAAAAATCGGCGATAGTGTCCCCAAGAGACGTAGTGTGCATTAGAAGTTGTTCGCGTATCTCTTGGATATTAACCTGCCGTAGAACCATATACTGTAAAGCCTGGGAGAGCGTTTGGTCTCCCATTACGATTGCGCCTCGCAATGTCCCCTCACCGATCAGGATACGCAGCCGGTTCACATCAAAATTCGCTTGGGCAGCGATTGCGTCAGGCAGCTGCCGCCAGGTTTCACTATCTCCACGAGCAATGCCAAGCAGGTCTTCATCCCTGCCATTTCCGACGGATCCTATGATCGTAGTGGTCAGATTTGCCAGGCGAGTGACATTGAATGCGATCGGTTTCGTGTAAGGTATGTGCTTGCCGGCCATATTCAAGCCGGCGACCTTTCCTTGCTCGCGCGCTGGTCCCCATAGACTGTCCAGTACGGATTTTCCCGTGATGGGATCGTGAACCTGAGCAACGTCCCCTGCGGCGAATATATGCTCTGTACTGGTTTGCATGTATTCATCGACCATCACCCCTCGTTCGACCCGGATGCCGGAGTGTACTGCAAGCTCGATACGAGGTTTTATACCAATTGCTACTGCTACCAGATTGCAGGCAATCTGTCGACCATCCACGGTTTGTATGCCTGCCACCTTGCTGCCTTTGCCTAGAATTTGGGCTGTTTCAGTGTGATAGTGGATCTGCACTCCTTCTTCCCGCAGTCGGTGCTCCACAATTCTCGATTCGACTTCGTCCAGCACATTGCTCCAATATCGATCCCCACGCAGGAGGTAATGCGTCTTGACTCGCCGTGCCACCAGCCCTTCGACCAATTCCAGGGCAGTGATCCCACCACCGATGACAACTGCAGAGCGGGCTTTGCGCGATAGCTTTAATATATGCCGGGCGTCTTCCAGGTTGTCCAGTTTAACCACACCCTCCAGTTCAATTCCAGGTAAATTCGGTTTGGCAGCCGATGCTCCAGTAGCGATCAGCAAGCGGTCATATTCGACCTTTGCTCCGTTATCCAGCTCGATTTGATGTCTCTGGGGCAAAATGCGAACAGCGCGCGCCTTTATTCGGCGAACGCGTAGTTTATGAAAATCTGTTTCCTGGAAAGGGAAGAGCATATCTTCGGGGATTTCACCCGTAAGGTAATATGCCAATCCCGGACGAGAGTAATAGCCGTGGGGATCATCGCTGATAAGCAGTAGATCAGCTTGATGATCCAGGCTGCGGATTGCTTCAGCGGCGGCGATGCCCGCTGCTCCGCTGCCAAGAATTACATATTGGCGCATCTTATTCCTGCACCTGCTCCAGATTTGGCGAGCTAAAAAGTTGGGTGCGTTCGAAACGCAGTACTCCGCGTGGGCAGCGCGCCACACATTCCCCACAGGTCAAGCAGTGGCTGTCTTTCACCGGCTCACCCAGCCAGGCATGCCGGCGCACATCGATTTTGATTGGACAGTTATATGAGCAAATGCCGCACTGAACACAGCGGGCAGTCTCAGGAACTACAAAGCCCTGCACGAGCGCCTGCCGGCGAGTTTTTTCTTGGTGGAACAGGCGAGAAATCTTCATTATGGAACTCGACTAATTGTTTCCATTGGGATGGCATTCAATGCACCGACTGCCGATATTTAAGATATTTTTCTCTGCGTGATGTCTCTCCGTTTCGGCCTGGTTGTGGCAATTGTAACATGTCCAGTTTGAATTGTTAGCCGGGTGGCAGCGCGAGCAAACACCGTTTGCACCCTTGTGGTTGATCGGAAAACTGTGGTTGCTCACCTGAACGCCGCTCCAGGTTTGGGTATTATGGCAGCTAAGGCACTGCCCACCCCAGTGATTGGCTGGAGGGTTGTGGCAGGACTGGCAATCGGTCTGCCCCTGGTGGTTGAAGCTGGCCGGGTTCCAGGCGCTGGTGTTATGGCAGGCGGAGCACTGTCCTGCGTAATGACCGGAAGGACGGTTGTGGCAGGACTGGCAATCAGTCTGTCCCTGATGGCTGAAGCTGGCCGGGTTCCAGGCGCTGGTGTTGTGGCAGGCGGAGCACTGCCCTGCGTAATGACCGGAAGGACGGTTGTGGCAGGACTGGCAATCGGTCTGCCCCTGGTGGCTGAAGCTGGCAGGCCTCCAGGCGTTAATATTGTGGCAGGTGGAGCACTGCCCTGCGTAGTGACCGGAGGGACGGTTATGGCAGGACTGGCAGTCGGTCTGTCCCTGATGGCTGAAACTGGCAGGCTTCCAGGCGTTAATAATGTGGCAGGCGGAGCACTGCCCTGGAAAGTGATTGGCAGGCCTATCCACTGTGTGGCAGGAGATGCAGTCGGTTACCCCCTGGTGGTCGAATGCGCCTGCTCTCCAACTGCGCGTGTTGTGGCAGGCGGAGCACTGCCCTTCGTAATGGTTGGGGGGTCGGATTTTGATGTGGCAGGATTGGCAATCTACAGCTCCCATAGCGTTATGGTTGAAAACGGCTTGCCGCCATGCTGTTGTGTTATGACAAAGCGAGCACTGTCCGGTGAAGTGGTTGGCAGGCTTGTTTTTACTGTGGCACGACTGGCAGTTCGTGGCTCCGGCTGCCTGGTGGTCAAAACTGGCAGGTCGCCAGGCATTCGTCTTGTGGCATGCGGAGCACTGCCCGGTGAAGTGGTTAGCAGGTTTATCTACCGTATGACAGTCGCGGCAGTTGATTGCACCCGCCAGCGCGTGATCAAAGTGGACGTCCTTCCAATTGACTGAAGTGTGGCATCCGGCGCAGTCACCCTCGAAGTGGGAGAGCGGTTTGATTGCAGCATGGCAGGATACGCATTGGGGATTGGTTCCTGCGAACTGACCGTTTAAGTGGCACTGCTCACAACCGATCTGGGCATGTGTACCAAGAAGTGGGAAAAATGCATGCTCCGCCCCTGGGCTGCCAGCAGGGAATTGGATCGAATGCGGCAGCGTAGCCAGGTTCGGGTCGTATCCGGAATGCACTTGTGGCAGCAGGAGGATATTCCTGAACTTTTGGAGATCTTGTCTGGGGGAAAATATCGGTCTATAAAAGCGCAGGCGTATGGTTTGTATATCTCCTTCAGCGATTTCATAAGCACTTTTATCTTGTTCCGGAGCTAGACCCAGACTGCTGAGGCTCTTATTCGCGTGATCGATCAATGCAATCAATCTTTCCTCCAGTTGCGTCTGATCCTCCTCCGGCGCAGCGGCTACAGCCACCTGTGCCAATTTGATGGCTTCATCCAGGGCTGTTATCGCCGGCAGCTCTGCTTCTGTCCCCGCAGAGCGGTCTAAATCAAGAATTCGCCTCTCAACCAGGCTCATATGATAGCTTGCTAAAGCGCTGTTGTTTGATATCAGACGGGCGAGCCCTAATTCGCTGTATCGCTGGAGTGAAAAATATCGATTTCCAGGATGAAGAGGCGCGAGCTGTGTGATGAGCATACTCAGGCAGGTAAACGAGAGGACTATGCCTATGCACATCAAGGTGAGAGCCAATATCAGTTTTCGCATATCATCTCCTCATCTATCAATTCTATGACCTGCTCAGTCGGCGAGAGGAGCAATTACTCCCTTCAATTGCGCAGCCCCGAAACTCATTAGATAGCAAAAATCAGCGCTGACAAGGTATCTGCTTCTATTGAAGACCGACCATCCTTCTCGGCCTTCGCCAGGTTGAACCCCACCAACTGTTGGCAATGCTGTTATTCCTGGAGTTCAATAATCCCATCCGGATGACAGCTTGTGCAGTTTGCCAATTGATCCATCGCAATCCCGGCTTGCGAATGGCTGGCTGCGATAAGGTCTGGTTGGTGATCGTGGCAGCCGTAGCAGGTAATTTCGCTGTAGCGTCCAGGGTGGCATATCTGGCAGTCACTCTCTCCCTGACCTCCATGGTCGAGGAGAAATCGATGGGTGAGCAGTTGTGCTGGAGCCCAGGCTTGCGCTGTGTGGCAGTACTGGCACTGCAATCCGAAGAAACCGGCATGGATAGCCGGCTCGGTATGGCAGGCCACACATTCGGAGGCTGTGCCAAGAAATTTCTTTTCCTGGTGGCAGGTTACGCATTCCAAGCCGCCGTGGCGATCCTCGAGCGGGAAGAACCTGCCGTGATTGAAATCGCTCATGCGGTCAATTCCATCATGGCAATCCAAACAATTTTCGCCGAACTGCTCCCGGTGTCCTTGAAGAAAATCTACACCCTCCTGGGTGCTGGAATGGCAGGTGACGCATGTAGCCAAATCGAAATCCATCCAACCTTTCAGGTGGCAATCAAGACAGATCATAGGCTGATTCTCATAGTCAAGAGCGTGGCGTGATAGGCTGAAACCGCTTCTTTCTGTATGCTCAAATAGTCTTTCATCCATCATAGCGGGTGTCCATCCGATTGTTGTGTGGCAATCGCTGCATGCTCCCGCAATCAGACCCTGGTGTGCATCCGGCTCCTCGTGACATCGAGCGCACTCTCTGGGTGTATTCGAGAATGGATCGCTCGGTATCGCACCGCTGCCTGCCGGATAAGAAACCCAGGAGCGTCCGGTTTGCTCTTGATGGGCTGCATCGGTTAGCTTGTGGCATTCGACACAGCTAACATTCAAATGCTGACCATCTAGAGGAAACGCGGTATTCTGATGGTTGAGATTTGTCATTCTGTCATAGCCATCGTGGCAGATCAGACAGTCCTGGCTGAGATTCTGGGTATGCTGGAGGATGAAACCAGGGTCATGGTCGGAGTGACAGGACTCGCATTTTGTGTTAGCTGCCGAAAAGTCACTCTCAACTGCATGGCAGGCTGAACATTTGATGGGGTTGGTATTGTAGTTCACCTTGTGCCAGGTCAGGCTAAATACAGTTTGTGAGTGATCGAAAAACGAGAACGCGCTGGCTGTTGGATCAAATTCATGCCCGCGATGGTCAGGATGGCAGCGCGCACATAAATTTACATTCTCAATCAGGCTATGAGTACCGTCTCCAGCTGCCATCTGCAAGTTTACATCCTCGTGACATGCCAGGCATAACTTATCTTGGGTCGTTTTGAGTGGCGCGTGGCACAGGTTGCAGTGATGTTCGAAGTCAGCATGCGACTCGAATCCCTGCAGTGTGGTCACAGCACGGTTTTGGGCACTCAATTGACCTGGACTGAATGCTTTGCCGCCACTGGACCAAATGCTTAATCCCATTCCAGCGAGCAGCAAAACGGTTAATACCGCTCCGAAGGATGTGA
>JAQBDA010000242.1:0-3411 GCA_032124675.1 Chloroflexota bacterium
ATCGTCCAGGCTGAGCGGATCGATCTTTCCCACCCGCCTGGTCAGCCAGCGGTCATCGCCGTACAGCCGGAATCCCGCCGAACCACCCGCCGCTGGCAGCCATGTATCCATCTTCTCTGCAGTAATTCCGCCGACCAGGTGCTCCCCCACCAATCCGCTCGGGGCGTGATCACACAGCCCGAGGCACGCAATTTCACTGACCAGGTACTTCCCATCCCCGCTTGGCGCGCCGGGCTGCACCTGTAGGTGCTGGCAGACCGCTGCCAGCACATCCCGTCCCCCGGCGTTCTCGCAAATCGTGCTGGTGCAGAAGCGGATGTGTGTTTTGGCAGTCGGTTCGAGGGAAAGCAGATCATAAAACTCGATCACCCCATATACTTCTGCCAGCGGCACATCCACGGCGCTGGCAATCGCCGTGGCAGCTTCTTTGGGGATGTAGCCAAATTGTTTTTGTGCCGCCAATAATGCTGGCAAGAGCATCGTTTGCCCTTGTCCGGTGTATTTCTCCACCGCAAATCCATCTTCCCCCGTATTGATCTGCATGACTTCCATATGGCCTCCGCCAGGATCGCCTGACGGCCTTGATGGCTGCCGGGCGGCCTGATATCCGATCAATAAGAGTATAACAATCCACTATTCGAGTGGTCAAGAAGCAAATGGAAACGGTACCAGAAAAACACATCAACACTTCTTGGGAGGTGCTTATTGGCAGTGTATAACAGGAGTCGATTGAATGTGGATGCGGGTTGGTATGGACAAACTCCTGAACGGCAAATTCTGTCATCATGGATGTAAAAATACCGCTTGCGTTTGCCGGGCAGGCGTGCTAAGATTGCACAAATTTTTTAGAGCTACTTTAGATGCACGTTCTTCCCCGGTTTCATTTCCCCAAACCCAGACCACTCTCGTTCTGCCAGGCATGTGTGCCCACACTACCACCCCCTGGCAAATTACAGTAATTTGTTGGCAACACCTTGTATGTTCTTGCCCTTCGTCGTATGCGTAATCAACCCGCTGTTTTTTATGGGAGGAAATTCATATGGGAGCAGCGAAGTGCCCTTCCTGTGGTAAGCTGATCGAGCTGGGGCGCACGCCCCGCATGGGACAAAAAATACGCTGCTTTGACTGCAGCTCCCGGTTGGAGGTCGTCTGGCTGGATCCTCTTGAGCTCGACTGGCCAGAGGCAGAATACGAAGATTTAGACGATGACGATGCAGATGAGGACAGCTGGTAGCCTCAGGTTTCCGATATTAATCGCCCGGTGGGAGTAATACCCGCCGGATGAAACACGTCTAATTTCTAACCCCAGGCAATTGTTTTGCCCATTAGGAGAAATTATGGAAACCTATGCAGAACTACGCGCGGCGAAAGACCATTTCTTCAAGTATGATCGTCACAGCCCGCTCACACCAGCGCAGCGCAGCGGCTTTACGGCTTTGGAATATTTCCCGGACAACCCGGATTTACGCATCGAAGTAGAAGTGGAACGCAGCCCCAGCAGCGAGCGCATCGCCATAGAAACATCCACCGGCGATGAGCAGATTTACACTCGCTTCGGCACGTTCGGCTTCGAAATTGATGGACAGCCGGCGCAGCTTACCATCTATGCCAACCAGCATGGTTATTTCCTGCCTTTTGTTGATGCCCAGGCTGGCAAGGAAACCTACGGAGCCGGGCGCTACCTGGAGCCCGAATTGCTGCCAGATGGTCATTTCCTGATTGATTTTAACCTGGCGTATAACCCTTACTGCGCCTATAACCCGAACTGGTCCTGCCCGCTTACGCCGTTTGAAAACCGGCTCAAGGTTGCTGTCCGTGCCGGTGAAAAAGACTTCGCCGGGCACGAGCTGGTCGCCTGAGGCCAGTCGGTGGTTAAACTCTGGGTCATTCTCTGGGAAATCGATTGAAAAAAGTCATTTCGACGGAGCTAACGGATTCAAATATCACTCTGGTCATCGATCTGCTAGCTGAAATACCATCGAAACTCGCAAATTTGAGTGCGGTCCTGACTGGCGAGGGGCTTATTCAACCGCTCGCACCGGGTGAACGCTCGATTACCGGGACGCTGGCCCACCTGCTCAACTGTGAAGCCCGCACGTCCGAGAACATCTACCTCGCGCTGCTCACCGAAGTGCCTCTCGTCATTGATATCCACCCCGAGCGCCAGTTCGGCAAGCTCTTGCGCTACGATCTGCTTACTTTTCCTGATTTACTGGCCTACTTCGAGCTGCGCCGTGTGATTCTCCTGCATGTTCTTGGCAGGTTGAGTGCCGCAGATTGGTCAAGATCAATCCGGGAAGCAGGCAAAAAACGCCAGGAATCCGTTTATTGGCTGGCGCGCTCCCTGGCGCTGCACGAGGCCGAGCACCTGGCTGACCTCGCCGAAAAACTGGGAAGGTCCGGGTAAGCAAACTGCCTGGAGGCCGCTATTGCAATCCATCCTACTCGACCATAACCGGCGCTATCCACACTGGTCGGTGGAAGACCTCTACAAGCTCGTCCACCAGGCATCCATGGGGAGTGAGCACGCCCTGAGCGATGAAAACGGTGCGCGCGCCTGGCTAAATCGTGAGCTTGCCCAGCTCGGATCAGGCCCTGCAGACCCGCTGATCGATCCCATCTCCCCGGATAATCTGGTCGTCCGCGTCCACCTGCGACCTTTCGCCAACCGGCGCCTTGATCCGGAAGCCCTGCTGCAGGCTTTCATCCGCACCGCCAGTGAGTTCACTTCCTCAGTAGTTAATTTACGCGCTTATGCCAGTGCAGCCATCTGGCTTGCTGAAGAGGCTGCCCTGCCCTTTCACGCCGGACAGATTTCCACATTTTTCGCAAAGCAGCAGGCAGTTGGTTATCCTGCCGTCCATCACTCCCAGGTTTACGAAGCCGATTACCATCCGGCTTATCGAGTCGTCGCCCGGAATTTGCTGCCGAAGGAGATCGCCGCCGCTGGCTGACGATCAGCATACATGCCTGTCCCAGAACGGCATGCTGACCTGTGAGAGTCGTCGACCAGAGTCACAGCTTTAATAAAGTAGCTTGTGCTTTTTGGGGGTCTGGGGTAGGGTACAACTTTCACGCTCAGGTTTGAAGACTTTGTGAAAGCCCTGGGACCACAGTGGGCGTCCCCTTTGCAAAGCGATTGAAGTCTGGTAGAATCCAGCCGCTCTGAAGAGCGAATTGCCCTCGTAGCTCAGTGGATAGAGCATTTGCTTGCGGAGCAAAGGGTCGGGCGTTCGAGTCGCCCCGAGGGCGCACGCGTAAGGGCGAAGCACCTGGTTGAGGTCTGCCGGGTGCTTCGCCCTTTTTTCTTCCTGTCCATCCCCTACAGCTACAGCTCAGCCGCCCGAGTAGCAATCCGGTCGCTCACCCGTGCGATGAACTCGGGCAGCGGCAGGTTATCCTGCCGGGCGC
>JAQBDA010000243.1:0-11561 GCA_032124675.1 Chloroflexota bacterium
GAACCGCGCTTCCATTCCGCCCCGTCAGGATTCAGCGACCCGCCTGAATCCGCCATGGACGAAGAAGGGCGCATCGTGTACATCTGGCGAAATCCGGCTGCCCAGCTGACGAAATCGAACGTATTCGGCGCATCCTTCCCAGCGGCTTACGTCTCCCAACCGGTGGTGGCTCCGCCACCTGCAGCCTCCGGTGATTTCGAGGCGCTCGGTGCGGGGGAAGCTGCCTTCGGATTCATCGGTGTCTGTTTCTCTTTCTTGCCATTCCTGTTCTGCTCTGGGATTGTCGGCCTGCTGATCTGGGCTGGATTGCGCAGCGGCAAGAGCCGCAAACTACAGTATCTGCCGCCTAAAGTGGCTATCGAAGGACACGGGATCAAGCGCGGCCTGACCGCGGTGGAAGCCGCCATCCTGATGGAACAGCCGGTGGATAAAATCCTGACGATGACCCTGTTCTCGACCATCAAGAAGGGCGCTGCCAGCGTCAAGAGCCGCGACCCGTTGGAGCTGAAAGTCAGCACGCCGCAGCCGGAAGGGCTGCAAGCCTATGAAGTCGACTTCCTGCATGCCTTTGCTCTGAAAGGCAAAACAGAACGCCGCAAGAAACTGCAGGACATGGTGGTGAGCCTGGTGAAGGGTGTGTCGGAGAAGATGAAAGGTTTCAGCCGCAAAGAGACGGAGGCTTACTACCGGGATATCGTCGAGCGCGCCTGGGTGCAGGTCGAGACAGCCGAGACACCCGAAGTAAAGAGCGCAAAATACGACGAAGTGATGGAATGGACCATGCTCGACCGCCAGTTCGATGACCGCACCCGCCGCACATTCAGCGGCGGACCGGTCTTTGTGCCGGTATGGTGGCCGCGCTACGACCCAGGCTTCCCGCGCACAGCGCCGACCACGCCAAAGCCCGTCCCCGGCGTGCCTGTGCCTGCTGTCAAGGGAAGCCAGACAGCACTGCCTCACCTGCCCGGCTCGGACTTCGCCGCATCGATGGTCAACAGCGTGCAGGGCTTTTCGGCAGGAGTGATCGGCAGCGTGACGGATTTCACCGGCGGCATTACCAACCGCACCAATCCGATCCCCAAAGCAGTCACCAGCAGCAGCAGCGGCAAATGGAAAGGCGGCTCCAGCGGCGGGACCAGCTGTGCCTGCGCCTGCGCCTGTGCCTGTGCGGGCTGCGCGTGTGCCTGCGCCGGCGGCGGCAGATAGCTAAGGACGAAGGTAGATCATAATGGTAGCTTTACAAGATTGGTTGAAAGATATGAGCAGCAGGGCGCGAAATTCACGTTTCGATCTCCCAGAACCCGGGCTGTACCACTACCAGCACCAGTCGCTGGGCGAGCGCAGCCGGGTGCACCTGCGGTTGGACCCCGATGGCAGCGGGCTGCTGCTGGTCAACGCCAGCCGGGTAGTGCATCTCAACCCGACCGCGGCTTTGATGGCTTATATGCTCCTGGAGGAGATCCCGGAAGCGCAGGCTTTGCGCAAGATCACCCGCCTGTACTCGGTGTCCCACACCCAGGCGCTCGAGGATTACAGCCAGGTCCGGCTGCAGATCAGCGAGCTGGTGCGCCCTGACGGTGTCTGCCCGGTGCATGAGCTGGATGTGGAGACCATCCGCCCGTTCAGCGCCCGCCCCTCAGCTCCATACCGCATGGACCTGGCGCTCACCTACCGCTGCAACAACGACTGTGCCCACTGCTACAACGCCCGGGCGCGCGATTTTGGCGAGCTGCCTACCGGCGAATGGAAGCGCATCCTGGACAGGCTGTGGGAACTTGGCATACCGCATGTGGTATTCACCGGCGGCGAACCGACCCTGCGCAGCGATCTGCCGGAGCTGATCGCGTATGCCGAGCGCAACGGGCAGATTACGGGCATGAACACCAATGGCCGTCGACTGAGCGACCGCCGCTTTGTCGCTTCGCTGGTCGATGCCGGCCTGGACCACGTGCAGATCACTCTGGAATCGCACGTCGCTCAGGTCCACGACCAGATGGTCGGCCTGAATGGCGCCTGGAAGCAGACGGTTGCTGGAGTGCGCAATGCGCTGGATACGCCGCTCTTCGTGATGACCAACACGACCATGCTACAGGAAAACAGCCCCGGGATACCCGAAACGCTGGATTTTCTGGCAGAGACCGGCGTGCCCACAGTGGGGCTGAACGCGCTGATCTACTCCGGGAAAGGCGCTACTGTTGGTACCGGGCTGGCAGAGAGCGAGCTGGTGCCGCTGCTGGATATAGCCCGCCAGCGCACGACACTGTACGGGCAGCGTTTGATCTGGTACACCCCTACACAGTACTGCCATTTCGACCCCATGCAGCTCGACCTGGGTGTGAAAGGCTGCACCGCGGCGCTGTACAATATGTGTGTCGAGCCAGACGGGGCGGTGCTGCCCTGCCAGTCGTATTACAAGCCGCTGGGCAACCTGCTGCAGGACTCGTGGGAGTCGATCTGGAACCACGACCTGTCTGTCAGCCTGCGCGAGCGGCGCAACCTGCCTGCCAAGTGCACAGGCTGTGCATTGATCAGCGAGTGCGGCGGCGGTTGCCCATTGCAGTTTTAGCCCACCGCAGAGTCGATGCGAAGCATCGCCCGAGAGCGCAGAGAGATTTTATTTATAGCACCACAGAGACACGGAGAACACGGAGAACTGCTTTTATACTCTTGATAAGAATGAACAAGCCATCTCGGCGAACTCCGTATATCTGGTGTAATATTCGGAATCACTCTGCGCTCTATGTTTCTGTGGTGAAATAAACAAACAAAGGCAAAGATATGACTAATATCATCAACTCCATCCGCTCGATATTCCAACCCAACGAGCCCATACCGCCTGGGCTGTACAGTTTTTACGCCCCCCAGGATGACCCTCGCAACTACCGCATGCACCTGCGCCTCGAGCAGGACGGAAGCGGCATCTTGATCGTCAATGCCTCGACCGTGCTGCATCTCAACGAGACTGCCGCGGAATTTGCATACTACCTGATCAAGAACGTACCTGCCGAAAAAGTAGCCATGAAGATGGCAGAACGCTACCGTGTAGAGCCGGAGCGGGCATTCAACGATTACCGCAACCTGAGCGAGCGCATCCTGACCCTGGTCGAGATGCCCGACCTGGACCCGGTCACCTTCCTGGATTTCAGCCGCACCACGCCTTATTCCGGAAAGCTGAGCGCGCCCTACCGGCTGGACTGCGCTCTGACTTACCGGCTCCCGGAAGGCAATGACCCGAGCTTTGCGCCTTCCGACCGGGTCACGCGCGAGCTGTCCACCGATGAGTGGAAGCGGGTCTTCGATAAAGCCTGGGGGGCCGGCATTCCGCATGTCGTCTTCACCGGCGGCGAACCAACCCTGCGCGACGATCTTGTGGAGCTCTCGAGCTACGGGGAAAAGCTGGGCATGGTCACAGGGCTGCACACCGATGGCTTGCGGCTTGCTCAGCCATCTTATCTGGTTGAACTGCTGCAAACCGGTCTGGACCACCTGATCATCCTTCTGCAGCCGGAAAATGTCACAGTCTGGCAGGCGATACAGAATGCGGTGGAGGAAGACATATTCACAGCAGTACACCTGACCCTGACCCCCGAAAATTTGGCCAGCTATGCGGGATATCTGCGCCGCCTGGCAGAGACAGGCGTGCATGCCGTCTCACTCACTGCCAACAGCGACGCGATCGACTCCGACCTGGAGGCTGCCCGCGCGCTGGCAGCCGAGCTTAATCTGGAGCTGGTTTGGGACCTGCCCGTGCCTTACTCCACCCACAATCCGGTGCACCTGGAGGTGCCTGATGATGAACTGGTGGAAGGCGCAGGGCGTGCCTGGCTGTACGTAGAGCCGGATGGAGACGTGCTGCCGGCGCAAGGCGTTGAGGGAGTTTTGGGAAATATACTGAAAGATCCCTGGAAGAATATCTGGTCTTAAAAATAAACGGGCGGAGCAGCTGATTGCTCCGCCCTTAGCTTTTGCCGCCTGATGCTCGCATTCACCAAGCACATATATGAACTCAACTCACAAATACCCTGCCCTGACCTTCCTGGTATCGATCATAATGCTGCTGAGCACAGCATGTTCGCAGTCTTTGCCGGTTGAAAGCCGCATCGATCCTACCGATATTCACACGGCGACGGCCGCGCCATTGCCCAGCAGCACCGCGCTGCCCAGCGCTACCCCCACAGCCGAACCCTCTGCCACAGCGAGCATAACACCCACCCCTACCCTCACGCAGACGCCGACCCCAACCCTGCACCCGATGGATATCCGCGCGCTGCGCGAGCAGGAATACCCCGGCAGCGAGATCGTGATCCAGGAAGAGCTTGAGCGGGGTGCAAACTACAGCCGATATTATGCATATTATCTATCCGATGGGTTGAAAATTTACGGCTTGCTGACCGTTCCGGATGGCGAGATGCCCCCCAGCGGCTGGCCGGCGATTGTCTTCAACCATGGTTATATCCCACCCAGCCAGTACCGCACCACCGAGCGCTATATCGCTTATGTGGACTGGCTGGCACGCAGCGGCTTCATTGTGTATCGCATAGATTACAGAGGCCACGACCGCTCAGATGGCTCTGCCAGCAGCGCATATGGCAGTACCGGCTATACGCATGACGTTTTGAATGCCCTGGCATCTCTAAAGCGGTACCCCCAGGCAGACCCGCAGAATATCGGCATGTGGGGACACTCGATGGGCGGCTACCTGACCTTGCGCTCGATGGTTGTCTCTGCGGATATCAAAGCCGGGGTGATCTGGGCAGGTGTGGTCGCCTCCTACCCTGACCTGCTGTCGCGCTGGCGGCGCCCCGGTGGCAGCGCATCCACCCCATCCAGCAGCAGCTCACGCGGCTGGCGCTCAGGCTGGGCAGGTGTTTACGGATCGCCTGATGAGAACCCGGAGTTCTGGAATGCCATCTCGGCCAACAGCTACCTTGCGGATATCTCCGGACCCATCCAGCTGCATCACGGTACAGCCGATACCAGCGTCCCGGTGGAGTTCTCCGAAATCCTGGTCCAGCAGATGCAGGAGGCCGGAAAAGAAGCCCAGCTTTTTACTTATGAAGGCGACAACCACAATCTCTCGAACTCGTTCAGCGCCGCGATGACCCACACGATCCGGTTCTTCAACCGGCATTTGAAGGGGGAATAAGGGATAAGGGATTGGGGATTGGGGATTGGTTGCTAGCCTACGCGCGGGCGAGCGTGAAGGCGGCGATGCCGAAGGCCACGGCGACGTTCAGCGACCGCTTGGTACCCGCCATAGGGATGTAGACTATCTGCTCACAAAGCTCGAGGATACCTGGGTCGACCCCGCACACTTCATTCCCGACCACCAGCACAAGCGCAGTATTTCCAGCGGGAAGAGCGATCTCACCGATTGGACAGGCGCGGGGATTCTGCTCCAACGCCCAGAGTTTGTAACCCTGCCCTATCAGCTGATCCGCTCTGGCGACACCATCCGGAGCATAATCCCAGACGATCGAACGCTCAGCCCCCAGCGCTGTCTTGGCGACCGCAGAATTCTCAGGCGTGGGTGTGATGCCGCCCAGATGGATCTGCCTGATCCCGGCACCATCTGCACTGCGGAACATCGAGCCCACATTCCAGGCGCTGCGGATATTGTCTAATAGGGCGTGGAGGATAGGGGTAGCGGGGACAGGGGTAGAAGGGATAGGGGTTGAGGAAAGCGCCCGTTGGGGCTCATTTTCCAGGGTGCGCTCAAGGACCAGGTGGGTGCTGCCGCGGCAGCGCGGGCAATGATCGGTGTGAGGCTGCCCATCGACAACGGGGTAGCGCAGCCCGCAGGTTTCCCGCTGGCATTGGAGGATCTGATAATAGAGGTCTCTGGCTGTTCTCAAATCGTCAGCCAGCCCAGCACCAGGGCTGTCAGCAGCATAAGGAGCAGCCCAGGCAAGATGGCACGCTTGAGAAGCAGCGCCCCACCCAGAAGTACGATCCCACCTTTGGTCATAGTATTGGCGATTGCTGCCAGGATGATCGACTGGGCAGCCACCTGGTTGCTCAGCTCCCCAGCCTTGCTCAACTGCGCAAGGGAGAGGGTAATCGCGTCTACATCCACCAGTCCGGAGATCAGACTGGATAGATATACACCGGTATCACCAAAATACAACTGTCCAGCCCTGGCGATTACCAGCACGGCCGCGTAGAGCAGGCCAAACTTGATCGCTGATAGTAAATCGAATGGGTTCGAGAATTCCAGCCTATCCTTCTCAGCGCTGCGTTGTGATAGATATAGATAAGCGCAGTATGCCAATCCAACTACACCCGCAGCCGCAATCGGCAGCCAGACAAGAGGCAGCAGCTCAGGGTTGATCACGCCAACCTCGACGATCACACGTGCGAACATCACCGTCCAGGCGATCATCACCGCTGTGGCAAATGGCTTTGCCAAACCAGGATCACGTGTGCTGCGATCTGTAAATCCCAATGTCACCGCGGTGCTGGATACCAACCCACCGAAAAGGCCGGTCAGACCTATACCGCGTTCTGGCCCGAGGATCTTTACCGAGATGTAGCCCAGGAAATTTATGCCCGAGATGAATACCACCATCAGCCAAATCCTGAACGGATTGAGCACATCAAAGGGCGGTGGGAACAGGCTTTCATCCGGCAGGATCGGAAGGATGATTACACTGATCACTGCCAGCTGCAGGGCGGCGAAGATATCCTCACGTGTGAGGGCTTTTACCAGGCGATCGGTTTCCAGTTTAAGGGAGAGCAGCACGGTAGTAGCGATGCCAATCGCGGCCGCCAGGGACAGATAGTTCCAGTAGCATAATGCACCGCACAGTACGCTGACCAGGATTGCGATCTCGGTGGTCAATCCAACCTGACCGTGCCAGGCGTCGATGAAATAGGCAATGGCGGTGAACACCCCTACCAGCAGGATGACTGCAAAAAATGCGAATGCCGAATCAAGCAGGTCGGCGCTCATTGCAGCCAGCGCCCCGACGATGGCGATCAAGGCGAAGGTGCGCTCACCCGCCACAAGCTCACGCTTGGCGGACTGGAAAGCATACTCCCGCTGCAAACCGATCATGAATCCGATTGCCAGCGCGATGCCAAAACGCAGAAATAGATCCGCAGATGCCATGCATGCTCCCCTTCATAATACAGCGATGTTTCCCATTTGGATTATACATGCAATTTGGGAGTGAAAATCTGATTGAAATTACACAGTTCGGGAAATAATGGTGGTGCTTGGGCGGGTGACGCCCGCCCAAACACCACCTCCCTCCTTAACTACTGGGTTGGAATACAAAACAATCCCCATCCACTTATACATTAGGATGGGGATTGTCGAAGTCGTCAGGTGGCTCTACTGTTTATTCTCTCGGAACAATTGGAACGTAGACCGGGTAGGCAATCGTGATCAGGACAGATGTATCTACCGATATGCCGTAGCTGTCCGTGGCTGTTAGGGTGATGGTGTGCGTGCCGGGTTCAAGGGAGATGAGTGCGACAGATGGCCCAAACCCAAGCTCTCCCTGGCGATCGCTGTTCCAGACCAGTTTCTCGTCAGCCAGTGTTCCGTCTTCCATGTCCGTGGCATTACCCTGCAGCACCACCAAACCACCGGGGACGGTTATCGAGCCGTTGGCCGGGTTGAGAATGGTCGGAACCGGGGGTTGGTTGGGGATGGTAATCGCCTGGTCGGTCTCATCGAGCGCTGTATTTATCCCATCTGTAGCAACTACTCGGAAGCGGACGTCGCTGCCGCCAGCCATGCTGTCTACATCCACTGAATAGGTGGGGGTGATCAACTCCCCTTGTAGTAAGATCCAATCCGCGCCACCATTATTGCTGTAAAAAACCGTATAGAGCAGGGGATCCCCATCCAGATCCAGCCCCTGCCAGGAAACCGGGTGGGTCTCACCCTGATTCCAGACCTCTGCGCCGGTGGGAGCGGTGATTAAAACCTGCGGCGGGTTATTGCTCAACTGACGCTGGTCCAGGGTCTGTCCCAGATGGACCAGAGCGACCGATTGGGTTCCATCGACCCACGGGACGATGAACGAAACATCCACTTTCGAGGTGGGTTCGGGTGGGAAGGGCGGTGCATCTTCCGGTCCATCGTGTGATCCAGAATGTGCGCCTGGGTCGGCGCTGTACTCGCTCTGAAAATCTACCACAAAGGGATGGCTGGCAAGTATCCCCCCGTTACCATCCCGCAGCTCTACAGCATAATCACCAGTCGGCAGCAGGTATTCCGCGCCACCTTCCGTGCGGTATAGTGCGCCCAGCTCACCAGGTACTGCCGGGCTCAAGTCCGGGTTATAAACGGTGGCATTGATCGTCAACGATTCATTAGCCGCCGTGGTGAACATAACATACGGCGTTCCACGATCAGATTGCTGGGTGGAATACACACTCAATGCGAGATTGTTGAACATCTTATTCCATGTGAATGGAGCGATCCAACCTTCCTTCGAACCACCAGCCGGGCAGTAGCTCATTAGGTCGTGCGTGGATGAGGGGTTGTAAATTTTGCCAGTGTAGGGGTTGAAACCGAACTCCTGGATGCTGGATGAGCTGTAAGGAAAATTGGAGCCAGAATCGTTCGAGCCACAGGCATCTGCCGTGTTGGTATGGAGAACATCATAGTCGTGCACCAGCTCATGCCCGAAGATCAGCGCGCCGCCCCCTGGGTTATCGGTACTCGTGCCGGGGCGGTCTGTGCCAATCCCCACCACACCCAGACCACCGGCATGGGGGTAAACGGGCATATCCGCGTGACCTCCGGAGTAGCCATCGTTCGGCGCCCAGCCGTAGACATGTTCTGCTCCGGTGAACGCACCTGAGAACCAAAACGAAAACACATTTTCCAGAATCCACTGCGCGTTGAGTGATTTGATCAGGTTGTGCTGACCATCTCCGGTGCTGAGAGTGCTGGTCCAATTCTTATAGCCGCTCTTGACGACGTAGTTGATGCCGTTATTGCGTATCGGCAGCACCTGCTCGAACCAATCAGCCGAACCGCCATTAACTGCCCAACCGCCGGCATACTGGGCGCCGCTATACCCGGATGGATGGTAGCGCAAACGCTGACCGACGATTTTCAGGTTGTCTCGCTTGCGGAAAGTCAGGGTGATATACCCTGAGGACGGATAACGGTTGTTGGTCTCGTTGCTCTCAGAGATGACATTATCAGGATCTACAACCGCATAAAAATCGACGACTACATCGTTGGTGAAATTGACATTGAAGTAGATATTGGCGCTGTCGGCATTCGCCTGGTTGATACCGGTGGTGGCTTTACCGCTGGCGTTGGCCTGGTACCAGACATTATTGGCCCGAATAAAGAGCCGCACCGGGACGTTGTTCTGGCTGCTGCCGAACAGGCTGGAATATTTCAGATATATACGGGCGGTCGAGTCTTTTTTGTTCACCACAGGGAGCGAGTTATTCGGGCAGCTCGCTAATCCCTGGCTGGTATTAAAACACTGCATGCCCTGGGTGAGTTCGATGCCGTGGATCGACAGGTCGGATTGGAAAAACAGCGGGTGGATTTGGGCCACCGGCGGTATATAGGCGAACATCGGCACGACCGGTGTTGGTGTTGCCGTTGGACCCGGGACGGGTGAATTGGTAGGCACCGGTGTCCAGGTGGGCATAGGCGTGCGGGTTGGGGGTATGCCGCGGCGAGGTGCGAAATACAGGTCGTCAATCGACTCGGAAAGGGTCGTGTTGCCGTAATTAAGAGTGACTCGCACGATGCGTCCATCCGGGTCGAACAGCCCCATGAAGGCGGTGTGCGGTTCCGGGACGATCACCAGCCGAGTCTGGCAAAGCACTGCTCCGGAGACATCGTAAGCGGTCATCAATGCGGCGATCTGAGCAGTCTCGCCATTGCCGACATAAAACCCGACATGGGTTTTGGGTTCAGTGAAGTCAATGACCATCGGCACATTTGCACTGGTGTTCGGGAAGACGGCATTGTTGATGGCAACATTCGGGGCCGAGTGAGCTTCGGCAGGCTCATTTCCGTAGATGATCGCCTTATTGGTCGGACTGTCCTCGAATTTGACCCCGAAGGTAGGGCGGTAATGGTCACCAATCACCGCCGCGTTTGACAAATCGTCGAAATTGATCAGCGCTGGAGCAGGAATATTTGCCGGATCCGTCACACTGGTACATTGCGACTGAGCACTGGCAACTATTGGATCTTGAATCCCATATACGCGGATAAACGCAGGCAAAACAAAAACCAGCATGCCAGCGAATAGCGCAAGGACTATCCAGATAATTGGTGAACGGGAATTGCGCATGGATACCCTCCTCGAGCGGAAATATTCAATTAAAACCGGATGGGCTAACCCTGGGTTTCAAACCAGAGCGTTGTAGACAAATATTACTTTATTTATCACATTATATCAAGGGGGAAATTTTTTCTTTATGTACAAGTCGTCGCGTTCCTCGTGATAAACTGGATCAGTCCGTGCCTGACATCGGGTCCTATCCCCCTTTTGAGAGCTGAATTGCTTCCTTTGCCCAAATTAATAATTCACTATCTTCGTCGAGAACCGCGTCAGGTATCCTATAGTAGGGCATACGCCCATGCTGGACAGAGCCGGCTGCATCAAACCTCGCCCTGGTCGCCTCACCGACTTTTAGAAATATCTCCCCCTCGGAATTGACCAGTGCGAACATGGTGCCCGCCTCGAAGATGCCATAACCGCCGAACATCTTCTTGCTGGTCACATCCCCGATTGGAAGTAGGCGCTCAACAAACTCGCCTGCGCTCTGCGATGATTGCACTGATAGTTTACTGCCTTTTGTCCCCATGAACTCCTTCTCTTATATAGCTCGCATCCGGTTGTTGCGGGCGTTGTGCTCCACTTCTGCCAGGCCCAAAGCTTCCATCAGCGGAGGGATATAATTTCCGAACCGGCCGCGATAGCCCTTCCGCAGTCCGTACCAACCGCCAACCGGGTTTTCGGGAGAGCGCGCCCAGGCTTCGACAGTACCCTCCGCGGCCGGCTTTTGCTCATCCGCGTTCCCCAGGGGCATCCAGCCGCCATGTTCCTTGAGCATGGCATGCAGATCATCCAGACAGCGCAGCTGGTAGCTCAATGTTGTGCTTCCCACAATGCACACCAGCGCTGGGGGATCGGCTGCTTCATCCCGGTACATCTTATATTCCGATTTTCCGGGCGGGGTCATCAGCACCCACGGGTCTTCTTTCGTTCCACTACCAATAACTTCAGTCATGATGATTTCCTCCTGGATCCAGAACCAACCTTGCTGACTTTGTACGTAACTGGCAGCAATCGGACTGATAATCTCCTATTATATACTAGAAGCAGTCGAGTTTCAGCGTGATTGCCCCCAGGCTACCCGAATCCACCTCATCGGATGATACATCCAGAGGTGAGTTTCCTGCGTAACAATAAACAACGCGTGAAATGAGCTACCACGAATAACTTTGACGAATTCCACACGAACTTCCTGGAGGTATCCATGCTCAAACGTTTGCTAGTGACAACCGCCAGCTTGCTGATCGCAGCCGCACTGGTGCTGGTTGCCATACAAACCGTTCCAGT
>JAQBDA010000244.1:0-4627 GCA_032124675.1 Chloroflexota bacterium
CACCCGCAGCCTGCTGGCGGTAGAGCAGGGCAATGGTATTGGCATAGCCATGGGTCACCCCGTATTCGCCTTTCAGCAGCTTCATCATCTGGTCGTGCTTCTCCAGACCGCTGGCGGTGATGATTTGGTACCATTCCTGCAGGGGCTTACCGGAATATCGAAAGGGAAACTGTATGGACACCGTTATTGCCGTAGCCCAGGCGGTTCCATCTTTGAGATGTCGGCTGGACATCACCACCGGAATCGGCAGCCCGGCACAGCAGGGTATGTATCCCGGAGGAAGCCGGCTCCCACAGATAACGCCAATATTGGACCCCATAGCGGGAAACCGGGTGATCCAGCTCGGCAGTGTGCCACTGTTTACCCCCATCCAGGCTTACCTCGACCTGTGTAACAGCTCCGCTCCCTGACCAGGCGATGCCCACAACCTCGACCTGCTCACTGCCCAGCTCAGACCCATCTTCAGGGCTGAGGATCAGGGAGCGCACCCGCATATCCCGCACAGGCTCGCCATCGGTTGTGCCCTGTTCGCTCCAATATACATAATGCTCGTTCTGGAAGAACCCGCCGAATGGCTCGCTTACCAACCTGACCTCCCTCAGCCACTTGACGGACGCCATCCCGTACCAGCCCGGCACGACGAGCCGGAGGGGGTAGCCGTGGCTTGGGGTCAAGGGCTGGCCGTTCATCTGCCATGCCAGCAGCGTGTCCGGATGGTGCGCCACATCCAGAGACAGGCTGCGAACGAACTGCTCTCGACGCCCGGGAGAGACCTCACCCCGGTCTGCTCCCAGGAAGACAGCTTCTAAGACACCCTCATCTGCACCCGCTTTCTCCAACAGGAGGGACAGCGGTGCTCCGCTAAATTCGACCACGCTGATAGCCCCGTAGCCCCACGGTGTGCCTGGGGGTGCTGGTTCGATGCTTTTCCTCCCGTTCCCGGCACACTCCAGGGTGACTTTCAGCGTTTTGGTAGGCAGTGATTGCAGCTCAGAATACGAGATGGAGAGCGGCCTGTTCACATCGCCGGTAATATCCAGCGCCCAGCTAGCGATATCAACATTGGGAACGGCGAAGTGATTGCGTACATATACTTGCTCCAGGGAGGTTACCTCCTGCAGCAGAGCGGCGAAAGGTGTCTCGGCGTTGTAAGGATTCTCGGTAACGGTAACCAGCTTGGGGGAATGTTGTGTCATAAGGATGTACCTGGGAGCAAAAGGATGTCGTCGCTGACGCAGCAGGCGAGGCAGAGCTGTATTCCCTTGAACTGGGCAGCTACTATTTCTGGTCGAGGGTGATGTTACCAAACGAGTATATCACTGAACCGGCTACAAGCATCCGCGATGATTGTAGGAATGCCGGTCGCAGATATAATATATATGTCAGAATTTGACATATATCTGGTGTAGATTCATGTTAGAACGCGTCCGCGCGTTCGATCCCGGAGCGTCCTATGTCGAACACAGCCACCCGCTTGATCAATCTCATTATGCTGCTGCAGCGCCAGCCTAACCAGAAGGCTGCCGACCTGGCAGCGGAGCTGGGCGTTTCGGTGCGCACCCTGCACCGCTACTTCAGCATGCTGGACGAGATGGGCATCCCGGTTTATTCTGAGCGCGGCCCGTATGGCGGTTTTTCGCTGGTCAAGGGCTACCGTATGCCGCCGCTGGTCTTCAGCCACGAGGAGGCGGTCGCGGTTTACCTGGGCGCCAGCCTGGTAGAGGAGATGTGGGGGCAGCTGTACCGTGAGGCGGCGCACGGGGCGCTAGCCAAGCTGGATAATGTGCTGCCCGACGAGCAGCGACACGAGGTGGCCTGGGCTCGGCGCAGCCTGCACGCGACCGGCATGCACCGAGCCGATCTGGCAGCATTGACACCGGCACTAGAGAAGCTGCGCCGAGCAGCGCGCGAGCACCGGCGTGTGCGCATGCGCTACCATAGTCTGGGGCAGCCTGAGCCAATCTGGCGTGTGATCGACCCGTATGCCCTGGTGCATCGCTGGGGCTGGTGGTACCTGATCGGGTACTGCCACCTGCGCCAGAGCCTGCGCACTTTCCGCGTTGACCGCATCCACGAGCTGGCACTGCTAGATACCGCCTTCGAGCCTCCGGTGGAGTTTTATCTGCAAGCTTACCTAGAAAGCGAGCCGCATACCAGGCCCATGGTGATCGCCCGGCTGCGTGTGACAGCCGATGCCAGACATATGGCCCTGGACAGCCACGGCGATTGGGAGACGGTCGAGCCGCAGCCGGACGGCTCAGCGATTGTGACATTCCCGGCCCCCAATCTGGAATGGGCGGCCAGCACTGCCCTGGCTTACGGGCCGCTGGTTGAGGTGCTCGACCCACCTGAACTGCGCCAGATGGTGCGGGACTGGTCGACTGCCGTTAATACTATATACAGGGGAGATGAAGGCATTGTGAATGAGCTTAAGATTGCGGGAGGTGATTGAAAACCTTCCACAGGACGTACAGGATTAAAACCCACCAGAATATTGTGAAATCAGAGTATGAACCCTTGCTAAGAGAGGCTAATATGAAGAAACTGGACCTGCGCAAGCAATACAAACATTTGTACCTGCCTTCAGCGAAGAAGGTGGAAGTTGTGGATGTGCCGCCCTTCCAGTTCGCCATGATCGATGGACAGATCGAGCCCGGTCACGCACCGGGCGATTCTCCTGCCTTCCAGCAGGCGCTGGAGGCGCTGTACGGCATCTCGTACACGCTCAAGTTCGCTTCTAAGCTGCGAGAAGAGAACCCGATCGATTACACTGTCATGGCTCTCGAAGGGTTGTGGTGGGAGAAGAGCGAAAAGCTCGATATCAACCAACCGGAGGGTTGGCGCTGGACTGCGATGATGATGCAGCCCGATCACATCAGTGAAGCGATGTTCCAGGAGGGTCTCGAACAGCTGAGGAAGAAAAAACCTAACCCAGCCCTGGACGGGCTGCGCTTCGAGACTTTCCAGGAGGGGTTAAGCGTGCAGGTCATGCATATTGGCCCGTATTCCGAGGAGCCCATGACAGTTGCAATGATGGACGCCTTCGCCAGGGAGAACGGTTACGCCTTTCGGGGGAGACACCATGAAATTTACATCGGGGATCCGCGCCGGGCGGCTCCGGATAAACTCAAGACCGTGCTGCGCCATCCGGTAGAACGGGTCGCATGACTGCCAGCCCGTCATACGGTCAGTGGATCAATTCGCTGTCAGTTGACCCCTTGCCCTCTCTGCTGGAGTGGGGGGATCCTGCACTCAGCTATTTTGTGCAGCGTGACCTGCTTGGAAATGAAGTAGCACCTGTTGAGACCCTGTGGGAGATCGATGCGGCTGCCAGGCTGGTGAGGAGGCAGCGCCCAGATGGCGGCTGGCGCTACCCCTCGAAATCTTTCGACTCGGAAAGCGGCACCAATTACGATCTGCTGGAGACCTACCGCAGCCTGCGGGTTTTGGTGGAGATGTATGCTTTCGACCACCGGCACCCTACGATCCACCAGGCGATGGAATTCGTCATGTCCTGCCAGACGGATGAGGGGGATGTGCGCGGTATCATCGGCAACCAGTACATGCCCTATTATCATGGGGCAATCTTGGAACTGCTGGTCAAAGCGGGCTACAGCGCTGATCCCCGGGTTGAGCGGGGGTTGAAATGGCTCTTGAGCATGCGTCAGGCGGATGGCGGCTGGCTGGTGCCTGCTCAAGTGGTGCCAGCCAAAGAAAAGACCAGCCAGTTCTGGCTTGGCGCCCCGCTCACGCCGGACTCGATGAAACCATCATCGCATCTTGCGACAGGCATGGTGCTGCGCGCCTTTGCCGCACACACGGCTTACCGCCAGGATCAGGATGTCCGTGCAGCCGCGAAGCTGCTGAAGAGCCGTATGTTCAAAGCGGATAAGTACAACGACCGGAAAGCGCCCTCCTACTGGCTGAAGTTCCAGTATCCATTCTGGTGGACCAGCCTGCTGACCGCGCTGGACAGCCTGTCTTACCTGGGCTTTGACCGGCGAGACGCAGAGATAGAGCAGGGGCTGGACTGGTTCCTGGCGAATCAGTCACTGGATGGTCTATGGGATCCCGGTTACGGTTCAGGGAAGCGCGCGAAGGGGAACCGCCGCTGGGTTGGACTGGCAGCCTGCCGAGTGCTTAAGCGCTTCTGGAGCAGCAGTTTATAGAAATAAGGATTGTGTTATGTCTGTATTGGAACAGGTCGCATATTACCAAAACCGGCGTGATGAAGTCCCCAACCAGGAATTGGCCGGCAAGCTGGCAGAGACAGAAGACCGGATGGGCATCCAGGAGATTGCCGATAACCTGTGGAACGAGAACCCAAATGTACAGGCGGATTGCATCAAGGTGCTGTATGAGATCGGCTACCTCAGGCCTGAGCTGGTCGCCCAGTATGCAGGAGACTTCTTGAAGCTGCTGCGCAGCCGCAACAACCGCCTGGTGTGGGGCGGCATGACCGCACTGTCCACGATTGCCGGGGATGCCGCAGATGACATCTATCCACACAGGGTTGAAATTCAAAAGGCGATGGAGCGCCCAAAATGCAGGAAATTCGCGATCAGGGGAAGGTCATAGGCCTTGAGCGCATCGCAATCATGGCGGCGCTCAACATCACGCATGAATT
>JAQBDA010000245.1:0-26778 GCA_032124675.1 Chloroflexota bacterium
TTTGACAACTTTCTATTTATTTTTAACGCTGTTGTGTTAAATTTGGGGGTGTTGGGGGGCACTACCCCCGCCAAAACACCCCCAACCCTCCCTCTAATGCGTCAGTTCTAGTTAGAAAACAACAGTTTTGGAGGCGCTGAAAATTTTATGTATCCGATTATCTTAGCCGCTCACAATATCATACGCTGGATTGTCTTGATCCTGGGGGCTGTCGCCGTCGTGCGCGCCTTGATTGGCTGGTTCGGCAAACGCGAATGGATGGACACCGATCGCAAGCTGGGGGTATACTTCACCTCTTCTATCGATGTCCAGCTGCTGTTAGGCTTGCTGCTTTACCTGTTCTTCAGTCCGATCACCAAAGAGGTGTTCAGGGATTTTGGCCAGATGATGAGCAACCCGGGACTGCGGTTTTTTGGGTTGGAACATGCCTTCTACATGGTCCTGGCAGTGGTCTTTGCTCACCTGGGAAGCGTATTCTCCAAACGGGCAGCCGAATCTGCTGCAAAGTATCGCGCGGCGGCGATTTGGTACGGGCTGGCGTTGATTGTGATCCTGCTGGGGATGCCCTGGATGCGGCCTCTGCTGCCAGGGTTATAGACCGGAGAGCAGCAGGAATATCTGATAACCGCGGAGTTGGATTATGAACCAAATCGGACAGTCCGCCAGACGGATCGATGCCCAGGGTAAGGTCACCGGACAAACTTTATACCCCGGTGATATCAACCTGCCGGATCAGGCGTATATGAAGATCTTATTTGCCAACCGTCCGCATGCAGTCGTGCGGTCCATCGATACTTCGAAAGCTGAAGCGCTGGAGGGCGTGATCGCGGTGTTCACTGCCCGGGATGTACCGGTCAATGAGTATGGTCTGGGTGTTCCGGACCAGCCTGTGCTGTGCGGTCCTGGATCGAGCAAGCCATACACAAACCGGGTGCGCTTTGTAGGCGACCAGGTGGCATTGGTGGTGGCAGAGAGCGAAGCGATCGCTTCCCGAGGGAGAGATTTGATCGAAGTGGTATACGAAGACCTGCCGATTGTGACCGATCCACGCGCAGCCATACAGCCGGAGGCACCGCTTGTACATCCCGACCAGGAATCAAACGTATTTACGCATTTCCGTATCCGCAAAGGAGATATCGAGGCAGCTTTCAAGCAGGCCGATGTGATCGTAGAGGGTGATTACCACACACCTGCCCAGGAGCATGCCTTCTTGCAGCCGGAAGCAGGCGTGGCGTATATCGATGAGGGTGGCCGGGTCACCATTCAGGTCGCCGGGCAGTGGACGCATGAGGATCAGGAACAGGTTGCCCATGCACTGAACCTGCCGCTGGAGAAAGTACGTATCATATATCCTGCTATTGGTGGTGCATTCGGCGGGCGGGAAGATATGTCGGTGCAGATCGTGCTGGCACTGGCAGCCATGCGTCTGCACGAACGGGGAATCAGCCGCCCGGTGAAGATCATCTGGAGCCGAGAAGAATCGATCATCGGTCATCACAAGCGCCACCCGTATACCATCCACACCCGCTGGGGAGCGACTCAGGATGGCAAAGTCATCGCTGCCGATGTCGAAGTGATTGCTGACGGGGGGGCATACGTATATACCTCACCGAAGGTGCTGGGAAATGCCACCCTGATGTGCACCGGACCTTATGAAATCCCAAACGTGCGGGTAGATTCATATGCGGTCTACACCAACAACCTGCCCAACGGCGCTTTCCGCGGTTTTGGTGGTCCGCAAGGGGCGTTCGCGGCGGAGACGCAGATGAACCGTCTGGCAGAAGCCCTGGGTATGGATGTGGTCGAGATCCGTATGCGCAACGTTTTGCGGGAAGGCTCGCTGCTTTCCGTAGGTACGCCGCTCCCGGAGGGGGTCAGTATGCCGCAGGTGATCGAGGACTGCGCGCTGAAGGGCGGCTGGCAGAGAGGTGCTAACGGCTGGAACCGCGAGCGCAGACTCGATAGTGTAGGGAAGCCCGCAGCTCCATACCTGCTGCAGGGTACGGGATTCGCCTGCTCGTTCAAGAATGTGGGCTTCTCATTTGGCTACCCGGAGAACTCGTGGGCGACGGTGGAATTGCATGGTGGAGCAGAGATCGAAAGAGCTGTGCTGCACCATGCTGGAGCCGATGTGGGTCAGGGAGCGCACACCGTCTTCGCCCAGATGGCGGCTGACGCATTAGGCATCCCGGCTGAGAAAGTCGAGCTGGTTGTATCGGATACGGCTGAGACCGATAACGCCGGCAGCACATCTGCCTCTCGGATGACTTTTATGGCCGGCAACGCCATCAAGGGCGCATGCGAGCGAGCACTGGAGAAGTGGCAGGCAGAAGAACGCCCGGCGGTTGCCCGATACCAGTACCTGGCGCCCAAAACCACTGCCTTTGATCCCCAGACCGGCAGTTCGACCCCCAATTTTACCTATGGATATGTAGCCCAGGCTATCACTGTGGAAGTGGACACAGAGACCGGTCATGTGCGCATCCTGGAGGTGATCTCTGCCGATGACGTCGGCAAAGCGATCAACCCCCAGCAGATCCGCGGGCAGATCGAAGGCGCGGTTGTTCAGGCAGCTGGCTACACCATCCTGGAGAACTTCATCCAGAAAGACGGTTATGTCCAGACGCCGCACCTGTCTACGTACCTGATACCAACTGTGCTGGACATCCCTGAGCACGTGGAATCGATGATCCTCGAATATCCGGACCCGGTCGGGCCGTGGGGGGCGCGAGGTATGGCTGAGATGCCATTCCTGCCGGTGGCCCCAGCGGTTATCGCCGCCGTGCATGATGCGACGGGCGTGTGGTTCCACGAATTTCCGCTCACTCCAGAGCGGGTTTTGCTCGGTCTGGGGAAAATAACGTCACAATGATCGTTGTCCTGCGAGGCGGCGGAGACCTGGCGAGTGGAGTTGCGCTGCGCCTGTACCGGGCCGGTTTTCGGGTGGTCATATCCGAGCTCGCCCATCCGTTGGCAATCCGCAGGCTTGTTTCCTTCGCTGAAGCGATCCCGGAGGGAGAAATCACGGTGGAGGGGGTTACAGCGAGACGTGTGTCTGATCCCAACGAGGCACTCCGTATCCAGCAGGTGCTCGCAACGGGCATCATTCCGGTATTGATCGATCCGGATGGACTGGTGATTCCAACCCTGCACCCACATGTAGTCGTGGATGCTCGCATGCTCAAACGAAATGTAGAAGCCCCTCCCACACCGGTGCATCTGGTGATCGGGTTAGGTCCCGGGTTTGTGGCCGGAGAAAACTGCCATGTAGTGATTGAGACCAAACGCGGCCACACATTGGGCCGAGTTATCTGGGAAGGAAGCGCAGTTCAGGACAGCGGTATCCCCGAGCCGGTAGCATCGCGCGAAGTGGAGCGTGTCCTCCGCTCTCCGCAGACCGGTGTCCTGGAAGCCCAGGTTGAGATCGGCAGCCATGTGGAAAATGGTCAGCTGGTTGCCGAAGTGGGAGGGATGCCGGTCAATGCACCTTTTTCCGGTGTGCTGCGGGGCTTGCTGCATGCTGGCTTCAAGGTAGCAGCAGGACAGAAGATCGGAGATGTTGACCCACGCGATGATCCCAGCTACTGCAGTATGGTATCGGACAAATCCCTGGCGATTGGCGGGGGGGTGCTGGAGGCGATCTTATCGCGGGCAGACCTGCGACCTCACCTGTGGAAATGATAGACATGGTTGGTGAGGACTCTGACACTGGATCTAAAAGTGTGGCTAGGGGAGATGCATCGAGCGTTTTCGTATTCAATTATCGAGTGCAGATATGAACATACGGCATGCCCTGCGGCTGCCTGATGCCCCCCGGCTGGCGCTTGTCGGTTCAGGAGGAAAAACAAGCGCACTCTTCCAGCTTGCCCGCCAGTTCACGCCCCCGGTGATCGTCACCTCCACGACTCACCTGGCTGTATCGCAGGCAGAACAGGCAGATATCTGGTCTATTGCTGCCTCGCCTCAAGATGTCGTAGAAACAGTCCGAGATCTTGGTGAGCGGGTCTTGCTGTTCACCGGTCCCAGGGATGATGCGGAACGGCTAATAGGTGTTGACCAAGCAGTGCTGGCGGAGATATATGCCTTGGCAGAGCGGCTTGCATGCCCTCTGCTGATAGAAGCGGATGGGTCGCGTCGTCTGCCGCTGAAAGCGCCAGCAGCCCACGAACCGGCAGTGCCCTCATTTTGCGATACTGTCGTGGTTGTGGCCGGTTTATCTGCGCTTGGGAAACCGCTCAGCGCGGAATGGGTTCACCGGGTAGAGAGGTACTCCGAACTGTCGGAAATATCGGCAGGGGAGATCATCACCTCGAGCGCCGCTGCCAGAGTGCTGCTACATCCCCAGGGTGGCTTGAAGAACATACCAAGCGGCGCCAGGCGGGTGGTGCTGCTCAACCAGGCGGATACTCCGGAGCTTCAATCCCGGGCTAGGTCTTTGGGCGAGACTCTGCTGGGTGGTTTTGACTCTGTCCTGGTAGTGTCCCTGCACTCATCCGGCGAGCAAGCGGGGAGCGCCAGTCGAGAGTCGGAATCCGTAGGAGTCCACGCTGTGCACGAGCGGATTGCCGGGGTGGTGCTGGCAGCGGGCGGATCACAGCGTTTTGGAGAGCCGAAGCTCCTCAAGCCATGGAAAGACGAACCTATCGTCCGCCATGTAGTGAGGACAGCCCTTGCGGCTGGGCTCAGCCCGGTCGTACTGGTGGCTGGTGACCGCCTGACCGAGTTCCAAGAGATCACATCAGACCTTGAAATCACCGTGGTGCACAACCCGGATTGGCAACAGGGTCAAAGCAGCTCACTGAAAGCCGGGTTATCTGCCCTGCCAGGTGGTGTTGGTGGGGCTATATTCTTCCTTGGGGACCAACCGCAAACGCCTGCCAGCCTGGTCCGGTCGCTGGTGGAAGCCCACTCAGCCAGCCTGGCGCCGATTGTTGCGCCGCTGATCGACGGACAGCGCGGCAATCCGGTACTCTTCGACCGTCGGACCTTTCCTGAATTGATGCAGCTTAGCGGTGATGTCGGCGGAAGACCGCTCTTTGCACGCTATCCTATCGAATGGGTGCCGTGGTACGACTCGAGTGTTCTGTTGGATGTGGACACGCTCGATGATTATTGGCGCTTACAGAACTTACAACCATGAGTGTGCCCGAAAGCAGTGCAACCGCTTGACGGGAGATATTGATCCATTTTAGAATAAATGCGGGCATATAGCGAACCAGCCCCATCGCAGCCGGGTAGTGTGAGGTAGAATCACGATATCGGGAGAGTGTATGATGGACAGCCGATCCCTAGGCAAGCTTGTTGCTGTGGTCGATGACGAACCAGATACGAACGAGATGATCTCGGAAATGATCCGCCTAAGCGGTCTTGACGTGATCAAATCATTCGATGGCATGAGTGCTTTACGGCAGATCTCCAATCAGCTACCGGACCTGGTTGTATTAGATGTGATGATGCCCGATCTATCTGGCCTGGAGGTGCTCCGATTCATGCGCAGAGACCCACGGCTGGAACATATCCCGGTAATCGTGCTCTCCGCCCGCAGCCGACCGGAGGATATCCAAGCAGGGATCGAAGCGGGAGCTGCGGTGTACCTCACCAAACCTGTGGCATATGGTGAAATGAGGGCTGCGGTAAATAGTTTGATTTCGGTATCGTAAGGTAAAGTATTCGTGGCTGTGATCCGGGCTTTCATTGCGATCAATATCTCCCCTGAGATCGCGCAGAGGCTCAGAACGATCTCCGAGGACCTACAAGCGTCGCTTGGAGGCGTGCCGGTCCGCTGGGTTCCGGTCGAAAATATCCACATCACACTGAAATTTTTGGGTGATGTCTCCGAACCTAACCTTGAACTGCTCAAGGAGATGATCAAATCAGAGACCGCTCGACATCCCCCTCTCGAGATCAGCGCCGGAGAGCTGGGCGCTTTCCCATCGATTCGCCGGCCGCGGGTGTTATGGGTAAACGTCCAGGCGCCGCCGGAGCTGGTAGCCCTGCAGCGGGCCATCGATAATGAGACCGCCCGCCTGGGATATGATCGGGAAGATAGACCATTCTCGCCCCACCTGACCTTGGGCAGGGTCTCTCGCAATGCGAACAGTAGCGATGCACGCAGGATAAGCGAAGTGCTCGAAGGGTATAAGCTGGGCTATATCGGCGCAGCCAGGATCAGGGAAGTGATCTTATATCGCAGCGATCTCTACCCGAGTGGGGCGGTTTATACCTCGATCTTCGCCGGAAAACTTGCGGCGCGCAAAGATATTCAATGACCATAGAAGTTACGCAGTTCAGGGGAAATTGGGGGTATTGGCGGGCATCGCCCGCCCAAATATCCCCGTCGTCCCACCAACTGCGTATGTCCTAAACCAGATAAACAAGTAATACGAGATTCTACTGACGGCTGGAGGTGATTCCTGGACGCTCTGGAAATGGCAAGATCGATCGTTGATGTTTTGGAAGATAAGAAGGGAGAGGATATCGTCCTGTTAGATATTCAGGGTCTGGCACCCTTTGCAGATTATTTCATCATCTGTTCTGGCACCAGCGATCGCATGCTGCGATCCTTGGCGGACTCTGCTGTTGAGACCGTCAAAAAAGGGTATAAATTGCGGGGACGAGTTGAGGGCCAGCCGCAGGATGGCTGGGTGCTGGTTGATTTCGGTGATGTTGTTCTGCACATCTTCTCCCCAGACCGCCGTAATTATTATCGAATCGAAGAGCTATGGGCGCAAGGGAAAGTGCTCGTGCGCCTTCAGTAAGCTGAATTCAACTTTAAAAATAGAAACAGGGGACCAGCTCATAGCGTCCCCTTGTACATCCCACCATCAACATGCAGCATAACCCCGGTGATATAGCTCGCGGCTGGAGAGAGAAGGAATACTGCTGCATTGGCAAATTCTTCCGGTGTCCCCATGCGGTTCAGAGGACTCTCACTGGATTGTCTCTCGATCTCTTCTTCGACAGTCGTCCCCTTGAGGCTGGCTCTGTTTTGCATCAGCTCATAAACGCGTTCTGTCTCGGTCCAGGCAGGTAAGATCGAATTAAAGCGTATGCCCTCTGCGCCCAGCTCCAGAGCCAGAGATTTGGTCAGACCCACGGTAGCCGCCCGGATGCTGTTGGACAGCACCAGGTTCGGGATGGGCTGTTTCACCGAATATGAGGTGATGGTTAGCACACTGGCAAAACCCGATTTCCTTAAATATGGTAGGGCTGCTCGTATCAGGCGCACATGGCTGAGGAGGCTCAGTTCGACGGCTTTTTGCCAGGTGGCCTCATCTATGCTCTCGAAGCTTCCCGATGGCGGTCCGCCAGAATTGGTAACCAGCAGATCGAGACCACCAAAAGCATTTACACTGCTCTGGACGAGCTGTTCGGCAACCTCTTGGCTGGTGACATCCCCGGGGAGACCGATCACCTTGCTGCGGCTCTCGGTGGCTAAATTATTTGCCGACCGGTCGATGCCTTCCCTGCTGCGGCTGTTGATGGCAACCAGGCAGCCTTCCAGGGCCAGACCTCTGGCAGTCGCATAGCCCAGCCCACGGCTTGCGCCGGTTACCAGGGCTCTCTTACCAGACAGATTTAAGTCCATAATCTCCTCGTTCTGTTGTTACGATAATAAGTTGCTCAGTTCAGGCGTTGATGGCCACCCACTACCAACTCTGCAGTTCCTAATGAATTTCATTAGCGGTGGACGGTTATCATTCACAGGATTTCTAGCTGCTCAGATGCCAAATAAACATCTGGCCAAGAACTCTCCACCCATTTTATTACGCTCTGCAGGGCGCGCTGGGTATGCCCATTGTCATTGCTGACCAGCGCGCAGGCGATCACAGCATCCTGCCAGGAGTCGTGGCGGTCGTATTCGGCGACCGAGACATTGAACTCCTTGTGCAGACGAGTCAGGAGAGGTTTCAGCCGGCTGCGTTTCTCCTTGAGGGATGAACAGCCGGGCAAGCGCAGCTGTAAAATGAGCAATCCGACAGGCATCGCTTTAGTATATCCGGGAACAAGGTTTCCTGCCAGACAGGTGATCGGTTGCCCTAGAGCCTGGTACTCCATTGCTGATTGGCATACTTTTCTGTCATGATCTCTCCCGCCTGTGCATGCTCGAAAGCAGATAATTCGCCTGGCTCGAGCCGCAGGTTGAGCTTGCCTTCAAATGCTGCGATAAACGCCTGGGCGACTGTCTCCCATTTCGGCAGATACCCCAGGGCAGTCTCGACCGTTGTGGCTCGATCTAATAACCGACCTGCCGCGGAGCTCCGCTGTTGCTGGTCGGGGTAATCCAGCACATCGACGATGCGCCTCAGGTCACCATACAGCGGCAGGGTACCATGCTGCAGGATCCCCTCCCGGCGGCGGGCCTGAGCGCTGCCGAGCAGCTTCTTCCCACCTACAGTTATCTCATAGTTGGAAGGCACTTCGAAGCAAACGGCTCCATGGGAGGTGCTGCTTGAGGAAGAATCCGCATGGCTTTCCGACTCTGCTGGGATGGACAGCTGCTGCAGTGCTTCCAGCAGCGCCGTCGCCAGAACCTGGTAGCTTTCCAATACGCCCCCGGCGAGACGTGGCTCGCTGTGCTGCCCGATCACCGCGTAAGTCAGTTCGTCGGTGTGCAGGATGGCGCGCCCGCCGGTCGGTCGACGGACCAGGTCCCAGCCACGAGCATGCAGCCGGGTGAGGTCGACGTCGGATATTTGCTGCGCATAGCCAATAGAGAGACAGGGCGGTTCCCAGGCATACAGCCTCAAGGTGGGGGCAGCATTGTCACTGCCGACCGCCATGAGGATGGCCTCATCTACAGCCATATTCCAGGCTCCGCTTGCCGCGGGGGTGACCAGCAGACGCCAGGTAGACGGATTAAACTGCATCATTGTGTGGGTGCCGGGTAGGGCGTCCCCGAGACAGTAGGGGTTAGGGTAGGGGTTAGGGTAGGCGTCAGGGTGGCGTTGGGGTCCGGTGTGGGTGTTGCGGTCGGCGGGGTACCGGTCACGGTGGGGATTGGGGTGACTACAGCAGTGAAGGTCACTGTGGGCGATAGCGTGGGTGTGATCAGGGGCACCCTCAGCCGCAGGCGCGCCATAGCCGTGTAAGGGCTTCTCGAATAGTCCCACCAAAGCTGTACGAGTGTATCGGTCGCCATGCGCTGGTCGCCAGCAAGTTCGGATGCCAGCGCCAGCAGGTAAAAATAACGGTCACAGCTCCAGGTGGCCGTACATAGCAGACCGGGAGTGTCCTGAAGAGCAAGCAGTCGCCGCCTGACATCAGCCGGGTCGGCACCGTTGAAAAGGTCAGCGATGATCGGTTCTAATGCCTCATCGAAACGGTTGGGGTAGAACTGTGGAAGTACCGGATAAGTGAGATATGGCATCAGATCGTCCGCTCGCCGGTCCATCTGGAATGCGGTCTCACCATCCAAGATGAGCACCGGCGGTACCTCTCCCTCCTGGTATACGATCAGCTCAGGCCGGTCTGATTCGACTATTGCAACTCGCATGGCTGAGATCCCCAGCAGGTGAGGCGCGAGGATCCAGAACTCGAGTTTTTCACCCGGACGGTGCTGTACGGTTAACCAGCTCTCGGTGGTACCATCAGCGTCGAAATCGTAATAGCCGGAAGCCCGCTGGGCGATGCCGATATCCCACAAGTAGGTCGCCAGCGTGGGTGCTGCGCTGACAGGCAGGCTGTTGACCTGGAGTTCCAGCGCCTGGGATGGGTCGCAATAAGGATGGCTGGTGCAGGCGCGGTAGAGGTCCTCGGATGTACGGTATATCTCCAGGAAGTCTTGGGCGGCAGTGGCCCAGTGGCTTTGCGCGCTGGCGGGGTCGGCGGTAAGATCCCTCAGGGTAATGAGCGCGGTTTCATGCTCACCAGCCAAAGCCTGGTAGATGCCCAGGCGGAAGCGCATCTGATCTACCGCATCCGGAGGATATGGATCGCCATCCAGGTCGCTCTCGGGAGGCCAAATAGGGAGCAGGGTTTCAGCGATACCAGCCGCCGTCTTCGCCCCCCAGATCCGGTACGCGTGCTCCAACACCAGGTCGCAGTAGTTTAGGGTGGCAGGATTGGGCTGTATCTTGAATTGGATCTGCTCTTCTTCGAACCGCTCTCCCGACCAGCGAAAGGTGCGGGTGACGGTGACCGGGCAGAAAGGGAACAGCTCGGCTTGCGCCTGCAGGACCGGTCCGCCCGCGGGGTCGCTGACTGCCGACCAGACTGGGGTGAAGTCTGTCCCGACTTGCAGATCGGCCGATAATGGGTCGAATGGCAGCCGCTGCATGGGCTGCTGGGAGAGATCGAATGCCCTGGGCGGTCTGAGGACCAGATCGTCGGCAGATGAGGTATTGAACAGGATTACCTCCTCGATCTCGTCGCCGGTCAGGTCGCTGGCGATAGCCTCAAGCGGCGCCATGTTCACGAAATCGAATTCGCTGGCCAGCATTTGCACCTGATACGCGGCGGGCGTCTCCAGCAGGAGCAAGACCGTTCCGCCCTGCTCGCCAGCAATCTGCACCAGGGAGGAGCTCAGGTAGCCGGGTAAAGGCGTCAGCTCGATAACAGACAGCTTGAGTCGAGGTTCGTTCTGCCGGAACCATGCCAGCAGATCGTGTGGGTCAATGGCGTCTTGATTAAGTGCTCCGGCAATCAGGCCGGAATATACCTCACCTGCCTGCGGGTCACCCAACTGTGCCAGGCTGTAGGCCAATCCCCAGCGCCACTTGCGTGCCTGTGGGGCATCCGGGAAGCGCAGCAGAGCCTCTCGGTAGGCATCCACGGCGAACCTGAAAGCGGCATAATAATTACCGTCTTTCTCGCCACGCTCTTGTTTGGAGAAGGTATTAGGGTAGTCATTGATCAATGCAGTCACTAAGTCTGCCTTCTCCGAGGACCAGGGCTGCAGGCTGTAGATATTTTCACCGACCAGCGGGCGGGCAGGCGTCAGCGTGGGTGGTCCGGGAGGCAGCGGCGTCTGGCTTGGTATAGGAGTCAGGGAGGGGGTCAGGCTGGCAGTCGGGGTAAAAGCCGGTCGCCGGGTGCGGGTAGGGCGGGGGGTCAGGGTGATGGTCGGGGTCAGGCTGGGGGTCAGGCTGGGTGTGCGGGTCAAGGTGATGGTGGGGGTCAGGGTGGGTGGGGGTGCCAGGACGAGTGGATAGGCAGCCAGCAGCACCAGCAGGGTCAGGATGAAGATCAGCATGATGCCCAGGCTGGTGAGCAGGAAGCGGTTGCGCTCGGCGTTGGTTGGCGCTTCAGACATTTCTCAGGGCATTCAGCTCAGCATTTGCGCTGGCTTCAAGTTCTACAGGCATATCCAGCAAGGGCGGTTTAACCGACCAGCGCGGGAACCCGTGCTGGATGGCAAGCATAGATTTTACCAGCGGTGGCGCGGGTGGGTACTTGTCCATGATCGTCCGGTAGGCGTCCAGTTGAGCCTGTGTATCCTGGTCGGCAGCGCCCGACTGGTGGCTGTCCCAGACGCGGCGCAGAAGGGGCGAGCACAGGCTAGCCATGGCGGTGATGCAGCCGGAGGCGTTGGCTTGGAGGGCGGTGCTGAACAGCCGGTCGTTGCCATTGAAGACGACCAGCTGTTTGCCGAATTGCTCGTCGAGCTGCCGGGCATGCTCCGGACTGCCGGAAGAGTCCTTGATGCCAGCGAAACGGTTGGGATGAGTATCCTTCAGGCGTGAGAGCAGATCCAGGGAGAGCGGCACACCAGAGACCGGCGGGATATGGTAGCCCAGCAGCACACCTTCGTGGGGTACTGCATGCTCGATCAGCTGGCTGAACCAGGCGAACAGCCCTTCGTCGCCGGCGCTGCGGTAGTAATACGGCGGTAATACCACGACGCCATCCATACCCAAGTCAAAGGCCCGGCGGGTGTTGGCGATGGACTCCTCCAGGCTGGGCGTACCGCTACCTGCCAGCAGGCGAAAATCGGGGTGCTGCTGGCGCACCAGCAAGGCAGCCTTCATGATCTCGACCCGCTCCTGGTGGGCGAGGGATGGTCCCTCACCGGTCGTACCGAGCAGCAGCGCGCCGTGGCAGCCGCGGTTGGCGAGGAAACCCAGGTATGCGGGCAGTGAGTCTAGGTCAAGCTGGCCGTTTGCATCCAGTGGGGTGACAGCGGCGGCAAACACACCTGAAATTGGGTGTTGTTCTGACATGCGCTGATTATAATGGATAAACTTTTTTTGGGATTCCAAACGATCGGCTGACGTCTGATTGTGGTTCACACCTGATCGTAGTTTACACCTGAAATAAACCATACCTGCTCAGCGGGCTCGTGCTGACAAATCGCTTGACAACCAGTATCCTTTAATATACAGTTTGTATATCAACTATTGGAGTAGTTTCTGATATCGCCTTTGATATTAAAATTAATTTCTACATGTCAAGTGGTATCACGTTCTCCGAGACCTTGAAATGCAAATTAAATCAATAGATTCTTCAGTGTGCCTCACTCTCACCCGCTTCATTTCCATAGTCGCTATTCAGACCTCATAATTGATATTGTTGTGCTTGTGAACCGCTTGGAGGTTATAATGCACTCACTGGAAAGAGAGCAGAATTTAGGAGCATAAGGAGGTGGAATGAGGAAAAGATAAGATGCCTGGATGAAGAATAATTGCCAGTTCCAACCGGAGCCTGTCGCCATATTGTGGTAATGGCACGGTTCTCGAATATTCTAACAAAGGAGAAGTAAGAATGAAGAGAAAAATCTGGACTTTGATCGTCCTATCAATGGTTGCAATCTTTGTGCTGTCAGCCTGTGGCGGTTCAGCCGCAACACCATCGGCTGCGCCCACTGAGGTCATGGAGCAGCCTACGGAGGTCATGGAGGAGCCTACCGAAGCTCCGGCAGAACCCACTCAGGCGCCTGAACCGACTGCGGAACCGACTGAAGCGGTGGTGGAACCTGTAGCCACTTTGAGAATCTGGGCTGATGACACCCGAACACCGCTTTTACAAGAACTCGCCGATGACTTTCTGGCTGAATACAACGTGGAGCTCATCGTCGAGGACCTAGGTCGCGTGCAGGACATTCGTTCCCAGGTGATCATCGCGGTACCGGCAGGTGAAGGTCCCGACATTTACATCGGCGTCCACGACTGGCTTGGAGCATTGGTTGAGAGCGGTCTGGTAGCTCCCATCGACCTGGGTGACAAGCGCGATGAATTCGTCGAGTCGAACCTGGAAGCTTTTACTTATACAGACGGAAACCTCTACGGAGTGCCATACGCCTCCGAGAACCTTGGTTTCTTCTACAACACCGAGCTGGTCCCTGAGCCACCAACAACCTGGGAAGAGGTGCTTGAAATTGGGCGGACCCTGAAGGCCGAAGGTATGGTTGACTATGCCTTCGCCGTTGCTACTGGACCTTTGTACAATGCCTTGCCGATCCAGACCGCCTTTGGCGGCTATATCTTTGGCGTGGATGAGAGCGGCGCCTGGAATCCCAATGATGTTGGTCTGGATAGCGAAGGCGAGATCGCTGCGGTTACCTTTATGACAGAAGCTGCGGAAGAGGGTCTGTTATACGAGTTCTTCGACTACGAAAGTGCCCACTCATTCTTTGAAAATGGCCAAATCCCATTCTTGATGGCTGGTCCCTGGGCGTTGGACCGCATCCGTGCATCCGGTGTGCCCTACGCTGTGGCAAATTTCTTCCCGGACGATGGCGTCCCGTTTCTCGGTGTGCAAGGCTTCATGGTCAACCCGTTCAGCGAAAACACACTGCTTGCACAGGCGTTCCTGACCGAGTTCGTCGCCACTGAAGAGTTTATGCAGAAGATCTACGAAACTGGACTGCGCCCCTCTTCGTTCAAATCTGTCTTGGCGACCACGGATGATGCGGACCTGAAGGCGATGGGAGAAGCTGGTGCTGGCGCGATGCCGATGCCGAATATCCCCGAAATGGGATCTGTGTGGAGTGCTGCTGACAATGGGATCACCCTGGCCGTAACCGGTGAGCAGACTCCTGAGGAAGCCATGACCGACGCGGCAGGCCAGGTCCGCACGCTGATCGCCGGCGCGTTAGCCGGCATGGTCAACCTGCCCGGCAGCTACCAGAAAGCAACGGGTGTTTGTGGCTCGGACTGGGATCCTGCCTGTGAGGCAACTGGCATGGAACAGGGTGATGATGGAATGTATCAACTCACTATTGATATACCAGCGGGCGAATACGAGTTCAAAGTCGCCTTGGACGGTGACTGGACTGTGAACTACGGTTCCGATGGCGCTCAGGACGGGCCGAACTACCCGCTCAGTCTGGCTGCTGACAGCTCCGTAACCTTTACTTACGATCCAGAAACACAGCTGGTGGAAGTCACGACCGAATAGTCAAGATATTCAATGAGAAGGCCGGGGATTTCCCCGGCCTTCAATCATCTCCACTGCCCCTAACTGCACACAGGAAGGGTATGACATGGCCTCATATACTACCCGGACAACATTCAAAAAACCAGCCTCCACTACAATATTAGTTCTGCCACGATTAGTGCGCGTGGCGATTTTGATCGTTATGGACGCTGCGGTAATTTGGTTTCTCAACCAATTACAGTCCTTGGGTTACCTTCCATTAGCAATTGCGGTCCTCATTATTGCGATTTTCGTAAACATTGTGCTTCTGCGCCAGTCGGCGTACCCTTTCCGCTGGATGGTTGTTGGGCTGGTTCTTATGGCGATGTTTACGATCTACCCGATCTTGTTTACCGTCTGGGTCTCCTTTACCAACTATGGAGAAGGCCATCTCGTCACAAAAGAACAAGCTATCGACCAGATACTTAAAGCGAAATATCTCCCGGAAACAGGGAGGGCATACTCCTGGACTGCGTTTAAGTCCCCAGAAGGGGATTATGCTCTCTGGCTACTTGATGCGGATGGTATTGGATATCTGGCGGTTCAGGGGGAGCCGCTCACCCAACCCCAGCCCGGAGATGCAGGGATCGGGGAGTTGGATGATAAAGGTATACCAACAGCGATTGAAGGATATCAAAGGCTGAATGCGATCCTGGCCGCTGCGGATAAAAACCTCACCGAGATACAGTTTGGCGAAGAAGGAAAGACTGTACAGGTGCGTTCCCCGGCGGAAGCCGCGGAGCTGATGTCCCTTTACATTTACGACCCCGATCAGGACGCCATGATCAGTGAGGAGACGGGAGTTGCGTACCAGAACATCCGCGGTACTTTCACCTCACCTGACGGTACCCAGCTGCGACCGGGTTTTGTGGCGTCAATCAGGTTTACCAATTTCAGAGATTTTTTCATCAGCCCCGCCCTGCGCGGCCCATTGCTCCGGATCACTCTGTGGAACTTTGCTTTTGCTTTCTTCAGCTTGCTGTTGAATTTCTCTATGGGATTATTGATTGCCATTATGTTCAATGATCCGTTGTTCCCTCTTAAGAAAATTATTCGTACCTTGTTGATAATCCCCTACACCGTCCCGGCTTTGATAACCATATTGATCTGGCGCGGTATGCTCATCCCGGATCTTGGAATAGTCTCCCGAGGCTTAGAAGCAGTGTTTGGGTGGTCTCCACCCTGGTTCACCGACCAGTGGTGGGCAAAAGTAGCTATTCTGCTGGTTAACCTCTGGTTGAGTTACCCTTACTTCATGCTGATATGCAGCGGGGCGTTGCAATCCATCCCGGAAGAGCACTATGCGGCGGCACAGGTGGATGGTGCAAATTCCTGGCAGCAGTTCAGGAATATTACATTGCCTTTGCTGCTGGTCGCCGTTGGACCATTATTAATTGCTTCTTTTATCTTCAATTTTAATAATTTTAATTTGATCTATTTGTTCAACAATGGAGGTCCGCCTATAGCCGGCACACCCACCCCAGCGGGACACACGGATATCCTGATCAGCTATGTGTATAACCTCGCCTTTACTGCCACACGTGGCGTCAACTATGGCTTTGCTTCTGCCATCACTATCATCATCTTTTTCATCGTTGGCGCTATCACGCTCTTCCAGTTCCGCTATACCCGCATGTGGGAGGAGGTCAGCGAAAATGTCTAGTATGAGTGCTGTAAAACGCTACCGGACTTCTCTCAAGGCACAGCGCAGGATCAGTGTTGCCGTGCGACTGGTCATTGCGGTATTCTTGATTATTTTCTCGGTCTTCCCTATTCTGTGGATCCTTTCGGCTTCATTAAATCCAACCGGTTCTTTGGCAACCCAAAAACTGGTCCCGGAGAACTTGGGGTTGGATAATTACCGCATCCTGCTGCAATCCGGTGAAATCCAATACTGGACGTGGTTCTGGAATTCGCTCAAAATCGCTTCGATCACCGCTGTGCTTTCGCTATCGATCACCACAATGGCGGCTTATGCATTCTCGCGCTTCCGCTTCCGCGGTCGCCAGACGATGCTCAAAGGCATCTTGCTCATCCAGGTGTTCCCCGCACTACTGGCGCTGGTGGCTACGTTCTTGTTGATATCTCAGATCGGCGATGTTTTACCCGTCCTGGGTTTGAACACACATGCCAGTCTGATCCTGGTGTACCTGGGTGGCGCAATGGGAATTAACATCTGGCTGATGAAAGGTTTTCTCGATACCATCCCACGCGATATCGACGAGTCGGCCATGGTGGAAGGGGCTTCCGACTGGCAGATTTTCTCGCGATTGATCTTGCCATTATTGCGCCCGATCTTAATCGTCATCTTCATCCTCAATTACATCACCACCTATGGTGAATTTGTCCTGGCTAGGGTGTTGCTCAAGAGCAACGAGCAATACACCCTGATGGTCGGCCTGCAGATCTTCACGCAGGCACAATTTCAGCAACGCTGGGGCTTGTTTGCAGCCGGGGCATTGATCGGCGCGTTACCAATTATGATCATTTACATCGCCCTTCAAGACCAGATTGTAGGTGGCCTGACTACAGGTGCGGTTAAAGGGTAGTCAAGGAGCTCTGGGCATGTATTATCTGCCTCGTCCATTTGCTTCCGGCAAACACGAGTAGGGATTGAAGCTCAGGCGAATTCTTACAATCAATATGGTCAGCATCAAATGTTTCTGAAAGAAACATCGTTGTGGATAACATATATTGTTATTCTGGTGATATTATGCATCCTTGCTGGATGTACCCGTACGAATCTCCCGGAAGCAACCCCTGAAATTCAGGCCCGAGATACCGTATCCCTTCCCGGCTCAAATCTTACCAGCCCAACTGTGGAGCCAAGTCCAACAGTGATTAACCCTGAATTTGAACCCTCAGCCACTGAAATCACGCCAAGCAGCATACCCGGCCGTACTGCTAAACCCGCCAACCTGCTGAACCCCGGATTCGAAGATCAAGATGGGAACGGAGTCCCGATCGGCTGGAACCACACGGGTACAGCACAAGCGGCTTATATCGAAGACAAGGGTCATTCGGGAGATTTCCGCCTGACGCACCAGGGGACGGAGGCTTACCAGGTAGAAACATGGCAAACCGTTTCCGGATTGGAAAATGGCTGGTATACACTGCGTGCCTGGGTTCGGTCGAGTGGGGGGCAAAATGCAGTCTATCTTGCCTTCAAGTGTGGGAGCGACGAACAGCGCGTATATGTACCTTCTACTACGCCGGGATATCGCTGGATTCAAATCGTGGTGTCTAACCAGGTCTCGGATGGTCAGTGCACGATCAGCCTGTACTCGGATGGCAATCCAGAAACCGGGGCCAGCTTCGATGATATCGAATTGGTTTCAGGACAATCCGCCCTCTCGATTCTAGGGGCAGACATATCGAGTTTGAAGAAGTCCGAAGACTTGGGAGGGGTGTACAGATACGCAGATGGAATGGAGGCTGACGCCTTACAAATTCTCAATGACCAAGGTTTAAATTACGCTCGCCTGCGGGTTTTCGTCGATCCGGCCGATGGTTACCATGGGAAGGAAGAGATCTTGGAGATGGCTTCGAGGCTGAAGAGCCAGGAAATAAAATTACTGGTAGACTTTCACTACTCGGATAACTGGGCTGATCCTGGCAAACAATTCAAACCCGCGGCCTGGGAGGAATATGAATTCGAGCAGCTCAAGGTAGCGGTATATGATCACACATTTGATGTTTGCAGTAGTCTTGTAGCCCAGGGTACGCCACCTGACATGATTCAGGTGGGGAACGAGATCAACGCCGGGATGCTGTGGCCAGATGGGGATTATAACCATATGGACAATCTGGCAGCGTTGCTCAAAGTGGGCTACCAGGCAGTGAAAGATTGCTCTCCCTCCACGCTCGTAATGCTGCACATTGCTGAGGGAGGTGACAATGAGCTGGCGCGCTGGTGGTTCGACAATATGACGCGCAGAGAGGTCCCCTACGACTTGATCGGCATCTCTTACTACCCCTACTGGCACGGAAGCTTGGGACAATTACAGCACAACCTGAACGATATTAGCGCCCGTTATGAGAAAGATGTTATCGTTGTCGAAACAGCGTATGCATTTACAGACCAGGAAGACGACTTCCTCCCAAATATTGCCAATCCCAGTATGGCGATTCCGGGATACCCGTTTACACCACAAGGCCAGCGCGCTATGTTGAGAGATGTTATGGCGATTGTACGGGCTGTCCCCGATGGACGGGGCTTAGGTGTTTTTTGGTGGGATGCCACCTGGACGGCGGTGCCCGGAAATGGATGGGACTCAACCGATCCCCAGTCAGGGAACGCTTGGGAAAATCAGGCCCTATTTGACTTTGACGAGCGAGTGCTGCCAGCGCTGGATGAGTTCCTGAATCCGTAGGCAGCTGCGAACATTCTCTAAAATCCATTGCGGATAAAAAAGCAAGGGATACTGTAGACCACAAACTAAAGAGTTTAAGAAAAAGGTTGGTTATGAAATTAGGAGTTTGTTATTACCCCGAACATTGGCCGCAGGAGCGATGGCCGAAAGATGCCATGCTCATGCGCCAGGCCGGGTTATCGCTGGTACGTATCGCTGAATTTGCATGGGCATTAATGGAGCCCAGAGAGGGTGAGTTCACCTGGGATTGGCTCGACAAGGCGATTGAGACGTTGGCAGCTGAGGGCCTTCGGGTCATTCTCGGCACGCCAACCGCATCTCCCCCTCCCTGGCTATGCCGGGGGTATCCGGACATTCTCCCGGTGGACGCCCAGGGTCGCCGCCGGCGCTTTGGCTCACGCCGGCACTACTGCCCCAGCAGCGCAATCTATCGCCAGCACACAGTACGCATCGTCACAGCGTTAGCCTCCCATTATGGGAGTCATCCTGCCGTTGACGGCTGGCAGATCGATAATGAATTTGGTTGTCACGACACCGCGCGCTGTTATTGCGATGAGTGCGCCTCCTCGTTCCGCCACTGGCTAAAGGCGAAATATAAAACCATTAACGCTCTCAACGAAGCCTGGGGTACGGTCTTCTGGAGCCAGATTTATAGTGATTGGAGCGAAATCGATCCTCCCAACCTCACTGTCGCCGAGCCGAATCCCAGCCATGTTCTTGACTACTACCGGTTTTCCTCCCACGCTTTTGTTTCCTACCAACAACTACAAATCTCTACCCTCCAACCCCATATCTCCAAGCGCCAGATCGTAACGACCAATTTTATGAGCCAGTTTACTGATCTGGATTACTATGAGCTCGCCAGCCCGCTGGATTTCGTCACGATGAGCTCATACCCAACCGGCCACGCGGAATCAAAATCCTCTCTATATATGCCCTCCAGCATCCAGCCGGTCCTCGCCTATGATGTTGGCGATCCATATATCACCAGTCTGGGACACACGCTCATGCGTGGTTACAAGCCGCGCCACCCGTTCTGGGTGATGGAGCAGCAGTGTGGAAACATCAATTGGAGCCTTTATAACACCGGCATCCGACCCGGCACGGTCAGGCTGTGGACATGGCACGCGTTGGCATCGGGAGCTGAGGCCGTACTATATTTTCGCTGGCGCGCTGGTGTATATGCCCAGGAACAGCTCCACTCCGGTCTGCTTCATCATGATGCCTCGCCCGATTTGGGCTACAATGATCTCGAAGCGATGGAGGCCGAGCGCTCGCTGATGTCCGAAATCAGCTCCGCACCGCATGAAGCAAAGATAGCTATCCTGCTAGACTACGATGCGCTCTGGGCGCTGCGATTACAGCCGCACCATCGAGACTTTGACTTTATGCGCCATCTCTTCGTTTATTACCGCGCCTTACAGCGCCTCGGGCTGCCAGCCGAAATTGTCTCTACGGATGCTGACCTCAGCTCGTACAAGATCGTGATTTTACCAACAGCCTACCTGGCGACGGAGCAGCAGGCACGCTCCCTCAAGGACTTCGCCGAGGTCGGTGGAACGGTATTGTTGGGTGTGCGATCAGGCTTTAAAGATACGAGCAATCGGGTCATAGATCATCCTTTGCCGGGCCCCTTTCGCGAGCTTGTTGGCATTACTGTAAGCGATTGGCAATCGCTTACACAGGGAGTCAGCTTCGACCTCAGCTCCAGTATCCCAGGCCTGGAGGGACCAGCCACGGTTTGGGCAGAAGCGCTTAATCCTGCAATCTTCGATTCTCAGTCCGGGGACCCCAACCTCCGGCTGCTCGCACACTACAACTCCGGTCCTTTCAGCTCCCGTGCAGCTCTGGTTGAGCACAGGATCGGGTCTGGGCGAGCCCTATACCTGGGTTGGTACCCGAACGATTCGCAGGCTGAAGCCCTTCTCGATCATCTGGCTTCCCAGGCTGGCGTTCTCCCCCTGGCTGTAGTTCCAGATGGCCTGATCGTATACCGACGCGGGCCATATCTTATATTGCTCAATTTCACTGAGGAGCTGCTGACGGCTACATTCCAAGAGAAGACTCTTTCAGTCGGACCGCGAGATGTGGAAGTGATAAGAACACCTTGACAACTAAGGTTTACAACCAGAAGGCATTGACGATCAGGCGCCAGTATCTGGCATCTGCACGAAGACAGCCATATTCCATCTTTCTGTCCAGGGGATTGGGACGTGGCTGGCAGGGGAGTGAATGAATACAGCGCGAACCGTGAAAAGAATTCTCATCACAGCAACCTGCCTGTCACTAGGTCTTTTACTGAGCGCCTGCAGTGTCTGGCTCTCTCCCCCAGCTGCATCGGAACCCACCGAGACGCCCTCTTCGACTGCCGGAATCGTCAATGTGCCTACCCCGACGGAGGCGATCCTGAAAGGCACAGTAAGCATCTGGCACGGCTGGGATGAAGCCAGGCTCCCCGGTTTGCTCAAGGCGATCGCTGCCTTCCAGGAACAATATCCGGATGTCGTGTTCGATGTCCAGTATGTGCCATTGATCGATCTGAAAGCAAATTTCGAGACCGCAAGCTCCGAAGGAAGTGCCCCGCAGGTGATGATTGGTCCTGCTAACTGGGGACCAGACCTGTTCGACCAGGGCTGGATCGCGGATATCAGCGGATCTACACCGGTTGAGCTGATCGAAACCCTGAACCCTCCAGCAGTTGGGGCTTCCCGCTACAAGGATGCTTTGATCAGCTTACCGGTTTCGATAGAAGGTGTTGTGCTCTATCGAAATGTCAATATAATCCCCGATAAGGCGGCCACTTTCGACGATCTCGTCAGTATGGCACGCCAGGCAACCGGTAGCGATGCTGTTGGTGCATATCTGGAACGCAGCTTCTACTTCTCAGGTGGTCACCTCGACGGTCTGGGCGGATCTCTGATGGATTCTGAAGGTTATCCGGCTTTCAACAATGAATATGGCTTGCTCTGGGTTGATCTCCTTCGAAAATTCGCTCTGGCCGGCCCGACCGAATTCTTTGGGGATAATGATTTACAGCACTTCGTCGAAAACCGGGCGGGCTATATCATCGAAAGCACACGGCAGAGGAATCGGCTGGTCGAGACCTTGGGTGCACCCAACGTATCCATCGATCCCTGGCCTATCACTCAGGATGGCAGCCTGTCCGGCTACGTTGAAGCTGAGGCAGTCTATCTCTCCCCGGCAGCTCTGGACCCATCGAACAGGGCGGCAACGGAATTTATCTTGACGCTTCTCTCACCCGAATCTCAAGCCGCCTTTGCAGAGGGTGGTGCCATCCCGGCGTTGAGTGCCGCGGCTGTCTTCGCACCTGGCAGTCTGATATCCATCCAGGATGAACTAATCCGGGAGGCGATGATCGCCCTGGAGGATGGGGCTACGTATCCGGTTGTGCCTGCGATGGCATATTATTCTGCCCCGCTTGACATTGCCCTGCAGTCGATATTTTTTGACGGGGTACCGGCTGAGGAAGCGCTTCAGACTGCGGAAGAATCAATCCAGGCGGCACTCCAGGCAGCTATCTCTGGCTCACAAAGACCTGCCGCCCAAAATCCATAATAATCTCAGGAGGGTTATGACAGTTCCATATTGGGTGCAGGATGCAGTCTTCTACCAGATATTTCCGGATCGATTTGCGAATGGCGACCGCTCAAATGACCCGCCAAATGTCCAGCGTTGGGGAGCAAAGCCAACCGCCACGGGTTTTCAGGGTGGAGACCTGCGCGGCATAACCCAGAAAATTGATTATATTTTGGATTTGGGTATCACTGCAATCTATCTGAATCCGATCTTCCAGGCATCTTCGAACCACCGCTATAACACCTTCGATTATTACCGCATTGATCCAAAGCTGGGCGACCAGAAAGACTTTCACGCCCTCTTAGAGGTCGCACACGGCAATGGCATCCGGGTAATACTGGATGGTGTATTCAACCATTGCGGAAGAGGTTTCTACCCGTTTGTAGACCTGTTGGAAAACAAAGAAGATTCTCCCTACCGGAACTGGTTCCATCCACTGCGGTTCCCGATGGACGCTTACACCCCTGGAGAAGCAAAAGATTACCTGGCGTGGTGGGGTTTCAAAAGCCTGCCAAAGTTCAATACCAACGAGCCGGAAGTCCGGAAATATCTGATCGGCGTCGCCCGTTATTGGATCGAACAGGGTGCTGATGGCTGGCGTCTGGATGTGCCCAATGAGATCGATGACGATTCATTTTGGGACGAGTTCCGTTCGGCGGTCAAGTCGGTTAATGAGGATGCCTATCTTGTCGGCGAGATATGGACGGCGGACAAACGCTGGATAGGCGACCAGCATTTCGATGGTCTTATGAATTATCCGGTCCGGGATTGCTTGCTCAATATATTATCTGCTCTGGAGGACGAAGCTATTACCTGTGCCGATGAGTTGGCAGCACTGGTCGATCTTTACCCGCGGGATAATTTTTACGCAATGTATGTTCCATTGGGTTCACACGACACAAAACGCATCATGACTAAACTGGAGGGATATACGGAGAAGGTGAAGCTGGCTTTCATGTTCCAATTCGCTTTTCCGGGCGCGCCGACGATCTATTATGGGGATGAAATTGGTTTGCAGGGAGGTAAAGACCCGGATTGCAGGGGTGCATTCCCTTGGGACCGGAGAAACTGGAACACAGAGCTGTATAATTTTGTAAAAAAACTGGTTGCTCTGCGCAAACGGCATGCCTGCCTTCGGCGCGGTGACTACCTGCCTTTGCTGGCAGATGACTGCCAGCGCTGCTACTCTTTTGCCCGCTCGATCGGTGACGAAAGCATCATCTTTGCCATGAATGCCAGTTCAGAGGAGGCTGACCTGCACCTGCCAACCGGTCGAATGGGATGGGGGGACGGTCAGGTAGTGTACAACTTGCTGGGAAGGGAAGATTTCGCTGTCTCAGATGGCGGGATAGTGCTCAGTCTGCCACCATGGAGCGGTGTATGGCTATCCGCCAGCCAGACAGGACTTTTGTAGAAGCAGAATTATGACAGTTGGCACTATCGGAAAACATCTGACTTGATGATAATAAGATCAGGATATCTATCTAAATTTACCTAACTAATCGGAAAAGGAGCCAATTTATGCCCGTCAAGGGATGGATCGAAGTTGATCCTCTGTACTGTAAAGGGTGCGATCTGTGTGTAGATGCCTGTCCACAGGAAGTGCTTGCTCTTGATTTGCTCCACCTGACACCGAAGGGATACCATCCGGTGCAGCTGGTGGAGGAGGGATGTACGGGCTGTGCAATCTGTGCGATTGTCTGCCCGGAAGCTGCCCTGACAGTATTTCGCGAGACCCTGGTACGTGCCGCCCGCGCGGCGGTTTAGGAGGTCTGGAATGGCGCGCGAGTTATTAAAGGGCAATGATGCCATGGCGGAGGCTGCTGTCCGGGCTGGTTTGGAGGCTTATTTTGGTTATCCGATCACCCCTCAGACAGAAATTTTAGAATATTTATCAAAACGGCTGCCAGAGCTTGGACGTACCTTCTTGCAGGCCGAGAGTGAAGTTGCAGCCATCAATATGGTATATGGGGCTGCGTGCACCGGGACCAGGGTTATGAGTTCTTCATCCAGTCCCGGTGTGAGTTTAATGATGGAAGGCTTATCGTATATCGCCGGCACAGAGGTGCCGGTGGTATTGATCGATGTCGTTCGCGGCGGCCCGGGTCTGGGCAATATCGCCCCATCGCAAGGTGATTACAACCAGATCGTGCATGGCGGCGGACACGGCGATTATCACCCGATCGTCCTGGCACCATCCAGCGTGCAAGAAGCGATCGATTTAACCGTGTTGGCGTTCGATCTGGCAGATAAATACCGCGCAATTGTGATTGTTCTGGCAGACGGCAGTATCGGGCAAATGATGGAACCGGCAGAATTGCCGCCGATGAGGGCGACACGGAAAGAGTACCCGGATTGGTCTGTGCGCGGCGCGGTCGATCGAGAACGGCGGATATTGAGTTCGATCTACATCGACCCCAAGGATGAAGAGGTGATGAATTATCGCCTGATGCGCCAGTGGTCAGAGATCGAGGACAACGAAATGCGCTATAAGGAATATCATCTAGAGGATGCAGAGATTGCCGTTGTTGGCTTCGGGACTGCCGGAAGGGTGGCGTTATCTGCTGTCCGCGCACTGCGGAGCGAGGGAATCAGGGTTGGACTGTTCCGGCCGGTCAGCCTCAGCCCATTTCCATATGCCCAGGTCGAAGCATTGGCAAGGCGTGTGAATGCGATGCTGGTGGTGGAAATGAACGCCGGACAGATGCTGGATGACGTGCTGCGAGCGGTCAAAGGCCGCATCCCGGTTGAGTTTTACGGGCGGATGGGCGGGATCATGCCGTTCCCGGAAGAAGTCCATTCTGAGATCATGCGCATGCTCAAAGGACCGCTTGCTTTGGATGGTGACCCGAGAAGACGATGGTTGGAACGATTTGCGAGTGTGATCGAATCCGATGTGATCTAATCCGATCACATCGCTAATGATCACAAGGCTACTTAGGGAGAGAGATATGATGGTGGCAACTGCCCCGACACAAGTGGTATACCAGCGACCTGAGTCGCTTGCCGATATCCCCACGCATTACTGCCCGGGCTGTACACACGGTGTGGCACACCGTCTGATCGCCGAGGTATTGGATGAGATGAGCCTGCGCGAGCTGACCGTAGGGGTCGCTCCGGTCGGCTGCTCGGTCTTTGCTTACAATTATTTCGATTGTGATTTCGTCGAAGCTGCACATGGGAGAGCGCCAGCCATGGCAACCGGGATTAAGCGCGTGCTGCCGGACCGGATTGTATTCACCTATCAGGGGGACGGAGACCTGGCTTCGATCGGTATGGCTGAGATTGTCCACGCTGCAGCACGCGGCGAATCGATCACTGTGATCTTCATCAACAACGCTATCTATGGCATGACCGGCGGTCAGATGGCTCCGACCACACTTCCCGGACAGAAAACGACCTCTTCTCCCGGCGGTCGTGATATCGAACTGATGGGTTTCCCCATCCGCATGTCGGAGATGCTGTCAACCCTGGACGGTGTCGGATATGTTGTGCGGCGCAGCCTGCACGACCCGAAGAACATCCGCAAGGCAAAGAAATCCATCCGCCTGGCGTTCGAGACCCAGCAGCGCGGTTTGGGATTCTCCATGGTCGAACTGCTCTCCTCTTGTCCAACCAACTGGGGGCTCTCACCTCTGGCGTCGCTGAACTGGATCGAGGAGCATATGATACCGGTGTACCCGCTCAATGATTATAAGGTTTCGCCGGCTGTTGCCGAGCTGCGCATCTAAGGAGAACCTGAATGCAGACAGAGATATTGATAGCCGGATTTGGCGGGCAGGGGGTTCTGTTTGCCGGACAGGTTTTGGCATACGCAGCGCTTGATGAAAGCAAAGAAGTCACGTGGATACCTTCCTATGGACCGGAAATGCGGGGCGGAACAGCCAATTGTACGATTATCATTTCGGATGAGGAGATCGGATCACCACTGGTACGCAATCCCAAAGCTGCCATCGTCCTCAATCTGCCATCCCTGGATAAATATGAGCCGCTCATCCAGCCAGGTGGGGTCCTGGTGGCAAATGCGTCATTGATCAATCGTGCGCCTGAGCGGACGGATATCACTTCAGTCTATATCCCTGCCAATCAGATCGCCGAGTCGTTGGGAGATAAACGTCTGACAAATATGGTTGCTCTCGGTGCGCTGCTTTCGCAGCTGCCGGTCCTCACCATCCCGGTAATCGAAAAAGCCCTCGAAAGTCACCTGCCAGCGCGACACCGTCGCCTGCTTCCGGTGAATTTTCAGGCACTGAAGCAGGGCGCGGAATTTGCAGTAAAAGGAGCCAGCGAGGCAGTGACCACATAACACTGCACTATGCTGTCACCTGTTTTTAGACGTAAGAGAGGTTTTGGGGTTGTTTTTTTGGGGGGGGGGCGCCCAAAAAAAAACCCCCAAAAAAAATAAACCCGAATAACGGTGTTTTTTGTTTGGGTGCGGGGTTGAAAAAAGGGA
>JAQBDA010000246.1:0-9366 GCA_032124675.1 Chloroflexota bacterium
CGACAATTGGGTCAGGGAGGGAAATATGTCAACTGCCATACGTATCGCTGCTCAATCCCGCCGGGTCATCCGAATATTTATCAATATCCTTCTGCTGCTGGCTGTCTTATCAGGACCGCTGAACGGGGTGAGCGGGCGGAAGGTTCTTGCTGCTGCACGCGATAGTACTCCGCAGACCCTCACGGGTGACTTTGCCGTAGATGACAAGACAGGTCCGCTGCAGGATGCTCTGGCGGCTGTCCCCAGCATCCAGGTCTCGCCGGATCATGCCTACGGCGGGCAGCCGGTTCAAGTCAGCGGGCAGGGTGATCCAGGCTACCCGGGTGTGCGCCTGGCGTGGATGCTAGGCGGAGCGACCCAAACGGCTGCCATCGTGCCAGTCGATGGCAGCGGCGTATATACTTCGGCGATCGTCGTACCAGCAGATGCCCCGCTGGGGACCGTCCAGGTCTGCGCCGCGCTGAGCGGCACAGAGCAGACAGCTTTCAGCTGCATTGATTTCACGGTGGACAGCCCGCCGCCGGGGCGCGTCCAGGGACAGATCACACTCAGCAACCCGGGCTCGACCGTGAACGCGGAGTATAATCTGTTCGATGCTGAAGGACTGCAGGTCGCCAGCTCCCCGGTACAGGCGGATGGCTCGTTCGATATTTCCAACGTACCACCCGGCAATTACGAAGGCAGCGTCAGCGGTGTGCTGACTGATTTTACAGAATCAGGCATGGTGCAGGTCATCCCAGGTGGGCTGACCACCATCAACCCGTCAAATCTGACGATCCCGTGTGTTTTCAACCCTGTTGCTGCTGTAACCAGCATCCTGGTCAACCCGGGCGCGCAGACCGGACTGTACAGCCCATCCCAGGGGAAAATCATCGGCACGTACCTGTCTTTAGGCTCTGGGGGTCAGGCGGTCAATGTCGGCATCACGCCTATCATCCAGGTCAATCCTGGAGCGACGCTGACCAAAGTGGAGTTCTACCTGGTCAAGCCGGATGGCAGCCAGACCCTGTTTGCCACTGATACACAGGGACCAATCTGGCAGGCAGCCTACAACGCCAGTTTGCTGCCGCCCGGCTTCAATACGATCATCGTCAAGCCGCATGTCAAGGACGGCTGCTCGGTTGACAAGCGGGTCCGGCTGTGGGTGCTGCCCAATCCGATGGCAGACCCGGTGCTGCGCGAAACCCAGGTCTCTTTCGATTATGGGCAAAAGCGCTATAACTTCCAGGGCACGGTTCCGAATGTCGGCGGCGCGCTGCCCATACGCTTCCCGGAACCACCGCCAAGTATCCCTCTGATCGGGACTCTGGAAAACAAGATAGATGCAGGCTTGCGCTTTGCGGGATTCCTGGACATGAAGGGCTATGTCACGATGACGATGGCGCGCACCGATGTGCTGGTGCGGGCGCTCAGCGTGAATATTTACAATGAGTCTGAGCACTGGATCAACGGGCAGGTCCCGATCGGGAAGTACAACCAGGCCAAATACGTCACGCCGCAGTTCACTCTTGCAAACGTAAACGAGAAAACGCCGATCTACTCCGGTCCGGTGGTTTCCTTCCTGGGGATCGTGACGCTCAATGCCAGCATATCCATCGGCTTCGCCGGCAGCATCAAGATGTGGGTGAACATCAAACCGTTCGAGCCCAGCGCGAGCATGAAGATCTACCCGAGTGTCTCTCCCTACCTGCCGGTCAGCCTGTGGCTGACGTTCATCGGCTTAGGCATTGCCAGCATCACCGGCACCACCGAGCTTACCTTCGGGATCCCGCTGGCGATCAACACATCGCTTACGCCGGTGGTCGCTTTCGACGACCCCTGCCTGCGGTTGCGATTCTGGCTGGAGGTCTGGATCGGGATCAATACCTACTACTTCGGCAAAGCCACGCTTTACCAGGATACCTATGATGTGCTGGATAAGGCATGGGGAGGCTGCCCGGCGCTGCTCGCCGCGGTGGAGCAGGTGCGCAACCAGCCGCGTACGATGGCGCAGCCGGTGATTGCCAGCGGACCGGCAGACCGCCTGCTGAGCGTGTATATAGAAGATGGCACACCAACATCCGATAACACCACACCGCTGGTGAGGGCGCGCTTCTGGAATGATGAGGCCGGAATTTGGGGCGCACCGGCGACCCTCAGTGATGGGCTGCACTATGTCACTGAGCCGTCGGCGGCATTCGTCGGACCAGACGGGAAGGCGGTCGTGGTCTGGATCGAGAATACGCTGACCCGCACTCAAGGCGCTGCGCTGGGCACGGACCTGAGTGCTATCCTCTCCCACCAGGAGATCTTCTACAGTGTATGGGATGGGGCTGCCTGGAGCAGCCCTCAGCAATTTACGATTGACAGCCTGGCGGATGCGAACCCAGCAATCGCTGGAGACCTGGGCGGCAATGCCACGCTTGCCTGGGTCAAGGATACCGATGGGGATATCGCCACCCGCAGCGACCTTGAGATCATGACCAGCGACCTGACGATCGTGGCGGTGGCTGACGAGCGTCGGATAGGCGAGCGCCAGAGCGCCGCACTGACATGGCAGGCTCCTCGGGCAATGGCTAGCATGTTGAAAAGGGTGGAGAAAGTTACTGCAGACAGCTACATGGATGTCCAGCCAGGCGTCATTCGGACCGACGATCCCGATATGCCGGTGGCTATCACTTGGACGCGTGACCTGGACGGCGAGCCGGCAACCAATGGAGACCGCAATGTGACTGTAGCTATGCAGGGGCGCACCGGCTGGGTCGAAATCCCGCCGTCGGACCCTCCACCCGGATCGGACTCCCCAGCGATTGGCTGGGATAGCGACCAGAATATCCTCTATCTGGCCTTTCTGGTGCGTGGGAAGGATGGTGATGGACTCACGGATACCGGTTTGGGAGACCAGGCGGTGTTGTGGACCGCGCAGTGGACCCCTGCGGATGGGTGGCAAGAGATCCTCGGGCTGGCAGACGAGTATGGCAGCGCTGTGCGCGGGGAAGCGCCGCGCTTGCAGGTGCAGCCGGATGTGGAGGCGCTATTGCTCTTCCGCCGCTTCGACAACCCGGGTACGCCAGGTATGTACGGCGGGCTGGCGATCAGCCGGCGCACGCCTTGGACCCAGTTTGGACCGCCGCTGTACCTGTACAGCACACCTGAGCATCGCTGGATGCAGTCAATGGCGCTGCGGTCGAACGGTGGTGCGATGCTGCTCAGTGTCAAACGCACTTTCCCCCAGATGGAAATAGTTGCCCCTGGGCAGACCCGGACAGCCGCCCCTGACCTGGATGCCCAGATCATCTCAGCCGGTGACGATCCGGTTGAAACGTCTTATCTGTCTTTCCAGGCCGACCCTGCTCTCGACTCCAGCCTGGCACTATCCGAGCTGCACGCACTGTCGGGAACGGATGTGACCGTCACTGCAATTTTGCGGAACGTAGGGCGCGACCTTGCGATCGGGATGAGCGTGTCCCTTTACAGCGGCACCCCCGGCAGTGGGACGTTGCTGGACACGGTGAATCTGGCGGATCCGCTGGAGTTCAACGCTTCCCTTTCGGTCAATTTCGTGGTGCAATCAACTGGCGGCTCCCAGCCGCTGTACGCCGAAGTCTCCACCTCCGGCGACGATGCTAGCCCTGCCAACAACCAGGCCACTGGCGATCTTGGGGCGCTTCCCAGACCGGAATTCTTGTACGTCAGCGAGGATCAGCTTCACTCTGAGGCATTGCTGTTGAGCTGGATAGCCTCACCGGCGAGCGGGGCGTTCCACTACCGCCTTCTGCGTGCAGAGAGCTCCGGCGGACCCTACGAGCTGGTTGGTGAAGCCCAGTCGACACTTTACAGCGACCTGCTGCTGGAGCGCGGCAAGTTTTACTACTATGTCGTCCAGGCAGAGGACGCACACGGGGTGCGCTCGCCTTACAGCGAGGAGAGCAGCGCTGCGCTGCCGTACGTAACTTACCTGCCTGCGGTCTTGCGTTGAGTTAAGCCTGCATCGATCGAGATCGCCATCAGGCGGTCGGTCTGGCGTTCGCTGCCCAGCCAGAAGTCTTTGCTGCCTAGGTCCGCGAAGCCATACTTGAGGTAGAAGCGGATGGCGCGCGGGTTCTGCTCCCACACGCTCAGCCAGAGCGTGCGCCCGCCCAGCGCGGGTGCGGTGGAGAGCACCGCTGCCATCAATCGCTGCGCCAGACCACTTCCCTGGTATGGGCCGTCGACATAGAAGCGGTGCAGCTCGAGCGGCTCTTTCAGGCGGATGTCGGTGGGTGGAGGATTCTTGCGTACCTGCGCATAGCCGATCAAGCTGTCATCCAGCTCCGCCAACAGGGTGAGCACATCCGGGCTGCTCAATTCGGCGCTTTGGCGGGATGTACTGTAATTCTCGCTCAGGTACTCCGCCATAGCCTGCGGGTCGTTCTGCCCGGCGAAGCTCTCCGCGAACGTCCGCCAACCGAACTCCGCCAGTGCCGCCGCATCCTCCGGCACGCCCTTACGAATGACTACACCGTGCAGCTCCTGGCCTGTAACCTCATCTGCCATATCCTGATCCCTTAGCCCATTCCGTCTGTTAAATTCATTCCGTCATTGCGAGAGAGCGTTCTTCGCGAGCGAAGCAATCTCAATTTTGGCCATTTCGCCTACGAGTGGGTGATTGCTTCGGCATGACCTGCCTCGCAATGACGGGAGGCTGTCAGATGGTGGGGTTATCGGATAAGTGCATATCCCCTGGTTGCCATATCCCTTGTTACCGCATCCTTACTCACCACTCTCCACTCTCTGCTCTCCATCCCCCCATTAAACCACAAGACCCCCAGGGGAAGGGGGGTCTTGTTGGGGCGAGTGTCGATAAGTTCGGATTATCTCTGCATTGCCAGCCCGTACAGCCCGTAATTATAGATCGGGCTGACCAGCCGGAATGTGTTGCCCTTCATCGTCTGGCGTGAGCTGGGCAGCTTGTACCAGGTTTTGGTCACCTTGTCGTAGAAGTAGATTGCCAGCCGGCCCTGCTTCCAGGCTTTCTGCTGGTTCTTGTTCAGGTCGAAGTACACCTGCGTCTTACCGCTGAAGACCACGCCCTTCGGCTGGACGGTCTTATTCTCCAGGCTCATGATCGGGCGCACAAATTTCAGATTGCGCGGCACCGGGGCAGCCGATGCCTTCACCTTATATGCATTGGTCTGGCATTTGAAATCCGAATTGGTGGAGTGGAACCCCTGTCTACTTCCTACTCGCGCGGTATTGCCACGTGGACAGGTGCCGGGCGCGGTCTCGGCGAAGGCGATGCTGAAGGTCGAGACCAGCAGGACGAACACAATAAGGACGGAGAACAACTTTTTAGACATCGAAACCTCCCTGATGGATGGGTGCCACACGGTCCAGCTCCTGGGGATAGACCTGCACCGGTGGCGTAATGATGAGAACAGCCGCACTCTGCGCTGGCCAGCGTCAGTATATATTGCTAAATTATATTTTACACAAAATATTATGAAAAGCAAGCGATTTTCGGTATGTTAATCAGACCTTATCAACGGCTTAACCCAATCGCGTTGTTTGTCCGCAGTCGACTGTCTCAAGTCGACTCGAGTGTGGTCTGCGGTTAGTATATCCCGATAAATGACAACCTCCCGCAGGCTCAGAGCCTGCGGGAGGTTGTGTTTTCACTTTTGGTTTACTCAGCCAAATAATTGCCTGCTGGCACACGGCGAAGCGATGGGTTCCAGTACCCCCGGCTGCTCAACGCAATACGCGGTAGAGCAGACCTGAGGTATCACCTGCCAGGGTGACGACGAAGTCAATGTTTTCGATGTCCTCGAGCGAGGCCAGCTGGTTCAGAATACCTTTAGACTACGATCCCGAGCAGCCCTAAAAGCCAGGTTACCAGCCAGCTGACCACCGCAATAGCGATAGCTGCAACGATCGCGCCGGTAAACCCGTTAACCTGCATCCCCGGGAGGAACCGGTCGCTGATCATCAGAATGACTGCAGCAACGATCAGCAGGACGATTGCGCCCAGGAGCCCTCCACCAATAGTGATTCCGAGCAATCCAAGCAGCCAGTTGACAAGTGCGGTAACGATGGCGATGACTAGGGCAGCCATGATTGCATTCATATAGCTGCCAACTGTAAGCCCCATATTGAGCCTGCCTACGATATAGATGACTAAAGCAGCCACCAACAGGGCTACGATAAAACTTAGAATTATGCCCATCTCTGAATCCTCCTTACTTATATGAAAATACTGAATAGGTGAGTAAACGCTGATCTTAATAACACCTATATATACAAGAGGTTGCTGTTCTGGATTCCCGACAAATGTCTGCTCCAGGAATTCGACGAAAGCTTGACTGCCTTAGTCGATCAGTTTACGAGAATGTATCTCCTGCCCCAGCGGCAAGATGCGCTGCTCTGGTGAATATCCATCAGCATTTCCCCCCTGCAGTACGTCCAGCGCCTCCTGGCGCACGCCCAGAATGCGTGCGGCGCGGTCATATTCCAGCACCAGAAGCCGAGCCGGGTCATTCAGTCCACCTAACGTGTCTGTCTCCAAAGCACCAGCCAGCACGTTATTCGAAGGGAAGGGCGGCACCTGGATGCTCTCATAGCGGTACATCACCTGCAGGTCAGGCTGGTCGTACAGCGTCCTGAGCGCGCATTCTGCTTCCCAGCTGGCTGAGAATACCGGTCTGTGCATATCCCCAGAAGGCGGGCTGCCGCCCAGCAGGATGACCACCTGCGTCCCGGCTGCGATATCGGGGACGACCTCGACCATCTGCCGGTGAAAGGCTTTCGCTTCGCTCCAGGCGATGATATTCGAGTCCTGCACTTGCATTTGGATGGCTGTTCCCAGTAGCAGAAAGGGGACGATCAGCAGGCTGCCTGCCATGACGGCTGTAGGCTGGCTGGCGGTCACGGTCTCGATCAGGATAAAGACCAGACCCAGGAGGACCAGCACGGCTCCCAGGATGCTGAAGATATTGACCCGCGATAGGTGCCCGTAAATATTGGGCGGGAAGTTCAAAATGATCGGGAAGTACCCGGCCAGCCATAGGACTGCGCCTGCCAGCAGGATATTCCTGTAAGGCAGAAGGGAACCCCCGGCATCGACGGTATCCATACCGGTCCCCGCGCCGGTAGCTGGGTCTGCATTCCAAAATCGGCGCACCCAGAGCAGCGCCAGCCCGGCGCAAATCGCTGCCAGGCTCAGGACGGCAGCCTGCGCTGTTCCTGCCCAGCGGTAGCCCGGGAAGGGAAACTTAAATCCTCCCAGGAGAATGGGCAGCCCCTGAGCATAACGCCCCAGGAGCACCCATGGGTCCAGCGTTATGCTCTCCAGCTTGGCATCCGCGTAAATGCCCGGCTGGAGATAGGCGCGCCAGAAGAGGAAACTGCCGATCGCAGCGGCATAAACCAGCAGGCCGGGCATCCGCTGTCTGACGGGCAGGGGGCGGTACAGGTACAGGCATAGGACTGGCCAGGCGAGCGCCAGACCCAGGTGACCTTCGTACAGGAAGAAGCTTACCAGTAGAAGAGCGCTGGCAATGGCTATCGCAGCTTTCGAACCGAGGCGGATGTAGCGCGTTGTCAGGATCATTACCAGGACCATTAGCAGATAGGCAGTGCGGATCCCTACCATGGTGATATACAGGCGGGTGTAATCGCTCGGGAAAACCAGCCATAACAGGGCAGCCAGCAGGGCAAACCAGCGCTTCCCGGGGGTTATCTGCAGCACCAGGACATAGACCAGCAGGGCGGTGATGGTCAAGATGCCCACCGTAGACAGATACAGGGCGGAGACGGTTCCCTCAAGCGGCAGGAAGCGGTCGAACAGCCAGGGTAAGAACATATTCAGCGGGCGGCGCTCGCCGAGCATGAAGGGCGCGATGGTATCGAAATTGATCCAGGATACGATCTGGCACCAATCGTCATTGAACAGGATGGGCTGCAGCCTGAGCCCGTAGCTGATGATCGAAAAGAATGTGATGATGGCAGGCGGCGCCCAACCGGAGAGCCGCTGGGTTTGCTGCTGCGGACGATCTTTGATCCTGGAGCGGGAGAAGAGCGCTCTGCCCGCGTCCAGCAGCAGCGCGGCAAGCGTGAATATCGCCACCTGCAGAGCCAGGAAGTTGAGCGCTTTGTGCCAGAACAGGGATGGGTATTGATAGCGCACAGCGCGTGTGCGCTCTATGGAAGCCTGGCTGAGCTCGACCTGTTCGATATGCTGGCTATCGAAGGATATCGACAGGCTGCCGCAGTCCGGGCAGTTCTGCAGTTCGACCTGCGCGAACTGCCCCGGCTTGCCCTGCCAGACCAATGTCGACTCAGCACCCCCGGTAAGGATGAGCTTGCCTTTCTCCTGCCGCCATCCACGACGGCTTTGGAAGTTATCGAGGCTTATCCACTGTGCCAGCTCTGTGCTGAAGGACTGGATCGTCAAGGGTTTGTTTTCGGTCAGCGGCTGGATGCTGATCTTACGTACGGGCAGCAGCTGCTGCGTGTAGGGGATGCGAGGCAGCACGGCAGCTATGGCCAGATTTGCGAGCAAGACTGCCGATAGCAGACCGGCCAGCCCCGGCGGCGAGGTAAGCAGTTTTAGACTCGACCACCTCATCCGCAAGTATATGCTCAACAGCACCCAAATGCTGATGGCTGCTGCAAGCCGGATGGCGCTCGATAGGCCGGAGGTCTGAAGTATGTAGACGTACGCGCTGTATGCGACCGCCAATGCGAGCAGGATGGGTAGAATGATCGAGATAGGCCTTTTCAATGCCGGCATAGGGATTCTTCTATGGTGGTCTCAGAAGAGGGGGAATTTTTCACCAATAAGTCACCAAGACACCAGGCGTAATTTAGTTAATGTACTTGCTAAACCTGGGTGACTTGGATACCTAAGTGGTAATGTATTATATGATTCAAGGATGGTGGTCATGGTCATGGTCATGGTCGTGGCTATGACCATGAGTGTGCTCGTTTTCGCCCGCACCGGACGATCGTTCCACCCTTCAACAGCCTGGCTCACCTTCGTGACCGCAGCAGTTTTGCACCAGAATCACCCGCCGCCAAAGGTTGCGGGTGAGCTTGTACAGTTTCTCCGGCATTGGCATTGGCTGGTTCATGTTGGTGATGATATTAGAAAACGATGGACGATGCATGTGTATTCCCTTATCCTTTGATCTTGACCTTTCCGATATTTATCCCCTTGCCTGGAAGCCCCATCAAGGTAGATGTGCCATGGGCGAGAAGAGTCCCTTCGGCATCCAGCACGCTCGCCTCTGCATAGCTAATCGTTCGTCCCGCTTTGATACAGTGTCCATCCGCAATCAACGAGCCTGCTTCGATCTGGCGCAGGTAATTCAGCTTCAGGTCGATATTGACCAGCCCGGAATCTTCTGG
>JAQBDA010000247.1:0-4030 GCA_032124675.1 Chloroflexota bacterium
GATGACGCCAGATACAACCACCCGACCAGACCTGGTTCTCAGATATCCGATTGTCTCGTTTTATATTCTGGCCTTTGCACTCGGGGCAGGCACCATTTACCTCGTTGTGCAGGAGGTGATTCCCGCCAGCCTGGCATTAGGCTCGGTTCTATCCGCCTCGGTGGCGGGGGTGATCATGACCGCAGTGGAGGATGGGAGAAGCGGCCTGAAATTGATGCTCAGCCGGCTGCTGATCTGGCGAGTCGGGATCGGGTATTGGTTTTTTACGCTGATGTTCCTGCTGTATCTGCTTCCCTGGTCGATCTTCTTCAACTGGGTCTTCAACAATACTAAGGGGAGTCTTTTGCTGGTTGCCATTCTGCACGGGTCAGAAGTTTGGGCTGCCTATTGGATGCTGAGCGCCAGGATCGACCAAAGCAACCTGGATAACTACTGGGGATATGGTGCAGTCCTGTTCTTGATTGCGATCATGATCGTTATTATGACCGATTCGCAAAACTTATCACGCAAGCATAAAAGGATTGTCCACCAACCTCGCCTGGATGCGGGTTGACGATGGAACACACCCGTTTGGCAGAAACACTGTCTGCCAGCATTGAAAGACATGATTTTTCAGGCGTCATCTCCATTCAAAAAAAAGGGGATGTGCTCTACGAGCGAGCTTGCGGCTATGCCGACCGCAGCAACGGGCTCGAGAACACGCTGGAGACCCGCTTTGGCATCGCTTCGGGGACCAAATTCTTCACCGCTTTGGCCATTGGCAAACTCATTGAAGCGCAGCAGCTCTCTTTCTCCACCAGGCTGAAGGACTGCATCAGCGTCAACTTCCCACGCTATTCACCAGAGATCACCATCAGGGACTTGCTCACCCATACCTCCGGTATTCCAGATTATTATGACGAAGAAAAGATTACCGACTTTGATAACTTCAGCATCTCAATACCGTGGTACGATCTGAAAGGACCGAGAGACTACCTGGCTGCATTTCCGGATGAAGCCATGAAATTCGCGCCGGGAGAACGCTTCTCCTATTCGAACAGCGGCTATATCCTGTTGGGGGTGGTGATTGAAGAGCTGAGCGGCATGAAATACCAGGATTACGTTGAACAGGCGATCTTCAAGGCGACCGGCATGAACCAGTCGGGATATTTCGCCATGAACAAGCTGCCCGGGAACACGGCGATGGGCTACGTGGAAGACGCGGATGGCTGGCGAACCAATATCTACAACCTTCCCATTGTTGGCGCATCAGATGGTGGGGCGTATACAACCGTGCAAGATATAGCGACTCTATGGACGGCGTTCTGGAGCTACCAGATCTTGCCTGAAGAGATGGTCAAAATCTATGTCCAGCCGTACGTGAAGGCCGAGACGGAGGCTGAGCACACCTATTACGGGCATGGGCTGTGGATATACGAGGGCGAGGGCCAAAGCCGTGAGGAATATTTCACCGGCGGCGACGCGGGGGTCTCTTTCCGGTCGAGTGTGAATCGAGGCAAAGAGCTGCTGGTCACCGTGATCTCCAACACCACCGAGGGAGCCTGGCCGGTATTGAGAGATATTGATAGCGCATTGAATGGCGAGAGCGGGTGGTGATAGACGGGCGAATTGCCTAGAATAATGGATATGATTGAAAGCATTCTTGGCAGCATTGATGGCGGCAAGGTCCTCGATGTTGCCACACAGGAAGGTCATTTCGTTCAGGTCTTGATGAAAAACCTGCATTCCTATTCGGAGATTGTAGGCATTGATATCAGTGAACAGGCCATCGAAACAGCACGTAATAACCTGGTCCAAGAAAATGTCAAGTTATTGGTGATGAATGCTGAACAACTGGATTTCGAGAACGAGAGTTTTGACACTGTAAACGCCTCAGCGTCGTTGCACCATCTGGCAAATATCCAGCAGGTTCTTGGCGAAATGGAACGGGTATTAAAGCCTGGAGGACGGTTTATTATTGTTGAGATGCACCGAGATGGTCAAACTGAAGCGGAGCTAACTTCTATTTATCTGCATCAGTGGGTAGCGGAAGTCGATTCTGCACTGAACTACCTGCATAATAGTCCATTAACACGTCAAGAGATTGTAGACAATGTTGCACGTATCGGGTTGATGAAAATTGAGAGTTTTGATCAAAGAGACACAGCTTCAGACCCAAAAGAAAAGGCAAGGACCGAGCAACTGGAAAGCCTGATCGAGAGAACCATTCAGCGCGCTGAAAATTCTAAAAACTATACAGATCTTAAAGAACGGGGAAGGGAGCTGTGCAAGCGACTGCACAATGTAGGAGCCCAGGGAGAACCAATTATAATGATTGTTGGCGAGAAGTGAAAAGCGCCAAACCTCACAAAGACCTCTGAAATGATCCACGAGCTTGAGCAACTAAGCCGCATGATTTTCGCCAGAGACTGCCGATTTCCAGAAGCACTGGCCGTTATTGAGGGCAACAATCCGGGTTGGGTATTTGTAGATAATCCGAATGCGCCAAGAGCTGCGTTGGTGTGGGCTCAAGGCATCGACGGATTCTACTTGGTTGGAGACGCAAGCAGTGCGGTATTCCGCGATGAACTCGATTTCCATATAGACCAGGTGCTCAAGCCGCGCCTGTACAATCTGGGGGTGGCTTGGTTCGAGCTCAGCGGTGAAGACGACTGGGACCCAGTGATCAATAATGCCATAGGTAACCGAGGTCCTAAGTGCAATCAGCAATGGGTGTATGTACTGAAGCTGGAGGTGCATGAGAGCCTGACGCAGCCCGAGGTGGCGGATGGTCACAGACTGTTGAGAGTCGATCCAGGCCTGCTGGTCAATCACTCTTTGAGCAACAAACAGTTCCTATCATCCAAATTGACCCACTTCTGGGGTAGCGTGGATGCATTCTTGAACACTGGCTTGGGGTATGTGCTCGTGGATGGAGATGAAATTGTTAGCTTGTGCTTCTCTGGCTTTGTGGCAGGGAACATTCATGCGATTGACATTGAAACAGAACAATCACATCGTAGAAAAGGGCATGCTGAGGCAGTGGCCAGGGCCTTCCTAGCGGAGTGCATTAAGAAGCACCTCCAACCCCATTGGGATTGCATGGCTGAGAACACAGCCTCGTTACGATTGGCAGAAAAGCTGGGTTTCACTCAAAGCCATGGGTATACTTTGTACAGTTTCCGACTGTAGTAGCAGAGGCGCGGTAAAGCTAACCATTGGGTGGCAAGGCACCGTCTGCGTTGATGGCAATTATTAATAGGAGTTTCGTACTTCAGGAGATTCTTGGGGGTGTTTGGGCGGCCGTCGCCCGCCCAAACACCCCCAGCCTCCTGCGAACTGTGTAAGTCCTATACCTATAAAAGAGTTTGTAATCGTTTATATTTGAAACGAGTATTTATTCTGCTAGAATGAGGAGTATGGGGATGACCATCATTGATAATGAGATGCTATGGCGTCAGTTTGCAGTGGCCATCGACTCGTTTGGTGATGCGCTGAGGAACTGCCCAGATGAACTCTGGGAAAAGCACCTATGGGAAGACGAGCCAGACCAATGGGTGGCAGCAGGTTTTTCAGCGTACTGGTATCTGTGCTACCACACGCTCTTCTGGCTGGACATCTACTTAACCGGGGCGGAAGAGGGCTTTGCTCCTCCTGAGCCTTTTGACCTGGTGGAGATGGAGGCAAACGAGGTTCTGCCGCGAACCTATACGCGCGCAGAACTGCTCGGCTACCTGGAAACCTGCCGCCAAAAGTGCCAGGAGACAATAGTCGCCATGTCAGTCGAACAGGCTTACAAGTTGTGCAGGTTCCCTTGGGGAGAGCTGCCCTTTGCGGAGCTTCAGCTGTACAGCATGCGTCATGTACAGGAACATGCCTCCCAACTGCACCTGTTCCTGGGACAGCAGACATGAAAATCCACAAAGTGAATATCCAGGGCTCAGTAAAAATTCCGCTGTGCAGATCGTAATCTGGACGAAGAGTGCGCCTCACACAGCGTGCACCTGGCTGCCAGGATTCGTCACCATTTTCGAGTATTATTCTGGCTGCG
>JAQBDA010000248.1:0-8033 GCA_032124675.1 Chloroflexota bacterium
ACCCAGGACACTCTGACCGACGATGATACCGGCAATGATCTCACCAACCACAGTAGGAATCCGCACCCGTTTTATCCTCGATGTAAGGATGGGTGCCAGGACCGCTAGCAGGATGACAACCAATAAAGGGACGAAATTTACTTCATGTTCCATACTACCAGTGTAACATCAAGTTACTATTTCCCAAGGGTTCCAGCTAGAAGTGATCGGTCCATGTACCCCGTTATGGTAGAATCAAACTATCGAATATTGCGTTTTTCGGCTTTCCTCGCTGGTCATTTCCTAGTTCCGCTACAAGCTACCAGTCATGGTGAATGAAAAAGAACTGTCGACCTAGACCAATGGCCGGTACAGTTTTGTCGATGGTTATCCTTCGCCCGTGAATCTGACAGAAGGATGCAGCTATGAAAACCGTTGTTGCCGGTGCGCTCGGGGAATGTGTGCACGTTGCAGGTGTGACACGCTTCTTGCGGCTGGCGCAGGCTGCAGGATGGAAGACGGTGTTCCTGGGTCCTGCTGTATCGATTGAGAAGTTCCTGGAATCCGCCCGCCGCGAGAAAGCCGATTTGATCGGAGTTTCATATCGCCTGACACCGGAGACCGGCGAAAGACTCATAGCTCAATTTGCAGAAGAAGCTGACAATCTTCGCACAGTTGGCATACGCTTTGCCTTTGCTGGCACTCCCCCAATGGCTGAGCGAGCGCGGGCCATGGGTTTCTTCGAGCATGTTTTCGTGGGCGGTGAGCCAGCCGACGCAGTGCTGGCATATTTAAAAGGCCAGCCTGAAGGTACACTCCAGGAAGCGGATTACCCTCAAAAGGCAATTGAACGCATAGCCTGGAAATCCCCTTTCCCCCTTCTGCGCCATCACTTCGGTCTTCCCACTCTGCAAGAAACAATTGATGGGATCGCGCGCATCGCCGGTGCAGGCGCGCTAGACGTGATCTCACTGGGTATTGACCAGGATGCGCAAGAGAATTTCTTCAACATAGAGCGCCAGGATCCGCGCCAGACAGGAGCTGGCGGTGTGCCGGTGCGCACACCAGACGATTACCGCGTACTATATTCCGCCAGCCGCACAGGCAACTATCCACTGCTGCGCACCTATTCCGGGACAGATGACTTCCTCCGCCTGGCAGAGATGTACGTAGAGACGATCAACATCGCCTGGTGCGCTATCCCATTATTCTGGTTCAACCAGATGGACGGGCGCGGTCCCTGGGACCTGGAAGGATCCATCCGGGAACATCAGAAAGTTATGGCCTGGTATGGGAAAAGGGATATCCCGGTGGAGTTAAACGAACCCCACCATTGGGGGATGCGCGATGCTGCAGACGTGACCTTTGTTGTATCAGCATATCTCTCGGCCTATAACGCCCGCGCATACGGAGTCCGGGATTATATCGCCCAGATGATGTTCAACAGCCCGCCCGGACTTTCCGACGCCATGGATCTGGCAAAGATGCTGGCTATCCTGGAACTGATCGCCTCCCTGGCAGGGGATGAATTTCGAATTTGGAAACAAACCCGCACCGGTTTGCTTAGTTATCCACTCAACCTTGACCAGTCGCGCGGGCACCTGGCAACCAGCGTATATCTGCAGATGGCATTGCACCCGCACATCGTTCACATCGTGGGTCACACAGAAGCCCACCATGCCGCCACTGCGGAGGACATTATCGAGGCTGCCGGCATTGTACGCCGCTCGATCGACAATGCCTTGAGCGGTCAGCCAGACATGACGTTCGACCCAGCCATTCAGCAGCGCAAAGATGAACTGGTCGCTGAAGCCCGTCTGGTACTGGAAGCAGTCCGTGAGCTGGCGCAGCCAGGCGCTGCCGATCCCCTCACAGATGCCTCCACCCTGGCTCGCGCCGTTACGACCGGCATCCTGGATGCCCCGCAGCTGGTTAATAATCCATTCGGCCTTGGGCAGATTGCCACCCGGATCGACCAGCGCGGTGCATGCGTTGCAACCCATCCAGAGAGCGGTAAATCCATTTCAGAAAGCCAGAGGACGGAACTGCTAATCCGCCGCACCAGGCTAAAATAATATTCGATAGGGCCAACTCCGGCCGTATGCGAGTTGTTTATTCTCAATCAGGAGGTCCACAATGAACAACAATACCCGCTTCACCGTTATCGGCGCCGGACACGGGGGTAAAGGGATGGCTGCTCATCTGGCCTTGATGGGATTTCCGGTTACCTTATACAACCGCACCCCGGAAAATATTAACACAATAAAAGCGCGCGGTGGTATCGAATTAAAGAGCTTCGAAGGTGGACCGCATGGTTTTGGTCATTTGGAGCGAGTAACATCAAACATGGGTGAAGCACTGCAGGATGCTGATGTGATCATGGTCGTCGTACCGTCCACAGCCCATGCCGATATTGCCAACGCCACCGCCCCACACCTCAAAGATGGCCAGATCATCGTCTTGAATCCAGGCCGTACCTGTGGGGCGCTCGAAGTGACTTATATTTTCCGGCAGAGGGGTGTCAAGGCCGATGTCATCGTCGCTGAAGCTGAAACGCTAATTTACGCCAGCCGCTCAGACGGACCAGCTATGGCAAGGATATTCGCCATCAAAGATACTGTGCCGATAGCTGCCCTGCCCGCCACCCGCACTCATCGCGTCCTAGAAGCCCTGGCGCCAGCCTACCCGCAGTTCATCGATGGGACTAGTGTGCTGCACACCGGCCTCAACAATATGGGAGCCATATTCCACCCTGCGCTGGCGCTGCTCAACGCAGGTCGCATCGAGACCACCCTGGGAGAGTTCCAATTCTACGTCGACGGCGTCAGCCCATCGGTTGCTCGCGTTCTGGAGGTGCTCGATCGGGAGAGGGTCACGGTAGCTTCTTCCTTGGGGATACGCGCCCGCACTGCTCTGGAGTGGCTGCAGATGGCTTACCACGCCACGGGAGATGACCTCTATGATGCCATCCACAACCAGCCGGGATACTACGGCATCCAGGCTCCTCCGACGCTAAACCATCGCTATATCACCGAGGATGTGCCCATGAGCCTGGTCCCAATCGCAGCCCTGGCCGATTCTTATGGTGTCTCCGTGCGCGGCATGGAGAGCATCATCCGCCTGGCTTGCATCGTCCACCGCACCGATTACTGGCGCCGGGGCCGCACGCTGGACAAACTGGGTATCAAAGATTGGAGCGTCAGCGAGATCACAAACTACGTGTTGGAAGGTACTCGCTATTCGTCATAAACCCGGATATAATCGCACAACTGGATCTTGATCAGGGCATCAGCATACATATAGATATGACCCATTTCTACCTGGTCCGCCATGGACAAACCGACTGGAACCTGGAAGGGCGTTGGCAGGGACACGCCGATGTCCCGTTAAACGCTAACGGCAGGCTGCAGGCGGCTGAAATTGCACAGGCACTTGCCAGCGCAGGTCTGGCAGCCATCTACTCCAGCGACCTGCAGCGCGCCCTGGATACTGCCCAGGCAATATCGGCTGCAGCTGCTCTCGAGGCGCAGATTGACCCGCGCCTGCGTGAGATCCACCAGGGGAAATGGCAGGGTATGCTGGCGGATGATATCGAGCGGCGCTACGGCGAGCTGCTGCGCCAGAGAAAGACCGACCCGCTCTCCGTAGCCCCACCAGGCGGCGAGAGCGTGCAGCAGGTGCGCGACCGGGTGATCGAAGCGATCGAAGAGATCCGTCAGCGCCACCCACACGAGAGGGTGGCCGTCGTCTCGCATGGCTTTGCCCTGGCCATCGTCCAGGTGCACTACCTCGACCATCCCCTGAGCAAGGTCTGGGAGATGATCCCACCCAATGACCGCTGGGTAGAGCTGCGGCTTGGCGAATGACAGGCATCGTAATCCGGTCGCACTCTAATGCCAGGGGAGTAAGATAAGCACCCAACACCTCATCCTGTATATGGATATGCATACCGGCTGCACACTTGGGGATATCTGCCCGACCCGGTTTTGCGTATATCATCACAAAGTAGAAAACAGTGAGGTAGCAAAATAATGCAGAATTCCACAATCCGTGAGAACGACAAAATCGTCATCTACAGCACCGTCTGGTGTCCGGATTGCAAACGCGCCAAGCAGTTCTTCGGCGACCAGCGCCTCCCCTACGTTAACATCGACATTGAAAAAGACCCGGATGGCATGGCATATGTCGAGCAGGTCAACGAAGGCAAGCGCATCATTCCCACCATCGTCTTTCCGGATGGCTCGATCCTGGTCGAGCCATCGAACGCCGAGCTGGCGAGGGTGCTCGGGCTAAAAACCAAGGCCAAACGCTCCTTTTACGACTCGATCGTCATCGGTGGCGGTCCGGCCGGGTTAACCGCCGCTTTATATATGGCCCGCGAAGGGATCGATGTGCTGGTGATCGAGAAATCGGGGTTAGGCGGGCAGGTCGGCACAACCCAGGTGCTGGATAATTACCCTGGATTCGACGAGGGCATCCCAGGGGCAGAGTTCGCTGACCGCCTGGTGCGGCAGGCGCGCCGTTTTGGTGTTGAGATCCTGCAATCTCAGGAAGTGGTACATCTCCATCTGGAAGGTCCGTACTGGTGCATCAACACCGCGGATGGCTCAGAATATGGGACAAAAGCGCTGCTGCTGACGACCGGAGCGCGCTACCGCAGGTTGAATATTCCGGGTGAAGACGAGCTGATCGGAACCAATGTGCACTTCTGCGCCACCTGCGATGGCGCATTTTATAAGGACAAGAAAGTGCTGGTAATCGGCGGCGGCAACAGCGGCTTCGAAGAAGGTTTGTTCCTGACCAAGTTCGCCAGCCAGGTAGATATCGTCGAATTCAAGCCCGAGGTCAATGCCAGCCAGATCCTGCAGGAGAAAGTGGCTGAACAAGAGAATATGCACGTGATCACCAACTATGCGGTCAAGGAATTTGTCGGCGAGCAACGGCTGGAGTCGATCCTGGTCGAGGACCGTGCCACGAATGAGGTCGAAGAGTGGGCTTATGATGGCGTGTTTGTCTACATCGGCCTGAGCCCGAACAGCGACCTCGTGAAAGAGATCGTGAGTACTGACAAGTACGGTTTCATTACGACCAACATGACACTGATGACCTCACAACCGGGCATCTTCGCCGCCGGTGACGTGCGCGCCGGCTCCACCAAGCAGGCTGCCTCCGCTACAGGCGAGGGCGCCACGGCAGCCCTGATGATCCGCGGCTACCTGAACGAGTTGGGGGACGTCCGCGAGGCTTAGCCTTTTCTTAAAGCAGGCCTCCCACAGGGTAAAGAAAAGCTGCGGGAGGTTATGTTTCGCTCACGAGTCAATTCCATATACCGCAGTAGCGGGGTAAAAATCCTTCCAACCAAACCAGAAAGAACGCGTGCTCTTCAACCGTTCGAGCGACTTCCCTGCCAGCGGACCGCTCTGCGCAGCCCCGCTGAGCCCATCCCATATGGAGCCTGTTTCAGCATCCTGCAAGTCCAGACCATCCACAGACTGGAAGGTGAGCGTCTGCCCACCCAGCTCACGCTTGAAGATCACCCCAGAGCCGGTCTCAGCATCGAAGACCACCAGCACCGGCACGCCGCCTACCTCGTGATTGACCACCGGCTGGTCGTTCAGCACGCCGTAAGGGTAAGCCACCGCCTCACCATTCTGCTCGACACCAATGACGAACTCCTTGACATATAAGCGCCGGTCCTCGACCGCCTCGCCGATCACTCCGGCATCCGATGTGTTGAAATAACGCTCGTAGGGATCAAAACCCCCCGAATAGCCTTTCTGCAAAGCCAGTGTCTGCGGGTAGCGTGACTTCCAATCCTGCCAGGTGGTCTGCCAGGCGGGCAGGAACTCCAGCTTGGTGCCTTTCAGCGGACCTTCGACCGCCTCTCCTAACAGCTGGCTCCACAGGCTGCCGGTCTGGCGGTCATACATCACCAGCACGTTGCGAATCAGCTTACCGCTCACCCCGAAAGTATATTCTTGACCGTCGATCTCTCGGGAATACACGATTCCCGTATAGCACAGCGGTCACCAGGTGACGGCGATTTTACGTCCGGCGACGGTGTCGTTGACGATCTCGTGCCCTGAGAGCAGTGGCACAGAGTAGGCGCGCGCCTCGCCATCGAAGAATACGCCCAGGATTTCCTCATCCGGGGTGTATTCCCGGTCTGCTGCTTCGACATCCAGGAACTGCGGGTTGTCGATGGCCGGGATGGCATCCTGCGGCAGCAGGGTGACGATGCGGTAGTCATCGATATCGTTCGGCTCTGGGGAAGCCATGGTCACGTCCGGTGCCTGCTCGGACGGGAGCGCATTTCCCTCGCCGGGCGCTGATGAGCAGGCTGCCAGCACCAGGATCATGCCAAGGCCCAGGGAGATCAGCGTGATAAGTTTTTTCATAACCAGCCTCATTCCGTTTAATGCAATACCGCTAGTGTTCCGTCCAAGGTGATTGTTTAGGATCGTCTATCTAAACACGGAACACTTTAAGCTTTGTCCAGGCCTATGAGCGCTGATCTCAGATACAGCTTTGAGCCTGGACAGAGCACTAGATAAGTATAGATTTGGAATATAGACGTGGCAGATGAGAAAAACCTTACCCGTTACAGCCGACAGCAGACCGCAGACAGCTGACCGCTGTTTGCTGACTGCCGACTGTCGGTTTCTGCAGATCATGAGCTAATGCACTCTGCTGGCAGAGTTCTATAATCGGACGCTCAACCCAACCGATAATTATTCCTTCCTTACCACCGGCAAAAACACCTGCAGATTCGTCGGCATGACCGTGATCGTGCCGGTCAGCACGGGCATGCCCTCCAGCATGGCGTTGAGGGTGACCGTGTAGAGGGCGTAGTTGGTCAGCCCCGTCAAGGTGTAGAGGCGGGTGGGCTCGGGCAGGCCGCTGACCGGCGAGGGTGGGATGCCGGGCGGGCCATCGTAGCTGATCTGCCAGGTGCTGGTGACCGGCAGGGAGCCGATGACTTCCCAGCTCAGGTATATTGTCCAGTCGGCGGGGGCGCCGTGCATTTCCAGCCCGGTTGTCTGCGTGCAGGGCAGGCCTTCGAAGCGCCGCTTGGCAGGGATATCGTTCGTGTAACCGGCCACGTCAGGTCCGACCGGCGGCCAGGGCGTCTCCTGGCACCACCATTGCGGCGCTCCGCTGCGGTACAGCGAAGCGGGCAGGTCGTGATCGGGAATCGCCGGGTCCCACACAACGGAGTTGGTCACGTAATCGAAGTTGCCGTGGCGCAGCAGGGTGGCGGCAGGTCTGAGGTCCTCTACCCCGCTGCCGACTCCCAGGACATAGATAGCACGCTCATTCCAATCATTGTACGGCTGCCCGGGCAGCACCTCGTAGCGGTTGGACTTTCCGGCAGTCCCCAGCACGCTGCCGACCACATTCATGTAGGTGTCCTTGGCGGCGATCTCGACCGCGTTGTTGCGGGTGGTGATGGAGTCTTTCTGCCAGCCGAAAGACCTGGAGCGGAAGATCGTGTTGTGGCTGGACGAGCCGTGGATAATATCGGCTTCGGCTTTGTAGCCGAAGTTCCCTTCCCACAGGTTCATCTTGGGGTGCGGGTTGTGGTTGATCGACGGGCTTGCGATCATCCACCAGGGATCGTCGAAAAGGATGTCGTGCAGGTAGTTGTAAGCTAGCACGTTGCCGGAAGCGCCGCCGCCGGTCATGATGCCCCCGCCGTCGATGGTGCTGAAGATATTGTTCTCGACCAGGTTGTTCGAGCTGTGCAGGTCGACGAACAGCCCGTAACCGCGGTCGCGCCCGTAGCCGTCGATGCCAACGTGAACGTAGCACTCCCTGATCTCGTTCTGCAGCGAATCGATGACCCACATCGCCCGCCGCTGGATGTTCACGATCTCGACATTCTTGACCCACGAGTACTGGGCACCATCCATCTCGATCACGAACTCAACCTCAGGATCGTCCTGGGTCAGGGTCAGGTCTTCCAGCCCGGCGTAGCGGATCATGGCATCCGCATCCACCTGGTACGCCCACGGGTCGAGAGCGGTGTCATAGGTCCAGTGCAGCGGCAGGTT
>JAQBDA010000249.1:0-53570 GCA_032124675.1 Chloroflexota bacterium
GCCGTCGAGCTTCCGGGTCGTGCCAGAACCGCTTGGGCTGCACATTCAATCCAGCAGTCCCAGTGCATGAGGCTGTACAGATTGGTAAATCTGTGTTCTGGATTTTCCTGTGCGGCTATGGCCAGTTTCATCTGTTTTTGGGACATCTTCGTTCGGTTCATACATCCTTACTCCGTCTTAGTTCACAAATGAATGGGTTGAACTCAACTGCCTTCCTTCGCCATGTGATAGGCTTTCCCTATCTCCGACTACTACGAAGGCTCCGCCCCGCATAAAGCATCTGGCCGCAGGTTGGCCTACTCCATCGCTGGAGAACTTTACACGGTTCACAAGTTCATATAGATAGCGTCTTCACGTTGCTTTAGGTCCTGTCTGTACGCCTGGCTCGGCTCGCTGCCTCGCTCGTCACCGGGGAAGCCGGGTTGTCTTGGAGTGCCGTCTTCCTTGCCCGTCAGAGACTATATCCACCCTAGCGAAGTGGATAATCCGGTGACTCCACCCTGGCCCTACCGTCAGTACGGGTGGTCCAACCTTCGGCGCGTCAAACGACAGTTTCTTGCGTGACCATGGCAACGCTCTGGCTAGCAGCCTCAGGAAAGTAGGGTTTCCTTTGCCACATTGTCGGGAGGGCTTCGAACGCGGTTCTACCTCGGGTCCCCGCGCCCGCCTCCCTAGCCACTCGGCACACTCCTTGCAGGGTTCTTGGGGGAACTTTCTATCTACATGCTTCTTGTCGCACCGCTGGGATGGTTGTGGACGACAACCAGCGCGGTGGCGTTGCGGCGCACCGCTGACCTGAACAGCTCCCCAACTCGCACCTGGGAGGTGTTTACCGAGCCTCGATAGACAGGTTCAATATGCAGGACACGGTTGCGTGTGTCCAGTAAGATCACACGCAGCTCTTCCTGCTCCAGTGCGCTCATGCTGAACTGGACCAATGCGGCCGCGTCAGCCGGACTGTGGATTGTGGGGCGCTCATCTGGTGATTCGACCAACATCCGGTGCCCTAATTCCAGCGCCGCCTTGATCTGAGCTGCCTTCGCCCCACCGATTCCATGCTGGTTTACCACCTCCTCATAGGGTGCCCGGTGCAGTCCGGAGACACCGCCAAAGGTAACCAGTAGGCGATTGGCGACCTGAATAGCGTTTTCCCCTGCCACACCTACGCGCAGGAGTATCGCCAGCAATTCACCGTCGGATAGGGTTCCCGGTCCGTTTTTTGCCAGGCGCTCGCGCGGTCTTTCAGAAACGGCCAGATCGGTTATACGGTAGGTAATGGTGGGTTCGCTCATGGGTATGCTTCCATGCTATAATCGCTGGATAGGAGTAGGCTATGGTCTTTGATCCGACTACCTTCAGCAGCTTCGTCTTATTCCTCACCGCCTGGGGCGGCGCATTCCTGGCAGCCTTATGGCTCAGCCTGGTGATCTGGACCTACCGAGACATTCGCCGCCGCGCCAGAGACCCCCTGGCACGGATTCTGGCCGTTCTGGTCGTGGCTGTGCTGTTCCTCCCCGGCATTGTAGTCTACCTCATCCTGCGCCCCGCCCGCACACTCGAGGAGGAATACCAGCACACGCTGGAAGAGGAAGCCCTGCTGCAAGCCATAGAAGATGTCAGCCTGTGCCCGGGCTGCGGCAGACGGGTCAAAGACAACTGGGTCTTCTGCCCCGGCTGCCATACCAAGCTGAAAAAGAACTGCCACCAGTGCGGCAAGCTGATGGAGCTTCCCTGGAATCTGTGCCCGTATTGTGGGACACCCGCTCCAGGCATGCGCCGGGAGTCGATGACAATGGAAGAAGCGCTCCGTCCCGTACCGGTCGAAGTCGAGAGCGAAGAGTCCCCTGAACCATAGCCGGCTGTTCCCACCAAAGATCAGCGATTAAGCGCCTGCCAGCCAGCATAGCTGGCCTCCTCTGCCAATTCGGCTTCGATACGCAGAAGCTGATTGTACTTTGCTACCCGGTCTGAGCGCGCCGGGGCACCTGTCTTGATCTGCCCCATGTTGAGCGCGACCGCCAGGTCGGCGATGGTAGCATCTTCCGTCTCTCCAGAACGATGGGAGGTGACCGCCCGCCAGCCGGCGCGCTGGCAGATTTCAACAGCCTCGATGGTTTCGGTAAGCGTACCGATCTGGTTCAGCTTCACCAGCAGTGCATTGGCTGCTTTACCTTCAATCGCCCGGCGGACACGTTCCGGATTGGTCACCAGCAAGTCGTCACCTACAATCTGCAGCCGGTCCCCCAGCTCGGCTACCATCATCTTCCAACCCTCCCAGTCATCCTGTGCCAGACCATCTTCGATTGAGACGATAGGATACTGGTCAACCCAGGACTTCCAGAAGGCAACCATTTCCTGGCTGGTTAATTTTTTACCTTCCCGCCTCAGATTATATAAGCCGGTATCTTCCTCATACAGCTCCGATGCAGCCGGATCTAGCGCAATGCTGACCTGCTCACCCGCTTTGTACCCGGCCCTCTCGATCGCAGAAAGGATGACTTCCACTGCCTCCGCGTTAGCCTTCAGCGCAGGGGCGTATCCGCCCTCATCGCCTACCAGGGCGGTGTAGCCGCGCTCTTTCAGCACCGATTTCAGGGCGTGGTAGATCTCCGTGCCCCAGCGCAGTCCCTCGGAGAAGGTTGGCGCACCCAGAGGCATCACCATGAACTCTTGTGCGTCGGTCGACTGCCAGCCAGTATGCGCCCCGCCATTGAGGATGTTCATCATCGGCACCGGCAGAACATGGGCGTAAACACCCCCGATATAGCGGTACAGCGGCAGCCCCAGTGAATTAGCAGCCGCCTTGGCAGCTGCCAGGCTGGTACCCAGGATGGCGTTCGCTCCCAGCGTAGATTTGTTGGGCGTCCCATCCAGCTCGAGCAGCGCCTGGTCGATCCCCCGCTGGTCTGTTACATCCCATCCAAACAGGGCTTCCGCAATCTGGTCGTTCACATTTTCGACGGCTTTGAGTACGCCTTTCCCCATATAGCGCTGCTTGTCGCCATCGCGCAGTTCCAGGGCTTCGTGCACCCCTGTTGAGGCACCGGATGGCACCGCGGCTCTGCCCCAGCTGCCATCCATTAGTATTACTTCTACTTCAACGGTGGGATTGCCGCGGGAATCGAGTATCTCCCGAGCGATAACATCTTCAATGAAAAATTCCATTTTTGCACCTCTTTTCAATTTGTTTTTCCTGGTAAATCAGCTTTTATTGGATGGTGATTTACCGGATTTATATTGAATTTTATTTCGCTTTAAGTATAATCCATAACAATGGTCGCTAAACCCCAACTACCGGAAACCGACCCACGGGAAAGCAAGCGCTACTATCTGGAAGACACACCCGTGCGGCGCCTGTTGACCGGCCGGCTGATGTTTACTTAAGCAGATATGCTGCCTCCCAGACTGCGAGGCGTATTTGCTGAGAGGCCACCCGGGTTCTAAGGCTGGTTAGCTTCCGAGACATTTATTTGATTCGAAAGATAGAGTTCTACATCTTCCTGGTCAGACAATGCCGCAGATGCCCGGTTCAACACAGCTTTGAGAAAAGCCAAAAACAGTGGATGTGGCCTGTTCGGACGCGAAAGGAATTCGGGATGAAACTGTGTGCCGAGCATGAAGGGATGGTCACGCAGTTCAGCGATCTCGATCAGACGCCCATCGGGCGACACTCCAGAATAGCTCATCCCCGCCTGCTCGAGTTTTTCGCGGTAGGCGTTATTAAACTCGAAGCGGTGACGGTGTCGCTCTTGAACCAGCTCCAGCTGGTAGGCCTCAGCTGCAAAAGTTCCAGGTTGAAGCTCGCAGGGATATAACCCCAACCGCATCGTTCCCCCCATATCGACAATGCCGCGCTGGTCGGGCATCAGGTCGATGACAGGGTGAGTGGTACCGCGATCGAACTCGGTGGAATTGACATCTTCATCGCCAAGTACGAGGCGGGCAAACTCCACGACCATCAGCTGCATCCCCAGGCATAGCCCCAGATATGGAACGTTGTTTTCACGTGCATAGCGGGCTGCACGGATTTTGCCCTCTATCCCCCGGCTGCCAAATCCGCCGGGGACAATGATCCCAGCAACACTCTCTACGAGATCCCAGCCGCGCCCTTTTTCGAGCTCCGCGGAATGCACCCAGACGATATCTACCTCAACCCCAAGTGCAAGCGCAGCATGCTTAACTGCCTCCCGCACACTCATGTACGCATCCTGCAGCTCCACGTACTTTCCCACCAGGGCGATCCTGAGCACTGGCTTTTCCCGCGTTACCTCTTCCACCAGCCGCTCCCAGTTATCCCAGTTGGGCTTTACCCGCGCTTCTAGCCCCAACCGATTCAGCAGATAGTCACCGACGTTCAGCTTCTCCAGGATCAGCGGGACCTGGTATAAGACCGGGGTTGTCACCAGTGGGACCACCGCGCGGCGTTCCACATCGCAGAACAGGGCGATTTTCTCACACAACTCTTCTCCTACAGGATGGTCGGTGCGCGCAACGATGACATCCGGTGAGATACCGATCGAGCGCAGCTCACGCACAGAGTGCTGAGTAGGCTTGGTTTTCAGCTCACCGGTAGCGCCGATATAAGGCAGCCAGGTTACATGAATATAGACCGTGTTTTCCCGTCCCAGATCGCTGCGCATCTGGCGCAAGGCTTCCAGGAAGGGCAGCGATTCGATATCACCAACCGTGCCTCCCACTTCCACCAGCACGATCTCAGCACCGGTGGTTTTGGCAACCAGCCCTATACGCCGTTTGATCTCGTTGGTAATATGTGGGATCACTTGGATGGTTCCGCCCAGGTAGTCTCCCCTTCTCTCTTTGCCGATTACATCTGCGTATACTTGCCCAGTGGTTACGTTGCACACCCGGGTCAGGCTGATATCGATAAAGCGCTCGTAATGCCCCAGATCGAGGTCGGTTTCCGCACCATCATCCAGCACAAATACCTCACCATGCTGGTAGGGACTCATCGTCCCCGGGTCCACGTTGATGTACGGGTCGAGCTTTTGTACGGCGACTTTGTAGCCGCGCTCCTTGAAAAGCTTGCCAATAGCTGCCGCCGTCACTCCTTTCCCTACCGAGCTGACAACGCCACCTGTGAAAAAGATATATTTCGTGTCCATCTCATCCTCCGGACTTTAATCTGGCCCAGCCATCTTCCCAATAAAAAGGAAGTGGGGAGGCCCGTTTACCGGCGTCCTCCCCACGGAGATGCACAATGCGTGATGGTTTGATCAATAATAAGCGCATCTCCAAAAGTTTACCATATCGCTTGCACATGTAATATTAAAGTTTTTGCTCAAACTTCCATTAGAAAAAATTTTCCGAACAAGGGCGTTGACCCGACCGCCGCAACGTGTTAAACTAAATGTTTGCAATGTACCAGAAATATTTGCTGCTCCTCATCGTTGGTCTGTGTCTGGCGGTCCCTGTCTCTGTGGGATACGCGCAGCAAGACACACCGACAGCAACGCCAATGCCGGCACTGGTCTATATTACATTTCCAGCAGACAGTCAGGCGCTGAAAGGGAAGGTAGCAATAACCGGCAACACCCGCATCCAGGGGTTTAGCTCCTCCGAATTGAGTTTCAGCTACAGCGATAACCCCACCGGGACCTGGTTTCTGATCCAGATCAGCTCTCAGGCGGTTGATGACGGGGTGCTGGTCGAGTGGGATACATCCACAATCACTGATGGCGTCTACGATCTGAAGCTCGAAGTAGACCTCCTTTCAGGCGAATCCATCATCTACACAGTCAGCAAACTACGTGTCCGCAACTATACCCCTGTGGAGACGGAAACTCCCACGCCCGTCACACCGACCTCGACCCCGCTGCCTGGGGACACTCCCATCCCCACAGCAACTTCAACACCTACTGAGACACCTGTACCGCCAACGCGTACAGCCCTCCCGCCCAATCCTGCCCAGGTCACACGCCAGGACCTGGGAATCAGCCTTGGGAAAGGGGCACTTTTCACCCTTGGATTATTCGCCTTGATGGGCATTTATTTTTCTGTAAAGACGATCCGCAGGCGGCTTTGACAGCCGCCAAGGACCTCGACCATGAGATTATTTCCTTCTAGACAAGATTCCAATGGGGAGAACAGCTCCCGCTTCCTGATCACGGGTCTTGGCAACCCCGGTCGGCAGTACCAGTCCAATCGCCATAACATCGGCTTTGCTGTTATGGATAGCCTGGCAGAAACCCTTGGGACAAGCTTCTCCCGGATGGAGTCGAAAGCTCTGGTCGCCAAGGCAGACCATAAAAATCAGCGCCTTATTCTGGCGAAACCTCAAACTTACATGAATCTATCCGGACAGGCAGTGAGTTCGCTGCAGCGCTTTTATAAAATTTCACTCGATAATCTGATCGTTGTTTACGATGAAGTCGACCTGGACTTCGGCATCCTTCGCTTACGCCCATCCGGCGGTTCGGCCGGGCACAATGGAATGAACTCGATCATCACACAGCTGGGTACCCAGGAGTTCCCCCGCCTGCGCATCGGAGTCGGGCGCCCTCCCGGAAGGATGGATGCCGCCGCATATGTGCTGCAGGATTTCAGCCAGACAGAAGAGGCTGAGCTGGCTTTCATCCGGCGGCAGGCTGTCGAAGCGCTGCTGTCTTTCGTCACCCAGGGGATTGACGCTGCCATGAACGCCTATAACACAAATTTGCTGGGGACAGATGACGATGGATAATATGGCGCTTGATACCATCCTCCAGCAAATTGCTGCCGGCGCGGAATACACGCTCGCAGAGTTTGCAGCTCGGAGCGCAGAAACCGGCCCGCTTTCAGATGATCTGGTATCACTCAGGCTGAGGCGCTCAGCGCGCCTGCCGGTATTGGCAGTTCTCTACCAGAGCACCCGCCAACCGGTTTTATTGGTCACCGACCGGGCAGATCATGCGTTGGAGCTGTACGACGAGCTGAGCTTGTGGCTTCCAGATGTGCCCCGCCTGCTCATCCCCGAACCGAATCCGCTGTTCTACGAAAAAGCGCCCTGGGGTGAGACCACACGGCGTGACCGCTTGGCTGCTCTTACCGGACTGGCAGCTTATCATATACCCGGCGCTCCAAAACCGGCAGCCTCACCGGTGCTGGTAGCCTCTGCCCGGGCACTGATGACCCGCACCTTGCCTAAAAGCGAGTTTCTGCGGGCGACCCGCAACATGCAGGTGGGTCATATTATCCAGGTTGAAACCCTCATACGCAGCCTGGTCCGTCTGGGCTACGAGCCTGTGAATACAGTGGTGCTTCCCGGGCAGTTTGCACGGCGGGGAGGGATTGTCGATGTCTGGCCTCCTGCGGAAGCCCAACCAACCCGGTTGGAATTCTTCGGGGATGAGATCGATACCCTCAGATCGTTCGATCCCGCCACCCAACGTACCAGCAAGACCCAATCTCGCCTGCTGGTTACGCCTGCCAGGGAATACCTGCTTACCGATGAGCATCTCTATCTGCAAGAACAGGTAGACATCGACGAATTCCACATTCCCCAGCTCCACCAGACGTCTGCCAGCCTGCTGGATTACCTGCCCCGGCAGGCGATGCTGGCAATTGATAACCTGCAATTTTTACAGGATACCATAACCGATTTAGAAGAGCAGGCCGTTGAGCTGCGCCAGAGCGCCCTGGCGGAGGACCTGATCGCCGAGGATTACCCACTCCCCTACCTCACCTGGACTGAGATGGCGGATAGCCTGGCCCGCCGCCAGGCGCTGGAGCTTGGTCCATCCACCGATTTTCTCCCAGAACCGGGCGTGAGCAGCACCCAATATGACTTTTCCAGCCGCTTCTCAGTTGGACCGCGCTATGGCGGGCGGCTGAAACCCTTCCTGGAGCATATTGCAGAACGCCTCAGCAGCGGCGAGCAGGTCACCATTGTATCCCGCCAATCCACCCGTCTGCAAGAGCTATGGAAGGAGCAGCACATCCAGAACAGGAACCCGCAGTTCGTCCAGGGCAGCCTGTCGGAAGGCTGGATATTCAGCGCACCCGGCGGCAGCGTGCTGCATCTATTCACGGACGGTGAGATCTTTGGCTGGCGGCGTCCGGAGCCTCGTCAGAGGTTCCGCCCGGTTGCAGAATCGCCGGAAGCAGGCTATGCAGACCTGCAGGCGGGTGATTGCGTTGTCCATGTCGATCACGGCATCGGCATCTTCATCGGGCTGGTCAACCGCACCCTGGACAGTATCGAGCGGGAGTACCTGTGCATCGAGTACGCCAATGAGGCGCAGGTATTCGTTCCCGTCCACCAGGCCGACCGCATCACTCGTTATATCGGCTCCGACGGGCGACAACCCACCCTCAGCCGGCTGGGGGGCAGTGAATGGCGTACCACGAAAGCGCATGTCAAGGAGGCCGTGCAGGAGGTGGCTGAGGACTTGCTCGAGCTGTATGCCAAACGGAACATCATCCCGGGTCATTCATTCGCCCCCGACACCGTCTGGCAGCAAGAGCTGGAGGCCAGCTTCCCGTATGTTGAAACCGAAGACCAGATGCAAGTGCTGGCGGAGGTGAAACGCGATATGGAGATGGAGCGCCCGATGGATCGCCTGATATGCGGTGATGTCGGCTACGGTAAAACTGAAGTGGCACTGAGGTCGGCGTTCAAAGCTGTCATGGACGGCAAGCAAGTTGCCATCCTGGTCCCTACAACCGTTCTGGCACAGCAGCATTACCAGACCTTCCGCCAGCGTCTGGCAGCCTTCCCCGCCGAAGTGGAGATGCTCTCACGCTTCCGCACCCCGCAGCAGCAGCGCACGATCCTGGAACGCCTGGAACAGGGGGGCATCGATATGGTCATCGGCACCCACCGCCTGCTCTCATCCGACGTCCAGTTCAAAGACCTGGGGCTGCTGATCATCGATGAGGAACAGCGCTTTGGTGTCACCCACAAAGAAGCGCTGAAGAAAATGCGCACCGCAGTCGATGTCCTTACCTTGACTGCCACGCCCATTCCACGCACACTGTATATGACGCTGACCGGCGTGCGAGATATCTCCACGATAAACACCCCACCCGAAGAGCGGCTGCCAATCATAACCCATGTCGGCCCATACTCTCCAAAAATCGTGCGCCAGGCGATCCTGCGCGAGCTTGAGCGGGGCGGTCAGGTATTCTTCGTCCACAACCGGGTGCAAACCATTGGTGCAATGCGCAGGCATATCGAGCAGCTGGTCCCTGAGGCGCGACTGGCTGTCGCCCACGGGCAGATGCCGGAGAACGAGCTTTCCGAAAGGATGCGCCAATTCACCAATGGCGACGTCGATGTCCTGCTGTGTACGTCGATCATCGAGTCGGGGCTGGATATCCCTAACGCTAACACCCTGATCGTTGACCGGGCAGACACATTCGGTCTGGCACAGCTCTACCAGCTGCGCGGCCGGGTAGGGCGCGGCGCCCAGCGAGCGCATGCATACTTCTTCCGCCATGCCAGGCGGCAGCCCACCATAGATGGTCGCCAAAGATTGGAGACCATTGCCGAGAACACCCAGCTTGGGGCCGGGTTCTCGATTGCTATGCGCGACCTGGAGATACGCGGCGCAGGCGACCTGCTGGGTACCCGCCAGCACGGCTATATTGCCTCGGTCGGGTTCAACCTGTACACCAGGCTGCTGGCGGAGGCTGTCCGGCGGCTGCGGTCGCACGGCGAACTTCCCCTGGCAGCCGCATCACCGGCGTTCGAAAAAGAATTATCCATCCCGGTGAATGTCGACCTGCCATTAGGTGCCAGCATCCCGGCTGATTATGTAGCTGACAAAGGCATGCGCCTACACCTGTATCGCCGCATGGCAGATGTCCGCAGTCTGGATGAAGTGGACGCTCTGGAAGAAGAATTCGGAGACCGCTTTGGCAGCCCCCCCGAAGCGGTACAGAGCTTGCTTCTCCAGCTGAAGATCAAGCTGCTGGCAGAAAACGCTGGGCTTTCGTCGGTAAGCACCGAGAATGGGCAGCTCGTCCTGCGCTTCCCGGATGGTGAGGTTCCACCCGATTTATCCCCGCTGGACACCCGGGTACGCCTGGGCAAGACCGCCTTGTGGATCCAATATGGGAACCTCAGCGACTGGCAGGCGTTCCTGCTCGAGGTCCTGGAGCAGTTAAAGTCGTCAAGCGGAGAGGTCTGAGTTTTTCGGAGCTGTACATGTCTCTCTTCCCTCGGGGTATCCCAATTACCAAGCGCTTATTCGACCTGCTGCTCACCATTCCAGGTCTGCTGCTGGTCTCGCCGGTGCTGGCCCTGACTGCGCTGCTGGTGCGTGTCTACCACGGCAGCCCGGTGCTGTTCCGCCAGCTACGTCCCGGTTACCGCAGCAATCCCTTCTACCTGTACAAGTTCCGCACGATGAGAGATCTTCGGGATGCCCAGGGCGAGCTTCTCCCGGACGAGCAGCGGCTGACCCGGCTGGGCCGGCTCCTGCGTGCCTCCAGCCTGGACGAGCTTCCGGAGCTGTTCCACGTGCTGCGTGGTGAGATGAGCCTGGTCGGCCCACGCCCGCTGCTGATGCAGTACCTGGACCGCTATTCCACGGAGCAGGCTCGCCGCCACGACGTGCTGCCGGGGATTACCGGCTGGGCTCAGATCAACGGGCGCAACGCGCTCACCTGGCAGGACAAATTCCGCCTGGATGTATGGTATGTCGATCACCGGTCACTAGACCTGGATGTGCGCATCTTATTGCGAACGTTTTGGAAAATATTTTCCCAGGAGGGGATCAGCCAACCCGGGCGCGCCACTGCAGACGAATTCATGGGCAACGAGGAACTATCGGAGGATGATGTATCTGATATGATTGGCGGCGATGGAAGCTGATACAAGCCGGCTTTACCGGATAATGTACCTGATCCGCCGGTTCGAAGAGACGGTGTTGGATAATTTCCCAAAAGGGGTATTCTCCGGCACCACTCACACCTACCTGGGTCAGGAAGCCAATGCCGCCGGTGTGCTGGATCACATCCGGGAGGCTGACATAGTGGTCAGCAACCACCGCTGCCACGGTCATTTCCTCGCCTATGGCGGGCAGCCGCATCCGCTCTTCGCCGAGCTGATGGGCAAAGCCAGCGGTGTGTGCGGCGGTCGGGGAGGTTCCCAGCACCTGCACTGGCGCAATTTCTTCTCCAACGGTGTCCTGGGCGGTACAGTCCCGCTGGCGACCGGTATGGCCGTCGCTGAGAAGCATAAAGGCAGCCGGTCTGTTGTCATCGCATTCCTGGGGGATGGTACGCTGGGGGAAGGGGTAGTATACGAGTCGCTGAACATCGCCAGTCTGTGGCAGGCGCCGATCCTGTACGTGGTTGAGAACAACCACATAGCCCAGACCACGCCCAGCGAGATGGCACTGGCAGGGAATATAGCCGCCCGTTTCAATGCCTTCGACATCCCTGTGGTTGAGCTCGATACCAGTAATGTGCTTGAGGTATGGAGCGCAGCAGGAGCCCAGGTCGAAGCAGTAAGATCGGCCTCAACCCCGCATGCTCTGCTCCTGCATACCTGCCGCTTCGGCCCGCATTCTAAAGGCGATGACACACGACCGGCAGAGGAGACCGCCGAAATGCGCCGCAGCCGTGACCCGCTCACCCTCCACACCGCCCGGCTCGACCAGTTTACCCGTCACTCACTCGAGCAAGATGTCGATCTCGAGATCGCCCGCGCTTTCAAACAGGCACTGGCAGACCCATTCCCGGCGCTCACTCCTTGAGTGTACTTCTCATGCCCTCGGTCCTCGAATCGCTCAACACCGGCCTGCTCAAGGCCTTTGCCGACAGCAAAGATATTTATCTGCTCGGTGAAGACGTGCTCGACCCATACGGCGGGGCGTTCAAGGTCACACAGGGGCTGTCCACTGCTTACCAGGAGCGGGTCCTGACCACACCGGTCTCGGAGGCTGGCATCACTGGCGTTGCAGCCGGGATGGCATTACGCGGTCTGCGACCGGTGGTTGAGATCATGTTCGGTGATTTCATCACATTGATCGCCGACCAGGTGATCAATCATATCGCCAAGTTCCGTTGGATGTATAATGACCAGGTGCGGGTGCCGCTGGTGATCCGCACCCCTATGGGCGGGCGGCGCGGCTACGGACCAACCCACAGCCAGACGTTGGAGAAGCTCTTCCTGGGAATACCCGGTCTGGTTGTACTCGCCCCGACCCACCTGGGAGACCCGGGCAGGCTGCTCTATGACGCCATCCTTAACTGTGATGACCCGGTGCTGTTCGTTGAGAACAAGCTGCTCTATCTGCTGCCAGCCCAAGGGGCAGGCACATCTGGCGAGTTCGATACAAAATCCTGGACTGGATCTCCCGCAGCACAACCAGACTTAGCCACATTTGCGCCGGTGTACACAATTAATCTGCTGGATGCCCCTGCCCCAACGCTGACTATCTGCGCCTACGGCTATATGGCTGAGATGGCGCGCCAGGCAGTCTTGACGCTGGCATACGAACATGAGATCTTCTGCGAGCTGATCGTACCCACCATGTTGGCGCCGTTCGAGGCGCAGCCTCTGGTAGAATCTGTGCAGCGAACAGGGAATCTGCTGGTGGTCGAGGAAGGCACGCTCAGCTTCGGTTGGGGGGCTGAAATCATCGCGGTCTGTAGTGAAGCGCCTGAGCTCCGATTGAGCTCCGCCCGGCGGCTGGCCGCCAGGGAAACACCTGTACCTGCCTCAAGCGCCCTCGAAGCCAGCACATTGCCAGACCAATATTCGATCGTAAATTCCTGTCTGGAAATCGTCCACAACGGATAAAATCAAACCGTAAAGCAGCCGCCATGCCCATCGAAGTCACCATCCCCCTACTCAACCCCAACGAGCCCGAAGCCCTGCTTGCGGCGCTGCATGTCAGCGAAGGTCAGCAGGTTTCCCCAGGTGACCCATTGTGCACCCTGGAGACGACCAAATCCACTGCTGAGCTGGAGGCAGAATCCGGCGGCTTCGTGGTCGGGCTGCGTTTCAGCCAGGGAGAGACCGTGCGTGCCGGGGAGCTGCTCTGCTACCTGGCCGAGACGACAGACTGGCAGCCGCCCGCCCTTGAGCCCACTGCCCAGACCGAGAGCGAACAAGCCCTGCCAGAAGGGCTGCGTATCACCGCCCCGGCTCTAGCGTTGGCCCGCCAGCTGGGCGTGGAGCTAGAAACATTGCCGCGCGGCCCGCTGGTCACCGAGCGCAGCTTACGCTCCCAGGTCAGACCGGCTTACAGTGCAGACCTTGCCCCTCCTGCCTCAGCGTTCGACCCCACGTCGATCATCGTCTACGGCGGCGGGGGACATGGCAAGTCCCTGATCGACCTGCTGAGAGCGCTGGGCAGCTACCGGATCACGGGTGTCGTGGATGACAGCCTGCCGCAGACCCATACCGTTCTGGGAGTACCGGTGCTGGGCGGCGGCGAAGTGCTGGCAGAGCTGCACGCCGGCGGGGTGCACCTGGCTGCCAACGCAGTTGGGGGCATCGGCGACCTGGCAGTGCGGGTCAAGGTCTTCGAGCGCCTATCCCAGGCTGGTTTTACCTGCCCGGCAGTCGTCCACCCGAGCGCCTACGTGGAACCCAGCGCGCAGCTATCTCCCGGGGTGCAGGTCTTCCCCCACGCGTATGTGGGCAGCGATGTGCGCCTGGGATTCGGCACGATTGTCAACACCGCTGCGATCGTCTCCCACGATTGCCGTCTGGGGAACTACGTGAATATCTCTCCCGGGGCGATCCTGGCTGGCGGGGTGCAGGTTGGGGATGGCGTGCTGGTCGGCATGGGCGCCACGATTAACCTGCTGGCGGATATCGGGCGCCGGGCGCGCATCGGCAACGGCGCTACTGTAAAGAGTGATGTGCCCGAGGGGGGTGTGGTTCGCGCAGGATCTATCTGGCCGGAATAAACTATGAAAATCCCGATGTCCTCACCCGATCTGACCGACGCCGAGCGGGAAGCCGTGGCGTCAGTCTTGCGCACCCCCAACCTCAGCATGGGCGGGGAGATCCTGGCATTCGAGAATGCCTTCCGCCATTACAGCGGCAGTCGGCATGCCATCGGGGTCAGCTCGGGCACTGCCGGGCTGCACCTATGCGTCCGGGCGGCAGGCATCCAGGAGGGCGACCTGGTGATTACCACGCCCTTTTCTTTCGTCGCATCGGCGAATGTGCTGCTATTCGAGCGCGCCATCCCGGTCTTCGTGGATGTCGACCCGCTCAGCGGGAATATCAACCCGCAGCTTGTGGAGCAGGCAGCCGCCGACCTCACCGCCGGTGGTCGCCGCGCACAGCGCTGGCTGCCACGCCGCACCGGCCAGGATGGAGGCAAATTGAAAGCCATCCTGCCCGTGGATGTCTTCGGTCAACCGGCCGATATAGACCCGATCCTGGAGACCGCCCGCTCTTATGAGCTGAAGGTGATCGAGGATTCCTGCGAGTCGTTAGGTGCTGATTATAAAGGCCGTAAAGCGGGCACCCTGGGCGACTATGGCGTCTTCGCTTTCTACCCTAACAAACAGATCACCACCGGCGAAGGTGCGGTGATCATCACGGATGATAACACAGCTGCGGAATTGATGCGCGCCTTGCGCAACCAGGGGCGCGCCCCCGGCGACACCTGGCTGCAGCACACCCACCTGGGCTACAACTACCGGCTGGACGAGATGAGCGCTGCGCTCGGGCGCGTCCAGCTAACCCGTATCGAGGAGCTGCTGGACAAGCGCCAGCAGGTAGCTGACTGGTATGCCGAGCACCTGGTCGAAATCCCGGGCATCAGCGTGCCGCAGGTAGTCGAGAATACCACCCGGGCGAGCTGGTTCGTTTACGTTGTCCGTTTCAGCGCCCATATCGACAGGGACAAGGTCGCCAGGGATTTAGCCGAGCAAGGGGTGCCCGCCAGACCGTATTTCCTGCCCATCCACCTGCAGCCATATATTGTAGAGCGCTTCGGGTACTGCGCTGGCGATTTTCCCATCACCGAGGACCTTGGACGCCGTGGTCTGGCGCTGCCATTTTCTGGAGTGATGAGCGAGGCGCAGGTTGAGTATGTCTGCCAGGCGCTGCAGCGTACGATCACGAAGCTCTATTGATGATTGAGGTTTCCCGATGAATTTAAACCCCGCTATGTGGCTGAAAGCCTTGCAGGTCATCCCGCACGTGACCCAAGAGGAGTGGGCGCGGCTGGATGTGATCTCGAAATGGCTGATCTCATCCCAGGCGGCAGTGCTGATCATGACCACCATCTCCGGCGCAATCGCCGGTATCCTGGCATACCAGCAGGGCAGCTTCAATTTCTGGCTGTGGCTGCTGGTCGAGATCGGGCTGGTCTTCGCCCACGCGACCAACAACCTGCTCAATGATTACACCGATTATGTCAAAGGTGTTGACCAGGATAACTACTACCGCAGCCAGTATGGACCCCAGCCGCAGGTCCACGGGCTGATGAGCTAGCGCGAGCTGCTCACTTATGCCGCGCTGACCGGTCTGGTGGCCCTGGGTGCCGGGGCAGCGCTGGTTTACATGCGTGGGGGCCTGTCGCTGCTCTTGCTTGGGTTGGGTGTCTTTTTCGTACTCTTCTACACCTACCCGCTAAAATATATCGCCCTGGGCGAGATTTCCGTGCTGGTTGTCTGGGGACCGCTGATGATCGGCGGCGGTTATTACGTGATCACCGGCGGTTGGGACTGGAACGTCGTCATCGCCAGCCTGCCGTATGCCCTGGGCGTGACAGGTGTGATCTTCGGCAAGCATATCGACAAGTTCGAGATGGATAAAGCCAAACGTATCCACACCCTGCAGAGCGGCTGGTCTTACCGGCATTCGGCCGGAGCCGATCCCCAATTCGCCAGTTATTCTGAGTTCGGCGGGAAGATGACTTCCTCTTTGCCCGCCAGCATATCCTGAATGCGCCTTACGACGATATCCAGATGGCGCGGCTTGTGGACGAAGTCCAGGTCATCCGTGCGAATGGTGAGCAGCGGGCAGATATCGAATGACTGCACCCAGTCCTCATAGAATGACTCAAGCAAGGCGAGATACTCTGCGGAGATGCCGCTCTCCATGGCCCGCCCGCGGCTGTGAATGCGGTCGACCAGAACCTGCACGGGTGCCTTCAGGTAGATCAGCAGGTCGGGCGGCGGCAGGTTGGAGACGACCAGGTCGAAAATGCGCCGGTAGGATAGATAATCCCGCTCGTTGATATTGTTCATATGGTATAAGGCACGCGCAAAGATATACGCGTCCTCGTAAATGCTGCGGTCGAGGATTACCGACTGCGGCAGTTTGAAGTTCTCCAGATACTGCTCTGCGCGATGGCCGAGGAAGAAGACCTGCAAGTGGAAGGACCAGGCGCGCATGTCTCCGTAGAAATCGGACAGGTAGGGATTATCCGCCACCGATTCGAAGGCAGTCTGCCAGCCCAGACGGGTGCCGATGCGTTCCGTCAACGAGGTTTTCCCGGAGCCGATATTTCCAGCGACGATGACAATCCGTTTGACCATGGGGATCTTCCTGTGTTAGAGAATCTGCTGATTGAAGCCAATTATAACGGATAGGTGGAGCTGCGCTTTCACGCAGACCCCTCGAATTCCTGGCGGTAGAAAGCAGTGCCGCTGACCCCTTGCATTGCAGGTTTATCGAGCACAAGCAGCAAAAAGGCTTCATCCGGGACCTGCGACCACTGGCTTTGGACCCCGTGCGCGGAGGCACGCTCGAAACCAAAGCGGGGATAATAATCCGGATGACCCAGGACGATGACGAAGGGGCAGGAGGTGCCCTGCACAAGTCCCAGTCCAGCGCGCACCAACTGCGCGCCGATGCCCTGGTTCTGGAAGTCCGGCAGCACCGCCAGCGGACCCAGCCCCATTCCCGGCACTGCTCCATTCGAGGATTCGATCACCACCGGGCTGAACAGGATGTGCCCCACCACCCGCTCCTCTAATATTGCCACCAGGGAGATCAGGTCCGGGCAGGACCGGCGCAGGGCATCGACGATATTTACTTCCTGCGTACCGCCAAATGCGCTTTTGTTGACCTCCCGGATGGCAGGGATATCTTGCGGAAGCTCTGCACGGATAACCGCGCTCAATGCCTTGCTACCAATCCCCGGCGTACTGCAGCGTATAGGGCTGGGCGTCCTGGACCAGGTATGCATAGTGCAGCTCGACCAGCTGGCGCAGGTGCAGCAGGTCATGGGCCACCCAGGCTGCGAACATATCCCCGGCGGCGATCTCGCCCCAGGGTGCGGGGGAGGTGGTCTGCCAGTCCGGCGAGTTTAACCCGTTGAGCCAGGCGAGAGATTTTTCGCGCTCTGCCAGGAAGTTCTGCAGCGATTCGTGGGGGTCGCACTTATTGTACTCACGGCTGGTGACCCAGCCCTGCGGGTCGATCGGCGGCCAGGTCTCACCCGGGCGGTACAGGATATAATCCAGGCGCACGCGGAAATCCAGGCGCTCTTCATCATACAAATGGTTGATCACTTCCAGGATCGACCAGGAATCCGGGCCGGGCTTCCAGCGCGCTTGGTCATCCGAGATGCCTGCTGCCAGGCTGCGGATGGCCGCAGCATGCTGAACCATTTGAGCGGTGTATTCGTCCAGGTTCATCTTACCCTCCTGCAATGTGATCGGGGCCATATAATCGGGATCAAGGGGATCACACGATTGGGATCATGCGATCCCAATCGTGTGATCCTTGAAAAACACCCGCCAGGGACCGCAGCCCTGGATGTATGGCTGCATCAGAGCGCGTTCAGCCTGCACGGTGTGGTTCAGATCGTGCGCCGGCCACTCGTTGAGCATCTCTTCCAGCGTGACCTTACCGAGCTCCGGGTGGCGCGAGGTCCGCTGAAGGTCGCCGGGCTGCAGCTTGCCGATTGCCGCCAGGCTGACCGCTCTCAATGCCGCAAACTCTGCGGCGATCTCACGTGGTGCGCGCCGTGCGGCATCCAGCGCTCCTTCCGCGTCCGGGTTGAAGGCCGGGAAGCTCTCCAGCCCATCCAGGAATGCTTTCAGGCGGGATTGGAAGACGCGCTCAACATCAATGATATGCTGCAAGCACTCCAGCGCCGACCACTCGCCGGGCGCCGGGGAGCGCCTGAGCAGCGCCTCGGGCAGCCTGCCGGCGAGCTCGTTCCAGTGTTTGGGGGTGGTGGTGAGCAGGGTGACGATGGTGGCGATCGGTTCGAATTCAGCATTCATTGTTCAGCTCCAGGATATTCGATACTATATACCAATGGTTTAAAAGAGGCGCCCCGGCGGGTGTCTCTACACCAAAGTCAAGCCGTTTCAACAGGTTTATATCTACCAGGCGTCGGCTTCAGATGCCTGGACCCCAGGCTCCTAAACGGCGCAGTGTATCCGCCGTCTCGACGTTCAAATCCAGCCTCTGGAGGTCCACTTCGCTGACCCAGCAGTATTCGGAAAACTCTTCGTTCAATTGGATTTTATCGCTGGCTGCCCGGCAGTGGAACAGCAGGAAGATCATGTACACCGGCTGCAGATCCCCGTCCGGGAGCAGTGTATCGTAGCTGCCGTCCTTGAAGAACGCCGGGCGGATATCCGTCACCTGGATGCCCAGCTCTTCGCGCAGCTCACGGCGCAAGGCATCCTCCATACGCTCGCCGGGCTCGATCCCGCCGCCGGGCAGCCCCCACTTACCCGGGAAGACGCCCCGGTCGGGCTTCATCTTGCACAGCAGCAATTCACCCCGGTCATTCCGAACCAGACCGACGACGATTACCCGGCTCTTTTCGAGCATATTCATAAGATCAGATCGATCAGACTCGCGGACTGGCTCCAGGATGGGCAATCAGCACTCGCTGAACCCACACGCGTAGCACTTGCGGCAGCCCTCTTCGTTGACCACCGCTGCCTGTCCGCACTCCGGGCACAGGTCGCCAAAGCGGAGCGGCACCTGCTCGGGCAGCGGACTCTGGTCGGCGTGCGCGGCAGAGGACGCTTCGCTCATCAAATTGTATCCGTTGTCGCGCGAATGATCTACCGGAATGGCGGAGAGATCCCCCTCACCCTGCGGGTTAGTCTCGTCCAGATAAGCCGCCAGCACCTGGGCCACGCCGTCCGGCAGTGAGCGCACCCGGTTCGGGCCGAACCCCAGCGAGCGCCCGCCGCCGATGCCGGATAGCTGCCGCCAGACCTCTTTGAGCCGCTCGCGCGGCGCAACCGGTGAGGTGAGCCGCAGGATATAAGAGATCAGCCGCCCGATGGCTTCAGACACCGCGGCCGTGTCGGAGCCGGCTTTGGCGGTGTTGATGAACACCTCGAAGGGCTGGCTGCCGCCGTTCTCGTTGATAGTGACAAACGCCTTGCCCAGCGGCGTGCTGATTGTGAATGTGTGCCCGGTCAGGCTGCGCGGGCGCGGTTTCTTCTTATCGTGCCACATCACCAGTTGTTCCAGCTGGTCGGCTTCCACCGCCGATATATGCGCGAGTTCCTCTGCCTTGCCTGACGCCTGTTTGGCAGCCGCCGCTCCTTTGGGGGCCGCCGTCCCTTTGGCGGCCGCGGTGGCTTTCGTCTCCAGAACGACCACCTGGCGGGAGCCGGTTACGTACACGGTAATCCCCTTACAGCCCAGCTCCCAGGCGAGCAAATAAGCCTGTGCCACGTCATCTTCGCTGGCTTCCGCCGGGAAGTTGACCGTCTTGCTCAGGCTGTTGTCCACGAATGCCTGCAGGGCAGCCTGCATGTGCACATGCTCTTCGGCGCTGATATCGGCGGAGACTACGAATGTATGCTGGATGTGGGCGGGCACTTCATCCAGACCCTGGCAGGTACCCAGCTCCATGACATGCTCGACAATTGTCTGCTGGTCGGCATCATCCAACCCGGCCTCCAGCAGAGCGTTTTCGAATGCCGGGCTGGTATAGGCGAGCTGTAAATCATTCCCGTTATCGTTGACATGGCGGATATATGCCAGGGCGAATGCCGGCTCGCAGCCGTACCCCTCACACCCGGCAACTGTGGCGATCGTTCCCGTGGGGGCGACGGTCGTCTGGGCTGCATTGCGAATGCCGTGCTCCTGGATGCCCTGCTCCACCTGCTGCCAGTCCAGCGCTGGACGATTGAAATCGCGGCTGTAATCGAACAGGGGTGCAGGCGGCTGCCAGGTCATCTCCTGGGGGTCGTAAATGCTGCCGCGGATGGCCTGGAACGGCCCGCGTGCTTCCGCCAGCTCGATGCTGGTCAGCATGGCATGGTAGCGCACGAATTCCATCACCTGCGCGCCGAACTCCTGCCCCTCTTCAGAGCCATAGCGAATGCCGGCATGGTACATCAGATCGCCGAGACCCATGATGCCCAGCCCGATGCGCCGGTTGCGGTGAGCGGCTTCCTTGAGCTGCGGCACCGCAGGGACGTATGCATTGGCCTCGACAACATCATCCAGGAAGATCGTCGATAGGACTACAGTCCTGCGCAAGCCTTCCCAATCCACCCTCCCATCCGGCCCGCTGTGCTGCCCCAGATTTATCGATCCCAGGCAGCAGTTCTCGTACGGACCCAGCCACTGCTCTCCGCACGGGTTGGTCGCCTCAAGCTGGTAAAGCTGAGGCACCGGGTTAGAGCGATTGGCAGCATCCAGGAAGAGCACGCCTGGCTCTCCATTATGGTGCGCCTGCTTCACGATCTTCTCGAATAGCTCTCGGGCACGCACGGTTTTATAGACTTTGATCGGCACACCCTCGACCTCCGCCTGCTCCAACGTGCCGTGGAACTCGTGGTATTCAGGCGAGCTGACGTCCGGGAAGCGCAAATCCCAAAGATCGTCCCTGTGCACTGCCTGCATAAAGGCATCGGTGATACCCACCGAGATATTGAAATTGGTAATGGCGTTCTCATCTGTCTTGCAGTTGATGAAATCCTCGATATCCGGGTGGTCGACGCGCAGTACGGCCATATTCGCCCCGCGCCGCGTGCCGCCCTGGGCAATCTCCCCAAAGGCTTTGTCATACACGCGCAAAAAACCAACCGGACCGGTGGCCTGACCCGCAGACGACTTGACCAGCGTCGCCTTAGGCCTCAACCGGGAGAATGAGAAACCATTGCCGCCACCCGTCTGCTGGATCAAGGCCGCATCGCGCAGCGTCTGGAAGATCCCGGCCTCATTGCGGCCCATATCATCTGTGATGGGCAGAACGAAGCAGGCCGCCAGCTGACCGAGCGGTGTGCCTGCGCCGGTAAAAGTCGGGGAGTTAGGGAAGAAGCTTTTCGAAGTCAGCAGCAGGTAAAAGTCCCTGGCGCGCTGAAGCACTTCCTCACCCCAGGACCCTTCCACAGCGGCGACATGGTAGGCTACCCGCCAGAACATCTCCTCCACGCTTTCCACCGGCTGACCATCCTTGCCGCGGCGCACATAGCGCCGGATGAGGACTTTGCGGGCATTCTCGGTCAGCTCCACCTGACCGATATCGCTGGGAATGGGTGGCGTGGGCAGTAAGCCGTGTTTTGCACCCTGAGCTATCGAGTCGGACACCATGGACATCTCTCCTCTAACAATAACAAACATCCGAAGATTGCCGTTCTGCTTACCCCCTTACCGGCGGGGCACCAATAGTTATCAGCCTTCGAGAAGGCGGTCGATCTCGTTGCGAATGGCCTTCAAGTCATCCAGTCCCAGATATACGATCGCATAGCGAATATAAGCGATCTGGTCCAGCTCCTTAAGGCCAGCAATGACTATGTCCCCCACAACTCGTGAGGAGACTTCAGCTCGACTCAAATTCTGTAAGGAGGTTTCAATCTCTCCAATCAGGCGGTCGATATCCGCAGCCGAAACCGGGCGCTTTGCACAAGAGATGCGGATTCCACGAGCTAACTTCTCACGATCGAATTCTTCCCGTGTGCCATCCTGCTTGATAATCAATGGAGTCGCCAGGATCGGGCGCTCGTATGTGCTGAAGCGCTCTTTACAATTGGCACATTCACGTCGCCGGCGGATCCCGCCACGAGAGTCATGGGTGGTATCAATTACCTTGGATTGCTCCTGATTGCAGTAGGGACAGCGCATTTTACCCCGCAATTATATAAATAGAACATTTGTTGCCGCCACAGGTGGGGGCATATATATTTTTGACCGTATATATGGGGTGTACAGCAGGCGCTATTGTAGCACACTTGATGTTGGTTGACAAGGTCAAAAAGTACTATCCTATATTAAAATTTTCGGTCCGGACGTACCAGTCCGGTCTGATAGACGTGACTTCCGGTTCTGAACGAAGTACAAGGATGGTAATCCATTCTCCCCTTGACCATTGCTCCCCCTCGGATGGCAAAGGCAAGAATGGATTGATCATGGAGGAGCCGCTCTCCCAATGCGAAGGCAAAGACAGGGAGAGCGGCACCGCGTATCTGCGACCGCCGGCGGGCAGCCCGGGAAAACCGGGAGGAGGGCCGGAATTTCCCGGCAGTCAGGCAGGGATAGATCGTGCAATGGGCGATCACTGCACGCACTCTACTTGCCTGTATATCCATTAGTGGCCGCATATTACCCTTCGATTCTGCGGCAGTAATACCTGATCGGGGCTGCCGCGCCTCCGACCAGCCTTACCGATCCTATACTCAGCCCAACACAGCTTTCCCAGACTACCGGCCGCGATTCCTCAGGAAGGTCGGGATATCCAGATCTTCCGTGTTGAAAGCACGCGGCTGAAATTCACTTACCTGCGCACCGATAGCCGCAGGCTGCTGGGGGGTATTGCTTACTGCGATCTCGCGAGGTTCCTGAGCCGGTTGTTCTACCAGCCGCCGGGGTACACCGGTGCGCTCGAAGCCCGTGGCGATGACGGTGATGCGCACTTCCTCGTTCATGCTCGGATCGATTACCGCACCGAAGATCAGGTTCACATCCGGGTGGGCAGTCTCTTTAATGATGGCAGCCGCCTGGTTCACCTCGAATAGGGTCAGGTTCGGTCCACCGGTCACATTGAAAAGGATGCCGCGTGCCCCGTCGATGGTGATATCCAGGAGCTGGCTGGAAATGGCCGCCTCAGCCGCAATACGGGCACCATCATCGCCCTGACCGCTCCCAACTGCCATCAGCGCCGCGCCGCCTTCCGACATGATGGTGCGCACATCGGCGAAGTCGAGGTTGATCAGACCGGGTACGGTGATGAGCTCTGAGATCCCCTGGACACCCTGGCGAAGCACATCATCGGCGATCCTGAAAGCCTGCTGCATGGTGGCGCGCTTGTCCACAATCTGCAGCAGCCGGTCATTCGGGATCACGATCAAAGTGTCTGCCTGTTCCTTCAGCTTGGAGATGCCGGCCTCAGCGGATTGGATGCGCCGAGCGCCTTCGAATGTGAACGGGCGGGTGACCACCCCAATCGTCAGCGCGCCAACTTCCTTGGCGATCTGGGCAACGATCGGCGCACCGCCGGTGCCCGTACCGCCGCCCATGCCGGCAGTGATGAAGACCATGTCAGAGCCTTTGAGCACTTCGTAGATGTCCTCAGCAGACTCTTCGCTCGCCTTACGTCCGGTCTCCGGATCGCCACCGGAACCGAGGCCGCGGGTGAGCTTCTCACCGACACGGACGCGTGTCGCGGCTTTGGTAAGCATCAAAGCCTGGGCGTCCGTATTGACCGCCAAGAAGTCAACGCCCTGCAAACCTTCCTGGATCATGCGGTCGACTGCATTGCAGCCGCCGCCGCCTACGCCAACGACCTTGATCTTGGCGAAGGACTCGAACTGGTTCGGTAAACCCATTTCCTTTGACATACGACTATCCTCCTCTACATTGATGACAGATATGTTATGGCAGCAGGCGTTTCAGCCAGCTTCTTACCTTATCCCAAACGACCCCATTGTTGTGGGCCTGAAAGCGTGGTTGGCGGATGCCTCCCGTTGGTGAAAACTCGCTGTACTGGAAAGCCCACCTCAGCAGCCCCACGCTTGTGGAAAACGCCGGCGAATCGAGCCGGTCGGTCATCCCGATCAAATTTTCAGGCTTGGCGATGCGCACCGGCACGCCAAGCACCCGGTTTGCCAGCACCCTGATGCTGGGCAGCAGGCTGGAGCCGCCGGTCAGCACCATTCCAGCCGGCAGCAGCCCATCGTAGCCGGAGCGCTTGATCTCCTGCAGCACCATGCCGAACATCTCCTCGACACGTGCTTCGATTATCAATGCCAGCTCCTGGCGGTTCACCTGCACAACTTCTTCTTCCCCGAACGGCCGCACGTTGAACGATTCCTGCGGTCCGACCTCTGACTGCAGCGCGTGACCGTGCTTGATCTTCAGTTCCTCCGCCTGTTCCATCGGCAGCCGCAGCCCGTGGGCGATATCTGAGGTGACGTGGTTGCCGCCAACCCCAAGGACAGAGGTGTGCCACACATCTCCGTCGATGTAGATCGCCATATCTGTGGTGCCCCCGCCGATATCGCATACCACAGCACCCATCTGGCGTTCCGTTTCGGTGAGCACCACTTCGGCTGATGCCAGCGGGTTGAGCACGAATTGGGTGACCTCCACCCCGGAAACGCCGACACACTGACGCAGGTTTTCGACCGATGCTGCTGAGGCGGTGATGATATGGGTCTCGACCTCCAGCCGGTAGCCGTGCATACCCATCGGCATGCGGATGCCTTCCTGCCCGTCGACGTTGTACCCGCGCTGGATGACGTGGATAATCTCCCGATTGTGGGGTATAGCTACAGCTCGAGCAGCATCCACCGCACGCGCCATGTCCTCCTGGTCGATCATCCTGCCAGTCACGCCAACCACACCCCGGCTGTTGACCGATGACACCTGGGAGCCAGCCAGGCTGACCAGCGCAGAGGTGATTTCATAGCCGGAGGTCCGCTCTGCCTTTTCAATCGAGCGGGAAACCGCCTGTGCGGCTGCCCCCAGATCCACCACCACCCCTTTGCGGATCCCTTGGGATGGCTCAATGCCAACACCCAGTATCCGTATCTGGCCAGGTGATTCCTCACGCGCCACCAAGGTGCATATTTTCGTTGTCCCTACATCAATGCCCACAACAATCGGCTGGTCCATACGAGGTTTGCTCCTAGAGCGTTATCGCTCCAAACGATAATACGGCAAGTGTACATGCTCGACGCTGATCAGCGCGGGCATGGTATCTTCATCATCCAGTTTTTCCAATATTGCTCTATACACGCGCAGCTTCATATCCATGAAGCGCGTATCGCCAAAATATACTTCCCAGCCCTGGGCGTCCTGCCAGCCCAACCCTCGAACAGGATCATAGGTCAGGGGAATGCTGGCGGGGGCTTGCGCGCTCATCGAGAGAATGGCTGATACCATCTCAACCGGCAGGAACTGCTCCAACGGATCGGCCTCTACTCCGACCGGCTGTACCGAGGGGGATCCGTGTGCATCCACCATCACTGCCGGGATGGGAGCATTCTGGTCCCGGATCGGGAATGAGACGCCGTTCGCGTCCACCAGGGTTGTGCGCCCGTCCTGCCGCCAGGCGAGGATCGGCTGCCGCTCGTCCACTGTGACCACAACATCGCCCGGCAGGCTGACCTTAACATCAACCGAAGAGAATTCCGGGAATGCCTGGTGCAGCTCTTTCTCGAGTGCGGCGGTATCCACGGCGAAGATCGATTCGCCCTGGACGTCTATCACTGCATTAACGTCCTGACTCCTCAAGCGCTGTACCCCGACCACCTGGGCCGCCTCGACATGGTACTCCGGAGCGCTCCACAGGTGGTAGAGCAGGGCACCCAGGGCTGCCACCAGCAAGAATGACACCAGCCGCCAACCCACTGCGACCTGAGGCAGCGAAGGCAGGCGCATTTCGACGCCAGGCATATTCAAGGCGACATCGTAGCGCCGGCGAGGCTTGACCTTACCGCGCGGCTTCACCTGCCAGGGGAACGTGGTCATATCCAACCCGCGGATCAAGACAGGCGGCGTGGAGCGTTCCTCATAGCGGGATTCCCGCGACTTCACAGAACGCGCGGCTTTACGCGGTGTACCACTCCGCCTGCGGCGGGTTTTTACACCCACGCCCCCATTGTCTGAGCCTGACGAACGTCTAGTGCGTACCATAACTACCTGCTCCTTGACGATAAAAGCGTCGTTCGGTTTGGTCCCGTTCTGCTTTGCGCTCCAATGCCAGCTCGATCAGACGGTCCACCAGCTCGGGGTATGACAGCCCGCTTGCAGCCCACAGCTTCGGATACATGCTGATCTGTGTGAACCCGGGGATGGTGTTGATCTCGCCCAGGTACAGCTGCTGGCTGTCTTTGTCCAATAAGAAGTCCACGCGTGCCATTCCCGCACAATCGGAGGCTTTATAAGCCTGCACCGCCAGGCTTTGGACCAATGCAGTCTGTTCATCGGTAATGGGCGCCGGGATCAGCAGCTGCGAGCGGTCATCGTGATATTTGGCATCGTAGGTGTAGAAATCCGCTGCTGGGATGATCTCGCCGGGTATGGAGGCCTGCGGCTCATCGTTCCCCAGCACACTGACTTCGATCTCGCGAGCGTTCAGCCCACGCTCTACCAGCACCCGCCGGTCGAATCGGGCAGCTTCCATTAAGCCTTCCAGCAGATCTGACCGGCTGCGGCACTTGCTGACACCCACCGATGACCCCAGGTTAGCTGGCTTGATAAACAGCGGGTAGCCGGCTACTTTTTCGGCCTTCTCCAGCACAGCATCGATATCCTGTTTGATCTCGCTGCGCAGCACAATAATCCATTCAACCACCGGGATATCATGGGCGCGCATGACATCTTTGAACAGTCCTTTATCCATCGCCAGGGAAGATCCCAATACACCCGCCCCGACATAAGCTGTGTCCGCGATCTCCAACATGCCCTGCAGGGTCCCATCTTCACCATAGGTGCCATGGAGCACGGGAAATATGACATCCAGCGTCTCCAGCTTCTGCAGGGCCTCAATATCACCGGCGTTCATTACCCCAAACAGTCCGGGGCGATTCGGATCGGCAAACAGTGTGACAGGCTGCAGTGTCGCCAGCTGACCGTTGAGCATTTTATCCAGCAGGTTTTCGCCTACCAGCCACGCACCTTCATGAGTGATGCCGATCGGGGTGACGGTATATTTTTCGGGATCCAGCGCCTTCAACACGGAGCGCGCTGACATCAGCGAGACCTCGTGCTCACCTGACCGCCCTCCGAAGAGGACACCCACACGCAGCTTCTTTTTCTGCTCTTGACTCATCCTGCCTCTCAATACATCCTCGCAGCCCGGCCGTTCATCCAGGCCTGATCATTCAGGCCTGATCATTCAGGGCTGAATGATCAGTATGCCATTCTCCGATCATTTCGACTTCCAGCTCCAGGCGGACGCCAAATCTCTCCAAGACAGTTCGCCGGGCGTGCTGGATCAGCCCATAAACATCCATGGCGGCTGCCCCGCCGAGATTGACGAAGAAATTGCCATGTAATGTGCTTATCTGGGCATCCCCGAAACGGGTGCCCTTCAATCCGGCCGCTTCGATCAATCGCCCTGCATAATCTCCGGGCGGGTTCTTGAACATCGAACCCATGCTTGCTCCGGGAGGCTGGGTCTGGCGCCGGTAAACGACGAAATCATCGATCTTTGCCTGCACAACCTGCGGGTCACCTTTCTCCAGTCTAAGCAGGGCTGCCAGCACAACTGCCTGAGGTGATTGCAGTGCCTGCTCACCATCACCGGATAATCCAGAAGATTTGAGCACACTGCTCCGGTATCGATAGCCAAGCCGGTCCACCGGCCAAAGCTCCCTGCCATGATCTCCGTGCAAGATATCTGCCACGAGCAAACTGGCAGCCATATCTCCGCCATGCGCGCCTGCGTTGCCAACTACCGCACCACCCAGGCTGCCAGGGATACCGGCTGCCCACTCCAAACCTGACAGCCCCCGGGCGGCAGCCTGGCGGGAAACCACCCCAAAGTTCGCACCGGCTTCTGCCCAAACCGTTGGCATCTGGAACCTGGTCTCGAAACGAATTTCCTTCGCACGGTTGATCAGAACCACACCGCGAATTCCTGCATCGCTTACCAGTACGTTAGAACCCCCGCCCAGAACGGTGAAGGCGAATTGTTCAGCCCACATCAGATGGCTAGCTTCGGCCAGCTCTTCAGCACTTTTTACCTCCAGGAGGAAATCAGCCGGTCCGCCCACGCGCGCCGCAGTATAACGCGCCAGCGGGACGTGCTCGCCGAGGCGCTCGCCGAATCTATCCATCAGCGATCGCGGTCCGGATAGGTTCATTTGGTAAGCTCCCGTATCAGCTCCTCTAGACCGGATATCATCCTTTATTTGTTGCCTTTCCATCCCGAACAGAACATTCATAATTCAACCGGCAGAACCTTATACTCCTTTAAGTCCTTCGATCACCTTCAGGACAGTAGCCCGGGACGGGCGCTTTTCCCCTGCCTTAGGCGCTGGTGGCTCAAGAACCGCCGGGGTCTCTTCTTGCGGCGGGCGCCCGATAAGATCCAGGATCTGCTCCAATGGAATACGGTCATTGATCTTTTGCTTTTTTTGAGACATCGCAACACCTCCAGGGAACTGGTACTCCAGCCTAAACCAATCCGCGCAATACTTGCGTGCTGATCTGGTCGGCATCTCCTGCAGAGAGTACGACCAGAACCGAATTTTCCTTCAGCGTCGCTATTAATAACTCGACTGCCGTGTTGATATCCGGCGAGTATCGGGCGTCAGCATGCTGCATCTCGGCAGCGATATCTTGGGATGAGAAGCCATTCGCCGGCAGTGTCTCTCGCGCCGCATAAATCGCTGTAACCACCACATGGTCTGCAGCCTCGAAGGCGGACAGGTATTCTGAGCGGAACATTCGAGTGCGCGAATACGTGTGCGGCTGCCAGACAGCCCAGATCTCCTGATGCGGGAAGTATGACCTGGCTGCGGCGAGGGTAGTCTTGATCTCGGTGGGATGGTGGGCATAATCATCTATTACTGTGACACCTTGCGCTTGACCGCGAATTTCGAAACGCCGACCGGTGCCGCGGAACTCGTTTATCGCCCCCGCTGCCTCCGGCAGCGAGAGTTCGAGCAGATCGCAAACGACGAATGCTGCCAGGGCGTTCTGCACATTCTGCTCGCCGGGCAGCGGCAGATCAACATGTGCCAGTATCTCTCCACTTTTGTAGATATCAAAACTGCTGCCAAAGCCGGACGTGGCAGATATCTCAGAAGTATAATAATCAACCTGGTAGGCATCTCCAGGCTTGCTGCCCGTAAGGCCATAACCGATAACCTTGCTCCCAACCCCGATACGCTCAAGGGCCAGTCGGCGTGACCCGGGGTTATCCATACAAGCCACTAAAACTCCATCAGGAGCCAGGCGATCGACAAATATTCGAAATGCCCCATCGTACTCCTGCTGGGTTGTGAAAAAATCCGGATGATCGTATTCAATGTTCGTCACCACAGCCAGACCAGGCTTCAATCCATGGAACATATTATCGTATTCGTCCGCTTCGATAACGAAATAAGAACCAGCCCCGGAATGGGCATTCGTGCCCAGGTTGGACGAGACGCCGCCGATAATGTAGGATGGGTCGAGACTCAACCGCGTCAGCAGCCAGGCAATCATAGCAGTGGTGGTGGTCTTCCCATGCGTGCCTGCCACCGCGATCACCTGGTAGCCAGCCAGGAAATCCGGCATGAATTCGGATCGCTTCAATACCGGAATACCCGCCAGGCGGGCGGATTGAACTTCCACATTCTCCTCAGTCACGGCGGACGAACGGATGACTAGGTCAGCACCTGCCACATTCTGCGCCTGGTGCCCGATATAAACCGTGGCACCATCGACCTCTAGTGCCTGGGTCACAGCAGATGGCTGGCGGTCCGAGCCGCTCACCTGCTCGCCGCGCTCAAGGAGCACCCTGGCTATCGCCGAGAGCCCGCTGCCGCCTATCCCAATGAAGTGAAAGTTTCTCATCCTGGTATCAATCAGATAAACACAATCAGCACAAATATGAAAGAAATCGCTACGGCGAAATAGATCGCTGGGCTGTTATTGGCGATCAACAGCTCCGGCGGCAGGTAGTTTAAGATTGCCAGGTCGCTGGGCGGCGGTGTAATGCTCGCAAATGGATAGCCAGTAATTGCCATAAAGTACCACACAGAGCCAACAATCAGCCACCCATTCAGTGCACCGATAAAAAATCCCAGCAAAGCATCTGAAAATTTCTCCCGTGCGAATCGCCCGGCAGCGATACGAGCGATATTGGGTGTCTGGTAGCCAAAAAAAGCCAACAAACATACGATGCTTGTATTGATCCAGAATTGGACTTTGCCAGCCCCCAGCAGGAACGCTCGCAGCGTTTCAGGGGCAAAGCGCTGCAGAATGGCGATCATAAACAGGCCTACGATCACTGCAAATGTGACAAGCAGCTCTTTCGCCCAGCCGCGCATCGCCCCGATTACGGCGAACAAGAATATCATGATCCAGAACGCAAACTGCAGTGTGATCATTCAGCACCTCGTCCAATCGTTGCCAGTGAGCGAACCATCCCGGCGATATCCCGGGCTGCCTGAGGCCTGGCCAGGGCGCTCATTGCAGAGCTCATCTGGGCCATACTTTGGGGGTCGTTCAGCAGTCTGCGAACCTGAGGAACAAGCTGTTCAGCCAGCTCCTGGTCCTCGACCACTACGGCTGCGCCACGTGCCTCGAGATGGGCTGCATTCACCCTCTGGTAACGCCAGGCATGCGGATAAGGGACCAGGATCGCAGGCAGACCGAACAACGGATATTCTCCGAGGCAGGATGCCCCAGCCCGTGAGACCACCAGATCAGCTGCTGCCAGCGCGGCACCCATCTCCTCGTGCAGATATGAATAGGCGTGGTACCGGCTGAACAGTTCATCCGGCAGCTCCACCGCGAACTGTTCCCGAGCTGCTTCGACCTCATTCCAATCCAAAGTTCCACAGATATGCACCACCTGCACCACAGATAATAAATCCGAGAGCCCTGCCAGGAGTGCGCGGTTGATGGAGCGCGCACCGCGGCTGCCGCCAAATACCAGCAAGACGGGCAGGTTCTCTTTGAGACCCAGCTTCTTACGGGCTTCTACTTTGTTCCAGGCAGCCAGGTCTCGCCGGACAGGATATCCCGTCACCCTCGACCTGTCATTTCCACGCAAATAGGAGCGAGATTCTTCAGCGGTCAATGCAATCTGGTCTGCGAAGCGTGCCAGGATCTTGAGAGCCAACCCTGGCTCGATATCCGGCACATACAGCAGTCTGCGCGGTCGTTTCATGTTCCGTATCGGCAGACGACCAGCGAACGCCATCGGCACTGCAACGTACCCACCGGTGAAGAAGAGGACGTCCGGTCGAAATTCACGCAGAATACGGCGAGAAGTGACGAATCCACGCCAGAGCTGCCACGCGTTCCCAGGCAGGGCACGCAATCCGACACCGTGCGCACCGGCTGCCGGTATGCTGGTGAATGGCACCCCAGCGCGCATCACCAAGTTGCCCTCCATGCCACCCTGGCTGCCAACCCACAGGATGCTGCGTTCGCTCCAGGGAGGTACACCATCTGGATCATCATCCCTCGCTGCGTCGAGAACGGCGAGAGCGGGATACACTCCGCCGCCGGTCCCACCTGCGCAAATTAACCACCTCACCGAAACTTTTCTCCTCCTCTTCCCGTGTCTTTACTGCCTGGCGGGAGATATTCAGCAGAATGCCGATCGCCATGCAGGTAACGACCAGGTTCGAACCACCCGCACTGATCAGCGGCAGCGCGTTCCCTGCAAATGGCAGCAAACCAACCATCACTGCCATATTAACCATCGCTTCCATAACAAGCCAGATGCTCAAGCCGGCAGCCAGCAGTGTCCCCAATCCATCCGGCGCGCGCCGGGCGATACCCAGGCCGCGCCACAGGATCACCATGTACAGCACCACCATAAGTGTAGCCCCCAACACACCGGTCTCCTCACCAATGACAGCAAAGATGCTGTCTGTTGGAGGCACTGGCAGTCCGGTCAGCTTGGTCTCTGAATTACCGATCCCGGCTCCAAACCAGCCCCCTTTCACGAATGCCTCCAACGAACGGCGGACGTGGTAGGATGCAGCGAAGGGGTCGCGCAAGCCGGCCAGATAGCTGCTCACCCGTTCGCTGCCGGTGGAATTCAACGCCACGATCACCCAACCGAAGAGAAGAGCAAGCAAGAGCAAGAAACCGATCTGCTTCAGATCTCCCCCGGCCAGGAAGAACATGATCCCCCCCATCGCAAACAACGTGATCACTGCGCTCAAATCCGGCTGGACGAAGATCAACCCGCCTACCACACCCAGGATACCTGCCAGGGGAATCAAACCAAAGTTGACATCGCTGAGCTGTTCGCGCTTCGAAAACAGCCACACCGCAAGATAAATGATCATGACCAATTTCGCCAGCTCGGAGGGCTGGATCGAGCCTCCGAACAATGTCCGGACTGCATTGTTGCGCATGTCGCTCAAGACCAGCACCAGCACCAGTAAGGCGATCGAAAAGATCAACATTGGTACGGCCAATTTGCGGAATATGCGGTAATCAATGAATACCAGGATCGCGGCAGCGACTATACCCAGTGCTAACCACAGCACCTGGCGCTGGAATATTTGGGTGGATGAGCCGAATAACTGGAAGGAATAATCCCAGCTGGCCGAATAAACCATCAATAAGCCGATGATTCCCAGGGTAATACTGACCACCAGCAGAGGTACATCAACCTTCAAGTGTACCGACCTATGCCGGGGGGCATTCTTCTGGTTATTTTCTTTTTTTACAGCTCTAGTACCAACTGCCTGAAACATTCTCCTCGCTCCTCAAAATCTATAAATTCATCGAAGCTCGTTCCGCCGGGTGACAGCAGGACAACATCTCCCGGGCGGACAATCTGTGAAGCGACCCCGACAGCCTGCCGCATGCTATCACAGCGAGTAACCCTGCCGGTCGGCAAGACCACCCCCTGGCTGGCAGCAGCCCGGTCGACAGCCTGGATGATCTTCTCGGCAGCCTCACCGAAAACGATAACCCGCTCTGCCCGCTCGAGTACCAATTCTGCCAGTGCATCCCAAGGCAGGTCCTTATCCCTGCCACCCAGCAGCAAGATCAGAGACTCCTCGAACGAACGCACAGCTGCGATCGTCCGCTCCGGTGCGGTGGCTATCGTATCGTTGTACCAGTCAGCCCCTCCCCAGGAGCGGATGTGCTCCAGCCGGTGTGCCAGACCGGTAAAGCTCGATACACCTGACCTGAGGTCCTCAACCTGGAACCCGGCTGCCAGAGCAATTGAGCAGGCTGCCAGCACGTTGAGCAGGTTATGCTCGCCCCTCAGCTTGATGGCAGATTGTGACATCAGCCAGGTATCATCCTCTCTAGTCCTGATATAGAGACCATCTGCTCGGGTGAAGGCATCTGCCGATTGCTCGCCCAAAGGTGCTTCAGCCAGACCAAAGGACAGCAATTGACCGCTCACTTGGTCGGCCAGGCTCCAGGCTCCCGGGTCGTCTCTGCTCAATATGGCCATATCTGCCGGCACCTGGAAATCCAGTATCCTGGCTTTAGCTGCTGTGTAGGCTGCCATGCTCCCATGCCGGTCCAGGTGGTTGGGCGTGATGTTCAGCACTGCCGCCACCTGCGGTGAGATGGTCATCAGCTCCAGTTGGAAGCTGGAAAGCTCCATCACCACCAGGTCGTCGACGGTTACCTGGTCAAGCACGGAAATCAGCGGGGTGCCGATATTGCCTCCTACCCATACTCGCCTGTACCGGCTTCCTGATTTGCGAGCCTCAACTGCCTGCTCAGCGATTAGCCCGACCAGAGATGTGGTGGTCGTTTTCCCTGCCGAGCCGGTAATACCGGTCACACTGCACGGGACCCTCTCCATGAAAATCTGCGAATCGTTGGAGAGTAGGATCCCACGCCGCCTTGCTTCCTGGACAAGCGGGAGGGTCAAAGGCACCCCTCCAGACACACAGAGCATATCTGCGCCGTCCAGCACTTCTAAAGGATGCCCACCACAGACCCACTTCAGGGAGCCGGGTGTGCGGTCGATCGTATCGGCCAGGGCGGTCTGCGCCTCCTGCAGCTCGCTGGCAAGTCTCCGGTCATTCAGCAGCACCTGTGCACCATGCCCTACCAGGTAGCGTGCCAGGGCAGTACCCTGCCGGGCTGCGCCCAGGATTACGACCCGTCTGCCGCTCCAATCGCTCAATTCACTTCCCTCATTTATTAAGGTTCAAATCTTCACTACACTACTGCCAGCCCCACTCCGATCATCGCCGCCAGCAGGCTGATCAGCCAAAACCGCTGTACAACCTGAGTCTCACTCCATCCCAGCAGTTCAAAATGGTGGTGCAGTGGTGCCATCTTCAACAGCCGCCTACCCTCCCCATACTTATTTCGGGTGTACTTGAAATAAGAGGTTTGGAGTATCACGCTCAAGGCTATGCTGACAGGTATGACAGCGATTACCGGAAGTATCACCCATTGTCCGGTCATGAACGCCACGACAGCTAAGGTCGCACCTAAAGATAGCGATCCAGTATCACCCATGATCAAATCCGCCGGGTGCACATTGAACCACAAGAAACCAAACACCGCACCCACCAGGATAAAACAGAACCGTGCCAGGAAGATCTGCCCTTGAACCAGGGCGATGGCACCGTAGATCGTGTATACCGTGGCGGAGATCAACCCTGCCAGCCCATCCAGCCCGTCGGTGAGGTTGACTGCATTCGAAAACCCAACGATCAGGAAGACCGCAACCGGGAGATAGATTATGGCACTCATCTCTATCTCGCCCTTGACCCCTGGCATGAACATATGCGGCACGTCCAGCACATAATATAAGCCGATCGCTGCCAGCAGGGCAAATATGACTTGAAAGGCAAATTTCGTGCGGGCACGCATACCCTCGCCGTGTAACCCCTGCCAGTCATCCACTGCACCGAGTGCAGCGAATAGAAGGAGCACGCCCATTGGCAGCAGAACCGAGCGCCCCAATCCGGTTAAGCCGATCAGCGGGACTGCATTCAGCAAGGTTGTCAGAAGCAAAACCGGTACGACGAACAATACACCGCCCATAGTCGGGGTTCCCATCTTGGTAATATGCCGCTGGGGACCCTCCACCCGGATCGCTTTGCCGACTTTATAATGCCTGAGCACTCGCAGTAGCGGTGGTCCCCAGATTGCGGTCAGCATAAAACTCAAACCAGCCAGTGCCAGGGTCATCGGGGCCTGTGTCATTCCCGGTACTCCAGTGCAGCTACGATGCGATCCATTTGCATCCCGCGTGATCCTTTTACCAACACGACATCCTCACTCCCCAGTTTGGGTTTCAGATAGGTGATCGCCTGCTGGGTTGTATCCAGCCGGGTGATCGAGGTTTCTGCCAACCCGGATTTGAAAGCAGCCCTGGCGATGATGCCACCTAGCTCACCAATAGTGATCAGTTCGTCAACCACTTCAGCAGCACGCAGACCGACAAGCTCATGACCACGAACCTCATAGGGTCCCAACTCCAGCATATCTCCCAACACAGCTATTTTGTGCCCGTCCAGCTCTTCCAGCAGGTTTAGCGCTGCCAGGGTCGACTCCGGTGATGCATTGTAGGTGTCATCCAGCAGCAGAGCCCCGCTTTCGGTGCGTACAGCGACCAGCCGCAGCTGAGTATGTCCCGATCGCAGTCCGCTGATGATCTCCTGCCAGGTCAGACCCTCAACCAATCCAACTGCAGCAGCGCGCAAGGCGGTGTGAACGGAATGCCTGCCGATCAGCGGAACACGCAGGATCAGTGTCTCGCCCCGGTAATGGAGCCGGAAACGGATGCCATCCAGCCCCAGGCCTACTACTTCATCTGCCCAAAGGTCAGCCTGCGGGTCAAGACCATAAAAGAAAATCCGCGCCCGGGTCTTTGCTGCCATCTCCCGTACCAGGGGGTCATCGTAGTTCAGGATCGCCACACCGTCCGGGGGCAGCGACTCTACCAGCTCGGCTTTTCCTCGTGCGATTGCTTCCTGCGAGCCAGCTCGTTCCGCATGTACGGTACCGATGTTGGTGATCACGCCGACCTGCGGCAGTGCCAGGTCGCATAAGAAAGCGATCTCTCCCGGGACATAAAAGCCCATCTCCAACACTGCCGACTGGTGCCCTTCACTCAAACGCAGCAGGGAGACCGGTAATCCGATCTCATTATTCAGGTTGCCTGGGTTTTTTAAGGTTCGGTAACGCTGTTCAAGTACTTCTGCAACAAGCTCTTTCGTGGTGGACTTCCCTACACTGCCGGTTATTCCGATTACCCGGATATTCAGCTTCCGCCGCCAGAACCTTGCCACCTGCTGCAGCGCTTTGAGGGAGTCATGCACCAGCAGGCAGAACGGCATCTCGGGTATTGCCAGACTATCCTCGGCAGACCTTGTGCGCAGATCGAGCACACGGTGCTGCTCGCTGATCGCTCGCTGCACCAACGCCAGGCTTGCTCCACTTTGAAAGGCTGACTCGATAAAATCATGTCCATCTACTCGTTCACCCGGCAGGGCAACAAACAGGGAGCCTGGAATAACCTGCCGTGAGTCGAAGACCGCCTCGGTGATCACCTGGTTCGCCGTTTCAGGGCGAACGCCAGCCAGAGCCTCTAGGACGTCCGCTACAGTTAACATACATTTCTACTGCTGGTCCTGATCATCATGCACATTATTGGCTGAACAACGCATTGCGGACATCATCGGATGGTATATCCATAAGAACTACGAGTTCCTCCACCACCTCCGGGAACACAGGGGCCGCCACTTCAGAACCCCAGATTGATGTGGTAGGTTTCTCAAGCCAGATATAAACCAGAAAACGGATGTCTGGCAGTGGTCCCCAGCCAACAAAAGAAGCATTGGTGACATTGCTGGTATAACCATACGGCGTTGGGATCTCGGCGGTGCCGGTCTTACCTGCAACACGATAGCCATCGATCAGTGCATCGGAGGCCTCCAGCTCTAGAGACCGGGCTAGCATCTCGGTCAACGTGTTGGCAGTCTCCTTAGAAATAGGAATTCCAGCCACCCTGACCTCTGTATCGTACTGGTGCCCATCGCTGATGATGGAGCGGATGATCCGGGGAGCCATCATCTTGCCATCATTGGCGATCGCCGAGGCTGCCATTGCCATTTGAAGCGGCGTGGCAGAGACGCCCTGACCAAAGGCATTGGTTCCCAGGTCTGCGTCATACCAATCCTCATCGCCGGGCACCTTCAACCGACCAGGGTTTTCACCGGCCAGCTCGATCCCGGTATAGCGGCCGATATTGAATGCAGTCATATATTCATAGAACTGTTTCGTGCCAACCTGGGAGGCTATCCAGGCCAGGCAGACATTCAATGAATGCTGCATGCATCCCTGCATATCCTGCGGACCCCAGGCACCCCAGTTCCAGTTTCGGATGAACGTTCCGCCAATCTCGAATACCCCGGTATCCACAAATGTCGTACCAGGTTCAACCGCTTTCGAATCCAAACCTGCAGCCATCGTCAGCACTTTGAATACAGAACCGGGCTCATAGGCCTGGCTGATCGTCCTGTTGAAGGGAGTCTCACCCTCGAACACTTCGGCATAGCGCCAGTACTTGTTCAAGTCCAGGCGAGGTGTCGTCGCCATTGCCAGGATATCGCCTGTCTTCGGCTCCACGACCACGATGGTGGCCGATTCGGCACCACTATTCTTAAGCGTGCGATCGACGATTTCCTCCATACTGGCCTGGATATCGCGGTCAATGGTAAGGACCAGACTGGCGCCATCCGGTATGACCGGCATCTCCTCCACCCGGTTGGGATCGCTGGGTACCCATGCTCTTTGCGGTTGACCTGCCAGCAGGCTGCTGTATTTCGACTCAACCCCAAAATAGCCCAACATATTGCCATCGTCATCCCTGCCTACAAAACCCAGGATATTGGAGGCCAGTGCGTTCTCCGGGTATGTGCGCTGCAGGTGTGGCTTGAATTCCAGTCCCTCCAGGCTGTGCGCTTCCCTATCCTTCCTCGAGCTGTAGGCGTTTCTGATCTCGTTCGAAAGCTCCTGCAAGCGGTCGATCTTATCCTGAGTGACAAAATCATCCAGGACAACATAGACAATCTCATCAGAGGGGTCTTGGCTGACCGCTTCTATCACTTTGGCATAATCCAGCCCCAGGACAACATTCAGTGTAAGGGCAATGCTGTGCGGGTTCTCAACTCGAGCAAGGTCAACGCCCACTTCGTATACCGTGGTGTTGCCAGCCAGGAGATGCCCCCAACGATCATATATCAAACCTCTCGCCGGGAAGTAGGTATGCCATTCACCTGAGTACAGATCGCCTTGGGCGATGAATTTTTTCACTCGTTCTGAGTCCAACTGAATGCGGAACATCTGCCAGACGATGAATACAGCCAGGAGTGAGAATATCGTCCCAAGCAGTGTGTATCGCCAAACGTTATCTGGTTTCATGGCTGCACCTCTAAGATACGAATTAGCGTCGGCAGTAAATTCTCCTGCAGCCAGACAAGCAGTGACTCTGTATAATCAGATGGCAGGCTAGCGGCAACAACAGTCTTTGGCTTCGGTGGCGGAGCGATCACCGCTTGCTGGCGGGAGATATAACCTGGCACAACAATATAGGTCACATTGTCGCGCTCCAGCGGTTTAAAACCCATATCCAGTGCTCGCTTTTCCATCTCCGCAGCAGAGTTCAGGATTGCCAGCCTGGTTTCCAGATCTGCATTTTGCAGTTCCAGGTCTTCGATCTTATTCTGCATGATCTGGACTTCTCGTCCCAGCGTACCTGCCCTGGCGGTCACATTCAGATATATGCCTGCGACTAATGCAGCCAAAACCACCAACAGCAAGAACAGACCCAGAAGCTGAAGCTGTCTGCGCCAGGGTGTTTGTGAATATGCCTGTGTGAGCTGTCTCACACCATTCATTACATCCTCCTGTTTCGGGATGTGGGCTGGCAGGATATATTTGGTTCAGCTAGGTAATCCACCAAATCCAGCCTCAATAACAGGTTTGCAAGTGTTATGCCAAGGTGCTGTACCATTGTTTATATTTTTTCTGCAACCCTCAGCCTAGCACTGCGCGATCGAGGGTTGGCACTGACCTCCATTTCATCAGGTCTTAATGGCCGCTTGGTCAGAATTCGTAAGACTGCTCTATGCCCGCAGGTACACACAGGCTGTTTGGGCGGGCAGATGCAATCCTGGCTCTCCTTTTTAAAATACTGTTTCACTATCCTGTCTTCTAGAGAGTGGAAGCTGATAACCGCCACCCTACCCGCTGAGGCCAGAGAAGATACTGCCTGGGGTAAAAATTCTTCCAGCGCTTCTAACTCGCGGTTGACCGCAATTCGCAGCGCTTGGAAGGTGCGTGTTGCCGGGTGCATTCCTTTCTTTCCGGAGCCAGTCACTCCTACAACCACCCGGGCGAGCTGCCCTGTTGTCTCGAGCGGGCGGGCCTGCACGATCGCCCTTGCTACCCGGTGTGATTTGTGCTCTTCCCCATACCTGAACAGCATGTCGGCTAAATCTCCCTCTGGAAGCGTATTTACCAGATCAGCCGCCCGTACCGGATTATCCGGGTCAAAGCGCATATCCAGCGGTGCATCTACCTGGAATGAAAACCCCCTTTGCGGGGTGTCCAACTGCATAGACGACACCCCCAAATCCAGAACGATGCCGTCAACAGACTGCCAATCTAAAGCGGCCAGCTGCTCGGCAAGTGAAGTATAGGAAGCCCGCACCAGGATGGCGCGCGATCCAAATACGGACAATTTATTGCGTGCAAGCTCCAGTGCTTGCGGATCGACATCCATCCCCAGAAGCAATCCATCCGGTGCACTGGCCTCCAGAATACCCCTGGTATGCCCCCCTGCACCCAGGGTAGCATCTACGTAATGGCCACCCCGATGCGGGCTTAAAGAGTGTATAATTTCTTGGTAAAGTACTGGACGATGCATGGATATCACGACATATGGATATCCAGCCAGCATTACCCAGACGAGATATCGAACACTGAGAATAAATCGGCGTTCGCCTCGACATCCTGAAGCTTAACAACCTGATCTGCCCAATCATCTGGAGACCAGATCTCAAAATAATCCCCTACGCCGACAACGGCGACTTCTCCATCCAGATTGGCCGCCTGGCGCAAAAATTGAGGGATGAGGATCCGTCCAGCTTTATCCACATCCACCCGCTCACCATTAGAGAACAACAGCCGCCTCAGCAGACGGGCTTTCGAGTCGGTGATGCTCATAACCGTAACGCGTTGGGAGAATGCTTCGAATGCAGAGATGGTCATCACGATTAGGTTGCGATCGAAGCCCTGGGTGACAAAAGCGCCGTCATCCAGCAGTTCCCGATAGCGGGCCGGGATTGTGAGCCGCCCTTTGTTATCGAGATTGTGCTGGTATTGGCCAAGGAACATCTGTTCTACCCTACCTTTAATTACAGAACGCCGGATTCATCCGGCGCTCCACTTATTCCCACTTTCTCCCACAAACACACACAGTATATACGAAATCGATATTAAAATCAAGAGGTCTTTTCAAATTCGATAACCTACTTTGGTACTATTGGCACAATCTTTTGTGGTTTTAGTGCCCACAATGCCGCAGACCAGATCGACAGGGTCGACAACAATTACATAAGATGAGGAAACCTGCATGAATACTTTCGACAGATCGAATGATTACCAGCACCTCTTTATCGGCTTGGATGCGGAGACACCCTTACTGGACGGGTCGAGTGACCGCTATATCAACCTCGATAACGCGGCCTCCACACCATCATTTGCTGCCGTCGGTTCAGCAGTCAACAATTTCCTCACCTACTACAGCAGCGTCCATCGCGGGACGGGCTTCAAGAGCCAGCTCTCCACGCATGCCTATGAGCAGGCGCGGGAGATCACCATGCGTTTTGTCAACGCCGACCCAGCCAAACATACCTGCATCTTTGTCAAGAACACCACCGAGGCAGTCAACAAACTGGCGCGCAGGTTTCATTTCAATGACAAACGGAACGTAGTCCTTACCAGCGGGATGGAACACCATTCGAACGATCTTCCCTGGCGCTCTGCAGCCAAGACGATCCACGTCGGGCTGACTCCAGACGGCAGTCTGGACGAATATGATTTTGATACCCGGCTTTCACAGTATGCTGACTGCCTGGCTCTGGTAGCCATCACCGGTGCGAGCAACGTCACCGGAAACCTGAACCCTATCCACCGCTTGGCAGAAAAAGCGCATGCTGTCGGAGCACAGATCGCAGTAGATTGTGCCCAGCTAGCCCCGCACCGCGCTATTGACATGCTATCCCTGGATGACCCGGCTCACCTGGACTTTGTCTCTATTTCCGCACACAAGATGTATGCACCATTCGGCGGCGGGGCGCTGATCGGCAGAAGAGATGTCTTCGAATATGGCAGTCCTGATGTCGTCGGTGGCGGAACGGTGGAGATCGTCACTCTGGATGACGTGGTTTGGGCTGGACCACCCGATCGTGATGAAGCTGGCAGTCCGAATACGGTCGGGGCTGTAGCGCTGGCAGCTTCGATTCGCCAGCTCGAGGCCCTGGGCATGCACTCAGTCGCCGAACATGAAGCCGGCCTGACCGCTTATGCTCTGCAGCGACTGCAAGAAGTACCCACCTTACGCATCTATGGGAACGGCGATGCCAGTCGCAGTGCGGACCGTCTGGGAGTGATCCCGTTCGACCTGCAGGGAATGTCTCATTTTAAAACTGCCGCCATCCTGGGATACGAGTTCGGGATTGGGGTGCGCAGCGGCTGTTTCTGTGCTCACCCATATATCCTGCATCTGTTGCAGCTCACCCCGGGCGAGTCATCCCAGTTGCGCAGCCGGATGCTGGCTGGTGATAAATCCGAAATGCCGGGGCTGATCCGCGTTTCATTCGGTCTGTACAACACGACCGATGACATCGACCAGCTGGTAGAAGCATTGCAGAAGGCAGCACTCGGCCAGTACTCAGGGATATACACCCAGGATATCGCGAGCGGCGAATACATCCCTGAAGGTTGGCACCCACAATTCCAGGATTATTTCAAATTCGAGAGCTAGCGGTTGTAATGACGAAGAATACCCAGCACCTGCCCCAGGTAGCCGCCGCCGAACAGGTTCAGGTGATTGAGAAGGTGGTATAGGTTGTAGATCGGGAAGCGCCCCCGGTAATCCCCCTCCAATGAGTGCACTTCCTGATAAGCGCGGTAGAACTCGTCCGGGAAAGCTCCAAACAGCGCGGTCATAGCCAGCTCCGCTTCTGCCCACCCGTAATGTACTGCAGGATCGATAATCGCTGGGTTTCCATCCTTATCGGATATGGCGTTCCCGCTCCATAAGTCTCCATGTATCAAAGATGGTGGCTGGTCTGGGATGAGCTGCGGAAGGCGAGCAGCCAACCGCTCGACTTGCTCCATATCTGATCTGCCCAGCAAGCCGCGACTGTTTGCCAACCTAGCCTGATAGACCAGGCGCTGCTCAGCAAAAAACCGGTAGCCATCCTCCGTCCATTTGTTCAGCTGTGGGGTGCTGCCGATATAATTATCATGCTCGAACCCGTATTGTGAGCCGGTATGGTTGTGCAGAGCTGCCAGCCGGCGACCGAAAACCTGCCAGTAGTCACGTGTGCGGGCAGCCGGAGCCAGATCCTCCAACAGGAGGAACTGTTCTCCATACAGGTACACAACCGGTACTCTGGGTGCTTGCGGAATCTGCAATGCTTTCAAACCCAGCGCCTCCTGGGCGAACATATCCACCGGCGCATTCTGGTTAGTCTTTAGAAAAAAACTGACGCCCGCTGAAGTGTCCAGGCGAGCGCCGTTGTTGATGCAGCCGCCACCCACAGACTGGGAGGACAGCAGGTCACCATAACCGTTTTCTGACAGGTATATGCGTACCTGTTGTGGGACTTTCACAGCTCCCCTGCTTCGAGAGCCTGCAGCAAACCCAGGCAGCTGCGCTCGATCACTTGATAGGTGTTCTCGAAACCATCGATACCACCATAGTACGGATCCGGCACCACTGCCTGCGGTTCAGCCTGCGAATCGAATTCGCGCAGCAAATGTATTTTGTTACGCTGCCCTTCGCTGCCTGCCATACGTGCCAGCTCAGCGTAGTTGTGCTGGTCCATCGCAAGGATCAGGTCAAACCGGTCAAAATCCCGCTGCTGAAATTGGCGTGCCCGCCCAATATATGCCAGGCCATGGCGGGCAGCCACACGGCGCATGCGCGAGTCGGGCAGGTCACCGATATGCCAGGCACTGGTCCCGGCCGAGTCCACCTGGTATTTATGCGCCGTGCTTGCTTGGTTTGCCAGGTGAATGAATAATTTCTCCGCCAGCGGGCTGCGAACGATATTCCCCAGACATACAAAACAGAGACGATTTACGGGTTCCAAGAAGAGTGCTCCAGCTTCAGACTTTACACCCCTACAATCCTACCATAACCGTCTGGTTGACAAACGAAGCGCGCTGGGATCGCGCGAGCATTGACCAGGACTGAAGCCAGCAGGTCACCAGGTTTGCAGATGATAGAAAATCAGGGATTCGTGAGGTCGCCCCTCACGAATCCCTGATGTGTATTTCTAACAACCTCTGTCACGATCCATCGAATCGATCACCGCCACAGCTGCGATATTCACAATATCCCGCACCTCATCACCGGTCTGCAGTACGTGGACCGGTGCTCCGACCCCCAGCAGGATCGGCCCGATGGCCTGGGCATTACCCAACCGTGCCAGGAGCTTGTAGGCGATATTGGCAGCTTCCAGCGAGGGGAAAACCAGCACATTGGCGCTGCTCACCTCGCTGAACGGGTAGCGTTTCTCGATAATCTCGCTCATCACCGCGGTGTCCGCCTGCATCTCTCCATCCACTGCAAAGTCCGGGCATTTGTCACGGATGATTTCAACAGCCCGGCGTACTTTATTGGTTAGCGGGTGTGGCGTGCTGCCGAAGTTAGAGAAAGAGAGCAAAGCGACGCGCGGTTCCAATCCAAGCTGGCGGGCAAAATCTGCCGCCAGACAGGCAATTTCTGCCAGTGCTTCTGCACTTGGATCGATATTAACGGTCGCATCGGTGAAAAGAAAGACCTTCTTGCCAACGATCATGATATACACTCCCGCAGCGATCTTTGCCCCGGGGTGTGTATGGTGGATCTGCAATGCAGGCCGGATGACATCCGGGTAATCGTATGTCAATCCGGAGATGAATGCATCGGCATCTCCCATCTTGACCATCATCGGTCCGAAGACATTTGGCTCGCGTATCCGCTTGTGTGCTTCCCGCAGGGCTACACCCTTGCGATGCCGCAGCGCATAATATGCTTCAGTATACTCTTCCAGCCGATCGAAGCTGGCCGGATCGATAATCTCCGGACAGCAATCCAAACCTAATGATTCGATCCTCTCCTGGATTACATCGGCTCTGCCGATCAGCACCGGGCTGCCGATTCCCTCATCTGCGATCCGGGCTGCAGCCCGGATGATTTTCGGTTCCTCGCCTTCAGCAAACACCAAGCGTTTCTTGGTCGGGCAGCTTCGAGCTTTGTGGAGGATAAAGTGGCGCACCTGCTCACCCATACCCTGCCGGAAGGCCAGCTGTTCGCGATATTCTTCGATATCCAGCTGTCGGCGAGCTGCCCCTGTTTCCATAGCAGCCTGGGCTACAGCCGGCGATTCCCACAGGAGGACGCGCGGGTCCAGCGGCTTGGGGATAATATAATCTTCCCCAAATTTCAGGCTCTCCACACCGTAAGCACGCAGGACGCTGTCAGGTACATCCTCCTTAGCAAGGTCAGCCAGCGACCGGGTGGCGGCGACTTTCATCTCTTCATTAATGGCACGCGCCCGTACGTCCAATGCACCGCGGAAGATAAATGGGAACCCCAGAACGTTATTGATCTGGTTTGGGTAATCTGATCGCCCGGTAGCCACGATCGCATCCGGGCGGGATTCTTTCGCCAGCTCATATTTGATCTCCGGGTCAGGATTCGCCATAGCAAAGATCAGCGGACGGCCAGCCATTGTCTTGACCATCTCGGGTGTCAGGATATCCGCAATCGACAGCCCATAGAAAACGTCCGAATCACGCACCGCATCGGCCAGCGTGCGTGCTGCGGTATCTGCGGCAAAGCGATCTTTATATTTATTCATTCCTTCCGCTCGCCCATGATAAACAACCCCGCGAGTATCCACCAGCAGAATATTCTCTCGCTTTGCCCCCAGACGTACCATCAGTTCCGCACAGGAGATTGCCGATGCTCCTGCGCCAGAAATTGTGATGCGAACTTCGGAGAGAGTTTTCCCGACGATTTCCAAACCGTTCAACAACGCTGCACCGGAAATGATGGCTGTCCCATGCTGGTCATCGTGGAAGACCGGGATATCCAACATCTCTTTCAGCGTTTCCTCAATATGGAAGCACTCCGGTGCTTTGATATCCTCAAGGTTTATCCCCCCGAAAGTAGGCGCGATAGCAGCCACTACCCGGATGAGCTCTTCTGGATCGTGGGTATCGACTTCGATATCGAACACATCCACATCCGCAAACCGTTTGAACAGAACGCCCTTCCCCTCCATCACAGGCTTAGAGGCCAGCGCTCCCCTATCCCCCAAGCCCAGTATGGCTGTGCCGTTGGAAACAACTGCAACCAAATTTCCCTTAGAAGTATATTCATAAGCCAGCTCAGGATCTTTTGCGATCTCCAGTACTGGAACGGCGACACCCGGAGTGTATGCTAGGCTCAGGTCGCGTTGGGTATCCATTGGCTTAGTTGGCACAACTGAGACTTTCCCCGGTTTACCATCCAGATGATGGTATTCCAGAGCGTCTTCACGAGTTATATTTGTCATTCGGATCTCCTGTATCGTGTTGTTCGCGTGAACAAATCTGCATTTCCCAGTGCGGCTATGTTCTCACATAATCATACCGGTATATAGTTGCATTTGTCATAATATTCGATTGATATCCATCCGGAAATCATTCTCCGACGATATATGACCTGAGCAGCAAAGCTTCTCACCTCACCGGCCCTGATCCAGGTATGGCTGACAGATCCTGAATATTTATTTCAGTGGATTGAATTTTGGATATCATGTATAATAGATTTATACAAAATGCTGACTTGCTGGTAGCTGATGGGTAAAATCGCAGCTCCTTGATTGTCGCTATAGAGCAATTTACAGAACGGTACCTTATAAAGACATAGCGCGCATTGCCAAGATGAAATCCTGTTTTGTGCAGCAATCATTCTGCAGCGAAACGGATATCAAACACAATGGGAGGAATTGGCGATGTAGTCGTGGCGAACAATTCATCGCCTGCCGCAAGGATTATTTTTCTTTTTTATGCGGCTACGGGTTTGATTGACGATCTCGATTTTGTGATTGTTTGAGAGTTTTTATTTGAGGCAGCTAAAGCGAATGCAACGGATGACGGACAGAATGGCGTTTGGACGAATAACGATACTGCAGACATGATCACCATTACCAACCATCCGGGAAATTAGAAACTACGGAGTAAAAGTATCCGTGTTCAGATAGCGGTATTTACCACCCGCCTGCTTTAGCTATCCAAATAATACAGGATCTGATTCAAAGTCCGCAGCCGTGGTCTATAGATGTTCGACTACGGCTTTTTAGTTAATGATGGCTAGAAGGATCAGTGCATTAACAGCACAGAAACGCAATCCTGAGCGGATAAATGTGTACCTGGATGGCGAATTCGCCTTCGGGCTCTCCAGGATCGTCGCGGCCTGGCTGTATATAGGTCAAGAACTCAGCGACGAGAAGATTGCAGAACTGCAGTCTGGAGATACACATGAGTCTGCCTACCAGAAAGCACTCAATTACCTCTCTTACCGGATACGTTCGGAAGCGGAAGTTCGCAAACACCTGGTTGGCAAAGGAGTTTCGGAAGATGTCGTGGAGCAGGTGCTTGCAAGGCTGCAGAATGCCGGTCTGGTCGATGATGAGCGTTTCGCCCGCAGCTGGGTTGAAAATCGGAGCGAATACCGGCCGCGCAGCCGTCGTGCTCTGATTTATGAGCTGAAACGAAAAGGAGTCTCAGAGACTGCCATACACTCGGCAGTAAACGAGATTGACGAAGAGGAACTGGCGTATCTGGCTGCTCTAAAGAAGGCTGGGAGATACAACCGGCTGGAGTGGCCTGCGTTCCGGCAGAAAATGCATACTTATCTGGCAGGTAGGGGCTTTAATTATGAGGTGTCTTCTCAAGTGGTCGCCCGTATCTGGCGTGAAATCAATGAGGATATCGACAGCGTACCCAACGCTGCCAACAAAGAGGTAGATCAATGAATGGATTATGGATCTGGATACCGCTGATATTTCTGGCCTTATTGCTTGGCCTGGGGGTCGGCTATTTCATCAAGCAGCGGATGATTGATCGGGAACAACAAAGGCAGAAGTCCGAGGCAGACCAGATTTTAAGGGACGCCCGGGAGAAATCCAAGGCGGTTGTTCTTGAGGCCAAAGATCAGGCACTGGAAACTCGGCAAACTGCCGAAGCCGAGATTGCCCGCCGAAGGAACGAGTTGAACCGGGAGGAAGACCGGCTCCAGAAACGCCGCGATGAACAGGACCAGCGAAGTGACCGTATCGAAAAACGCGAGCAAAACCTGAACAAGCGGCAGAGCGCGATCGACAAACGGGCGAATGAAATTGATCAGATCTACAATTCTGAGATGGAAGAACTACAGCGCATCTCCCAGATGACAGTGGATGAGGCGCGCGGCATACTTTTGGCAGAGGTTGAGAAAGAAGCGCGCAATGATATGGCGAGAATCATCCGCCAGATAGAGACTGAAGCCCGGGAGGATGGAGAGGCACGAGCACGGGCGATTATCACCGCTGCGATACAACGGGTAGCCTCGGAGCACGTGTCGGAATCGACCAGTTCGGTTGTACCCATCCCAGCAGATGAAATGAAAGGACGCATTATCGGCCGCAATGGGCGCAACATCCATGCGTTCGAGCAGGCGGCTGGTGTAGATGTCATCGTCGATGATACGCCAGAAGCCGTCACGATCTCTTGCTTTGACCCGGTACGCCGTGAGGTTGCTCGCCGCGCTCTGGGCAAACTGGTCTTGGATGGGCGGATACATCCGGCTCATATTGAAAAGGTGCTCAAGAACGAACAAAAAGAGGTCGACCGGATTATCGTTGATGCTGGTGAGCAGGCAGCCTACGATGCCGGTGTAAGCGGTCTGCACCCAGAGATCCTCAAGGTGCTCGGCCGGCTGAAATTCCGCACTTCCTATGGTCAGAACCAGCTCGGCCATGCCGTAGAAACAGCCCATATCGCCGCCGCTTTGGCTGCAGAACTAGGAGCAGATATCGAGTTAAGCAAAGCCGGTGCGCTGCTTCACGATCTGGGCAAAGCCATGGACCACAACGTAGAAGGCACTCACGCACAAATCGGCGCGGATTATGCCCGACGATACGGCGTGAACGCCCTCGTCGTAAATGCCATTGCCTCGCACCACCACGAAGTTGACCAGGAGACGGTTGAGGCCGCGATTGTCGAAGCCGCAGATGCCATCTCCGGAGCGCGCCCGGGAGCGCGTCGAGAAAGTCTGGACCAGTACTTGAAGCGCGTGCGCTCTCTGGAGGATATCGGCAACTCGTTCAAGGGGGTCAACCAGACTTACGCGCTGCAGGCAGGTCGCGAGATCCGTATATTCGTCAAGCCCGAAGATATCGACGATCTCTCGGCGACCCGGCTGGCGCGGGATATCGCCAAACAGATCGAAGAGACCATGCAGTATCCAGGTCAGATTAAGGTCACAGTGATCCGCGAAACGCGAGCGATCGATTACGCCAAGTAGATTGACGTCAATTCAGGATAACGACGATGAAGTGACAGGTGTTGTATTTTGGGCGGCTTCGCTGCCCAAAATACAACACCTGAGTCATTTTTTCCCGAATTCACGTCAGATTATCAAGATAAAAAGGGATTCCACAACCTCTCCCTGCCAACACTCGTCTCTGGACCGTGTCCAGTCAGCAGGCGTGTATCATCCGGCAGGGAGAGTATTTGTGTCTGAATGCTGTTGATCAAGGTATTATAATCCCCTCCAGGAAGATCTGTCCTGCCGATCGATCCCTGGAAGACCACATCCCCACAAAAAACCACCTTTTCTGCCTGGCAGTAGAATACAACATGCCCACGCGTATGACCCGGTGCGTGGCGCACCTCAATCTGGTTCCTGCCTATCCACAGCTTCTGACCGTGATGCAGGGTTATGGTCGGCTCCGGACCGGGGTCCACGTCCATACCAAACATCATAGCCCCGCCCTTCATCCGCCAGAGAGGATAATCATCGGGATGCAGAGCCACAGGAGGCGGGGGTTCAACGCCATCGGCGACTCCACCTGCGCCTGCCAGGTGATCGAAATGCGCATGTGTGAGCCATATGCTGCCAATTCGCCACTTGCGACTTTTAGCTTCAGCGACGATCACATCGCCGCTGTCGGCAGGGTCGATGACCACCGCTGCAAGAGTGGATGGATCGGCAATCAAGTAGGCATTGGTCATCACTGGACCAAGCATGAAGGAGACGATTTCAAGCATGCGACCAATTGTAACAAAGAAGGACTGCAATTATTAACAAAACACCCGGTTTTCGCCAGGATTAACTTTATCCCAGGGCATCTACAATAAGCCTCCCCTAGATTTGTCTTTAACAACCAGGATGTATTCATATGCAGCCAGAGGTATCAATGCTGCTGCCCAGATCATGTAGCTGGTGAAGAATACGGAATTGAAGAAAACAAACACTGCCATAATAAGGAACGCAGGTATGTAGTGATCGATACTGCGCTTCCATGTAAGCCAGTAAACGACGGAAAGCATGACAAGCATGGGCAGCCTCGCTGGTATTCCCCGCAATCCGAGAACTACGTCCAGAGAAAAAACCGCAAAAGCAGCGGCAGCGTCGCGCGTGGCAGAGAACAGGATCGAACGCAAGAATCCTTCCCAGTTCCAGGCCAGGAAAGGTATCGATATAAGCAGCGGGATAATCCCGATCAGCACAACAGCGGCTGCAACCCGCTTGATCCGCTCAGGATGAGGGCTATCCCGCCAGGTCCAGATCAAGTATACAGGCACCAGGAATATCCCCACCTGCTTTATCCCCAACGAGAGCCCAAGGATCAGGAATGATGCAGCAGCGTTCCGCCTGTAAAGATACAGTGAGAGCAGCATAAAGAATAAGGGCAGGAAATCGATATCGGCGGTTCTCGAAACGTGCAGCGTCCAGCGGTTGAACAGCCAGAACAATGCGGAAAAAACAGCGAGTGCTGTCAGACGCTGCTTACCTGGTATAACGAACAGCAAGGTGGCAATCGAAAGGTTGGCGACCAGAAAAATTACCCTCCAGAAGGAGAGCCAATCTGCAAACACCCTCAACCCCAGCCGCTGGACCCCTGATGAGAGGTAATAAAACCCTGGCAAATACGTTGAGTACTTATCGTTGACATGCATTTCCCCCGATAGCACCCTTTCATAAGGATTGCTCCCTTCTGATAGGCGGACTCCATCAAGATAAATAAAATAGATATCTTCCTGGCGTGGCGATTCATAAGACCAGAAATGCAAATTCACCAGAATTCCTGTTGTCAAAATGACCAATAATATGATTAGTCTGAAAGTATTGTTTGTCGAATCTACGGACTGGTAGAGAGCCATATGGAGCGCTGTCAGTAACCCCAGGCTCGCCAACCACAAGAAAAAGGGTAGCAGCCGTTCTGGATATGTGGGTCCATAGATTTCAGGGGAGGCTGAGAATAAATATATTGCTCCAACGGCATACATTAAGAGACCGGCTATTATCAGAGCCACACGAGTCCCGCTCCGGTCGAAAAACATCCTAATTGACACCTGCTGTACGTGACTATTAGGCGTTCGGAAGACAATAACCGCCAGGATGGTAAAAATTATCGAGAAAACGATAACAGTGGATAATAGCCCGAGCCACATGCCCGTGACAGCAGAAGACAAACCAGTCACCGCCTGCCAGCCTGCTCTCAACAAGAGCAGACAGGCGATGATGCCGCTGGCGGCGCTAATGAGAAAGTAAGATCTCAGGATGGGCAATCGATCGGGATGGTTAGGCATTTTATCTCACTGGGTGCGATAGGTCCGAAATGACCAAGTTGGGACTGACGCAACTCTGGAAGGACATAATTGTTCCCCGGCAGCATAACTTCCACAAAAAAATTCAGGTGCTGGCTTAGCTTACCACAATCCACCAGCACCTGAAATTTATGATTAACGATCAGTAATCGTCAATGTATCTTGATAGATACTACATAAAGTCTACCCATCGCCTCCATCACTCGGCGGTCATGTACTCAAAGAGGGCGGTAGGGCATGGAATGCCATCGCCATAGACACAGGTATTATGATTCTTCCACCACCCATTCGGGAAATTGAAGTTTGGCGGGCTGCCTGTGACAAGCGGATAAGCCTCGTCGATGCGCACGCGTTCCTCAGGCCACATCCAGGTGATCTCTGGAACACTGAGCAGCCGAAGGTCACCCTGATGAACCTCGAATCCGAAATCGATGACATCGATATATGGATCGAAGAACAGGCCTGTCCCGTGCGGTTTGCTGATCTGATCTTCATCCAGATAGCTCTGATCGAACGGGCCAGGCGTGTAGAACTCGATGCTCAACACGGCTGTCCTTTGGGTCGGCATTACCGGAGTCCCTTCGATAGCATTAATAATCTGACCCTGAACTGGGAATGCCTCACACGTACATGGGATTACATTGAAATCATTCGCCTGAGAGGCATCGAAGGGGGTGCTGGTTGAGCTGACGATATTACCGAACTGATCCTTGATGGTCAAATTCGCCGTGCCGTCAGTTGCAAATGTATTGGCAGGGATATTTATGTGGAACGCATGGCTGCGAACACCACCACGGGCCCGCGGAGTGACGGTGAAGTCAATCCGGTAGAGGTCTTGAGTCTGGTCATTGATCACCAGTTTGGTGTCGATGTTCGTCACCCAGTCGTTGTAATCAAAGTCCATATCAGGACGGTCGAACTGCAGGTCTTCGTAGCCCACCGTCATCGGTACACGACTAATAATCGATTTCTCGTTATCCGCATTGGGGAAATACACCTTATAGAGTGCTCCCCGGACCTCCACGGTTGCATCATCCGAATCGCTCACCGGGTTCCCTTCATCGTCCGTTCCGGAGGCGGTTACAGTATCGGTCTCCGAGTCACCGGCACTTCCTTGAACCATAGCAGTGAACTCGCAGGTGTACGTATCTCCCGGCTGGATCGTCTGCGGCACAGAGCACGTACCCTGCCCGTTCAAGTTGCCGTGGATGTCATCCACCAGCGATGTGATCGTCACAGGATCGGTTGGACCGCTGTTGTTGGTTACCTCGACAGTAAAGGTTACCATGCCGCCAGGCTCATATACAAAAACCGGGTCAGCGTTCTTCTGAACGTCTATCTCGGGCAGGCCATCGCCCTCCCCAGTGATCGTCACGGTCGCGTCGTCCGAATCGCTTACCGGTGTTTCTTCGTCATCGTAGCCAGAAGCAGTCACAGTGTCTGTCTCTGAGTCACCTGCGGACCCACTTACCGTCGCTGTGAATGCACAGGTGTAGCTGCCACCGGGCTGGATGGTCTGTGGTACAGAGCATGTCCCCTGCCCGTTCAGGTTGCCGTGGATATCGTCCACCAAAGTATCGATCGTCACCGGGTCGGTTGGACCGCTATTGTTGTAGATTACAACGGTGAAAGTAACCGTGCCGCCCGGCTCGGGTATGGTGGTCGGGTCGGCAGTCTTGACGACATCGATGACCGGGTCTAGTGGGGTTATCACTACAGTGGCATCATCGAAGTCGCTCACTGGGGTGCCTTCGTCATCCGTTCCGGAGGCGGTCACCGTATCGGTTTCCGAGTAACCCGCATCCCCGCTCACAGTTGCCGGGAACTCACAGGTATAGTTAGCTCCAGGCTGGATGGTCTGCGGTACAGAGCATGTCCCCTGCCCGTTCAGGTTGCCGTGGATATCATCCACCAGCGATGTGATCGTCACCGGATCGGTCGGCCCACTGTTGTTGGTCACCACAACGGTGAACGTGACGGCTCCGCCTGGCTCAGGTATGCTGGTCGGGTCGGCGGTCTTCTCGACAATTATCCCCGGAGGTGGCTCAACTGATAGCCCAGCCCCGATCCAGGAGAGAGACGCTGGTAGCTTACCCGTGCCAAAATCGTCGCGGGAAAGGGCCTGGACCGTCAGGCTCGGCGCACCTGCAGGGATATCGATGTTCAGGCTAATCGTATCCCAGTCAGCTCCATCACCGGAGTCCATCAGGTCGCTGTAGGTCGTCGTGACTCCACCCACTGTCACTTCGATGGATGTAGGGCGATCGGTCATGACGCTACCAAAGAACATGGATAGATTCGCTGTACGATCGACATTCTCTGATGTGAAATTGAATGTTTGTGGGATGGTGCTGCGGCGTGGTTCAGGGAAGTTGATGAAGGCCAAGTCGAGGCCGTCACGTATCTCAATATCAGCCGGTGCTGAGGCAGTGCTGTAGATCACATAAACACCCGC